>CALJNA010000057.1 GCA_937981955.1 uncultured Granulosicoccaceae bacterium
GATCGTTATAAGCCGATTCATTCAATTCGCGACGCTGGTTCGTGTTTGCCAGAACGATGGCGTGCTCTTTCATCGAAAGAGGGATCTGTCGGTGTTCAAGGCTTGCGCAGTTCAATAAAATGGCGTGGTTTTCCTGCGCCATGGCCACCGCAAACTGATCCATGATGCCACACTGCATACCGACAAAATCATTTTCGGCAGCTTGTGCCATTTTGACCAGCTCAAGTAGCGATAGACCGCAGGAAAAAATCTCATTGATCGCAAAAGCGGTTACCACTTCAATTGATGCAGAAGAACTGAGTCCGGCGCCGTTGGGCACATTCCCGGAGTAGAGACAATCGATACCGTCGATGTCAAACCCGCGTTGCCGGAATTGATCAACTACTCCAAGTGGATAATTTATCCAATTGTCTCCGTAGGTTTTATTAATTTGATCTTTCGATAGTTGCGCTAGCATATCGAAGTTGGTAGAGGCTAGTCTGAACTGGTTATCCTGTGTTCGGCGGATGAGCAACAGGCTGCCACTGTCTATGCCGCATGGGAACACAAAACCCCCGGTATAATCGGTATGATCTCCGATCAGATTGACTCGGCCGGGTGCAAAAAATTGCTCTACGCGATTCTGGTGCGTGCCGAATTTTTCATGAAAGCGCTCAAGTAGTCTTTCGGTATTAAATCCGTTGAGTTGCTCGATGCTCATGACAGGTTTTTCTCAACAGAGCAATGCAGTAGCAAAGCAGATTGTGGTGGCATGACCGGTAAAGACAAACCGATTGAGCTCAGCAATGCGCCACTGGTAACGATTGTTTCGGTGCACCATTCAGGCAGAATCTTGTTAAACGGAGCTAACTGCTCAAGGTTGCTACTCGCAAGCTGGACACGATAATGTAAGCTCGGATCCAGTCCTCGCAAGCGTTGACAACCAGGCCGACTCTCACTGAGGCTGTCGAGCAGAACAACACTGAACAAAGCCTGTTCCTTCGATTCGGCCACAAGGCCGTTAGCCATTAAAAGCGTATTGTTGGTAGGTAATTGCCAATAGGTTGCATCGTTTAGCCAGGCTCGGTGCTTTTTATACAAATCGGTGTAGTGTTGTAGTGTTGCTATGTCTTGTTCATCGAGAACGCGTGCGTCCAGTTCAAATCCGTACTGGCCTTGCAGCGCGACGATGGCTCGAGTATGCAGATTGGTGTGCCTGCCGGTCAGGTGTGCATGCTGATGTCCAACGTGCGCACCCATTATTTCTGGCGGGAAGAATCGCAAAAAGCCTTGTTGAATGGTTGTTCTTGCCAGCGGATCAATATTGTCCGATGCCCATACGCGTCCCGTTTGAGCTAACACACCAAAATCACAACGAGCCCCACCGGAAGCGCAGGATTCGATTTCCAGATCGGGGTGCGCATTGTTGAGTTTCTGCATAAGCGCATAGACGGCAGGAGGCTGTTTACTGGCTTTGTAATTTATGCCGTCACCGGCCAGGACCAGATCTCGATTCATGTCCCATTTGATGTAGTCAATCTGGTATTCAGTCACCAGAGCGCTTATGCAGTTAAATAAATATTCACTAACATCTTTTCGGGCAACATCCAGCACCAGTTGTCCACGACCAAGCGGTGTGTCTCGATCAGTGAAATGTAAAACCCAGTCCGGGTGATCTCTGTAAAGATTGCTATCGGGGTTAACCATTTCTGGTTCAAACCACAAGCCGAACTGCATATTGTGGGATCGAACATGCTCGACAAGTGGTTTTAGCCGGTTCGGGAAAACCGTTTCGTCGACAGTCCAGTCGCCAAGACCAGCAGTATCATCACGGCGGTTGATGAACCAGCCATCGTCGAGGATAAATCGCTCGGCACCGATTTTTGCAGCTGCGTCTACCAGTAGCTTCAGATCGTTGTCGTTAAGATCAAAATACATCGCCTCCCAGCTATTGGCATGTACAGGTCGAGTTTTGCGTGTCCAGAGTGGTAGAACGTTTTGTCTTGCGAAACGATGAAAACGTTGGGTGCACTGATTTAAACCGTCACCCTTAGTGAAATACACCTTTGGACAATGCAAACTTCCACCCGGTGTCACAACCTCTTCACCCGGATTTAGCAATACACCGGTTTGCAGATACGCAACGCTATTGTTTAGCTGTTCGATGCGAAAGCTGTAATTGCCACTCCAGCCTAAATGAACGAACAGCGCATCCCCATGGTCAATCGACAGGTCATCGCTTGCGCAAATGACATTGGGCGTATGTTCGTGACCCGTTCTGCCGTGCTGGTTACTTATATCAATACGGCCCGGACCGATGGTTCGTGTATGACTTTGATTTTCCAGTCCCCAACGTCCGTGTTGAGTGATGCACTGCGTCAGGTGGTTTGGCAACGGCAGCGTTGCGCTGGCCAGCCAATCGACATAGAAGTCATCGCTACCGTTATTCAGAAGACTGGTTGCAATGCATGCAACGTCGCTTGTCGGATCCAGGCTAAGGCACACGTTCAGCTGCAAAGCGCTAATGTGGTCTTCAAGAACGATGTTTATGGTGTGGCCGGTATGTTCAATGCTTTTTAGTGCGAAGCAGACCGCCTGACTGGCTGTTTGCCGGTGTCCGATCAGGGCAGGTGAGCCCATGAAGCCAGTTGCTGACTGAGGAAACAGGCTCAGTGGGGGTGCAGCGTCAAGCGTGCCGAAGCTATGCGCGGTGTCATCATGATGAGCAAGCATATGATCATCGATGTTTGTATCGAGAAGCTCACCAAACCAGGCGATAGCCGGCCATTCCTTATGATTGGCGACCAACAAACTCGATGAAGTACCATCGAGACGAAAAAAGGCAGGATTTCTGGACATTCGCTATGTTGGTAGCCCTAAAACTTTGTCAGTGCATTTGCACTTCAGAACAAACAATGGAACAATGTTCCAAAATTATAAAAGCAGCGCGCAATGGGTGTCAATTCAAAAAAACACGATAAATCGGAATCGGACCGCAAAGCGATGAACGTTCCGGCGACAAAAAGAGCCGCCAGCGGCGTTGTTAGAGCAATTCGTCTGCTCGATTTGCTGGTTGCGGAAGGTCCTTTGCGATTTTCAGAGTTGGAAGAACGTTCCGGTCTGCCCAAAGCGACTCTACACCGTTTCGTCAATGAGCTTATTGAAGAGCGATTCGTTCTGTTTGATGATCGTGCGATGACATACAACGCCGGCTACCGGATTCTTGAAATGGCCAACCGGGTCTGGACGCGTTCCGATATAAGGATGCTGGCTCGCGATCAGTTGCTTGCATTGAATGCGCTTAGTGGGGAGACAGTCCAGATTGCCGTTCATGCTGATACCCATGCAGTTGTAATCGATCATGTGGAAAGTACCCAAAGTGTGCGCTTATCGATCAGCGTAGGAAACAAGTCACCGGTGTACTGTTCCGGTACTGGAAAAGTGCTTTTGGCATGGTGTGAGACTGATCGTCAGGAAAGTATTATCTCGAGAATATCGTTTGCTCGGTATACACCTAATACGGTGACCAGCTTGCCTGAGTTACGCAGAGATCTGGAACAAATCAGTGAACGCGGGTACGCTCTCGATCTGGAAGAGCATTTTCTGGGAACTAATTGCATCGCAGCGCCAATCGTTGATCATGCCGGACAGGCCATAGCAGGTATCAGTATTACCGCACCAACGTTCAGAGTCAGTGTTGACGAGCTGGTGCAATGGAAAGAGCCGCTTATTGCAGCAGCGGCCGAAGTTTCTCGTCGTTTGGCACCACGCACTGGCGATTTTGATAGTTCATCGCACTAAATATTCATCGCACTCGCAACAAATCAGGGGCAGACATCATGGCAAACGTTGAATTCAAGGGAGCAGTAAAAAGCTTTGGTGATTTAACTGTTATACACGGTATCGATCTGAAGCTTGATAGTGGTGAGTTTATTGTTTTTGTCGGGCCTTCCGGGTGTGGAAAATCAACCTTGCTGCGAATGATCGCCGGACTTGAGGAGTTAAGTGAAGGTGAAATACATATCGGTGATCGCGATGTAACCGATGTTGCAGCAGTCGATCGAGGCATTGCCATGGTGTTTCAATCGTATGCGTTGTATCCACACATGAACGTGGCCGAGAACATGGGCTTTGGATTGCGCATGAACGGCGTTGACAAAAATATTATTGATGAAAAAGTGCTTGCCGCAGCGAAGACACTGCAGCTTGAGCAATTGCTCGATCGAAAACCCAAGAATATGTCTGGTGGGCAGAGACAAAGGGTAGCAATAGGGCGCGCCATTGTGCGTGATCCCGATGTATTTCTGTTTGATGAGCCTCTGTCAAATCTGGATGCTGAGCTGCGGGTGGAAATGCGATTGCAGATTGCACGTTTGCACAAGCAACTTGGTGCAACCATGATTTACGTAACGCACGATCAGGTTGAAGCCATGACTATGGCAGACAAAATTGTTGTTTTGCGCGGTGGGGTGGTTGAGCAGGTAGGCTCACCGCTGGAGTTGTATCACCATCCGCAAAATCTGTTCGTTGCTGGGTTTATTGGTTCACCACGGATGAATTTTATGCAGGGCAAATTGGTTGAAGGCACTGCCAGTCAGGCGCGAGTTGAACTCGACGGTGGCACCACCATATCGGTTCCGGTCGATGCGTCGAACGGGCAAGCTGGTGCGGCGGTCACGGTTGGCGTACGTCCTGAAGATCTGGGCAAAGCCACCGGTGATTTTGTTCTGCCAATGAATGTCGATGTTGCGGAGCGGCTCGGGGGCAGCACTTATTTGTACGGCCGATGCGGTGGTATGGACAATTTCGTGGTACAGCGTTCAGGTCTGGATATCAGCGACAGTGGAGATGCTGTTGAAATTCAAGTTGTACAGGATGACTGCCATGTATTCAGTGAAGACGGTCAGGCATTTCCGCGCTTAACCAATGCAGGTAAACAGTCTGTTGCGTAACGCCTAAATTAGCGTAATCAAGGTTTTGTCATGATGCAGTTGTAAATGTGGAATGCTGTTGTAATCAACTACGCAGGCATTGTTGGGCGACACACTGGCTTTATCAATATGCAAACGCGTTACTGATGCGTTGCGCGTTTGCCAGATTGCGTGCATCGTGGATTCGAATCCAAGCCCCATCACTTTTTGTAAAATGGTGGCAATGACGCCACCGGATGTAAAGAACACCAGAGTTTTGTCATCACTTGACGCTACAGCATTTCTGACTCCCTGCCATCCGCGTTCAGAAAACGATTCCCAGCTGGTTGCACCCGCGTCAATATCTGACTGAGTCAGTGTTGCATCCCTCCAGCGCTGCATGATTTCAAGATACTGATCGAAGCGCAGATTCATGCCGCTATCGCTGGTTAAACCACCGCCGAAAAGCTCATCGACAATGTGGTGGTCATACTCATTCAGTGCGTCCAGCGTTTTAACTTCAGGCTGATCCGCCAGGCTATCCAAAGCAAGGTTTGCTGTGTGCTGCTGGCGTTCAAGTGAGCCGCTGAAAGCTACCGGGACACTAAATTCTCCCTGTTTCCAATACTGACCGAGTAATTCCGCCTGCTTGATACCCAGTGCCGAGAGGCGGTCATAGTTATCGGTGCCAGCCGAAGCCTGACCATGCCGAACAAGGTAGATATTTGTCATTGAATCCGTCACGAGGAGTTGGAACAGGCGATAGTTTAACCGTTGAATCACGGATTTCGATACCCTTCGCGGCGAAAGCTGTGCCGGATACCTGTTTGTGCACCGGGTCTCGTTTATAAAGTTGTGGTGCGAAGCGACTCACAGCAACAACATTTGCGCTGTGAAGTGCGCTCTAGCTTTTTTGATCAGAATGAAAGTTCAGCCAATGGCTGACCGTTAACCGCTTCAGAACGTGCCCGAAGAGGCGTGATAGAAAAAACCATGGCAGCAAACATTCAACAATCCGACTTTCACGCGTGCAAATCAGCATACCCGA
Source organism: uncultured Granulosicoccaceae bacterium (assembly GCA_937981955.1). Classification (GTDB taxonomy): domain Bacteria; phylum Pseudomonadota; class Gammaproteobacteria; order Granulosicoccales; family Granulosicoccaceae; genus Granulosicoccus. The sequence goes on from CALJNA010000057.1 coordinate 5,938, forward strand.
GCGTGTCAGCAAATCAGATGAAGCGTATCCTGCTGGTTGATAATCAGGCGCACGTGTTGCGTGTGATGAAGCTTAGTTTGGATCGTAACGGCTATGAAGTTGATACAGCCCTCAGTGCAGACGTAGCGCTGGGTATGTTGCGTAAACAAAAGTACGATGTATTGATCACTGATAACTCACTGTCGAAAATGGACGGTCAGCAGTTGATTGACACCATTGCAGATCAGTTTCAGAGTCGTGCGCCAATTATGTTTCTGGTTAGCGAGAGTAACATTGAGCTGCTGGAGCAGTGGTGTTCGACAATCGATCGAACCGAGTGCATGGAAAAGCCGATTAGCCTTCGTTACCTTGTGGGGCGACTTAATGAGCTGTTCGGCAAGTACGAGTCTGATTAATCTTCCTCCTGATTGTTCAACCAGATATAGCTAGTAACAATATGGGCTATCAGGCTCACGATAAGCGCCATTAACAATGCAGCCATTAGCGAATCAAACAACTGATCGCTGGAAATTATTGTTGCATCCAATGCGTCTCTGACAACCAGTCCGGCAAACGCACCGATGCCACCTATTATTGCGGCGACAGGTGGTGCCAGCCAGCTTTTGCTAAACATTTTATGCACCAGTAATCCGATGCCTGCTCCGAAGAGTGCGATGATGAGTGGTGCTATGATGCGCATGTAAAAGCCCTTGTTCGCTCGCGCTGCCACACGATACGGCAGTGCTCTCAACCGCACTATATAACGAATACATCAATCTGCAAATGAGTACCCAGTCTTCTTCGACCGACATTTTTCGCGGTATTGGGCTCGCACTGGCTGGATTCGCGATATTCAGCCTGCACGATGCCTTGATTAAAAGCATAACGGGTGTGCCGGTATTTCAAATCGTATTCTTCGTTGTGCTTTTCAGCTTTGTTCCGTTCGTGGGCATGTTGGCGCTTAACACCCGTGAGATATCGTTAAGGCCAGCCTTGCCCGGATTGGTCGCCCTGCGTTGTGCTTTCATGGTCGGCTCATTGTTGAGTGTGTTTTATGCCTTCAGTACGCTGCCACTGTCGCAAGTGTACTCGCTGCTGTTCTCAGCTCCGGTACTCATCACCTTGCTATCAATTCCGGTTCTGGGTGAACGTGTAAAGCTGATTCGGTGGATTGCCATTTTGCTTGGTCTGTTTGGCATATTGGTCGTGCTGCGCCCACTGAACGTTGATCTCTCATATGGGCACCTGGCCGCTCTCGCTGCCGCTGCGTGTATTGCCTGTTCGGCTGTCGTCACACGAAAAATTGGCTCAAGAGAGCATAGTGTGACGCTCATGTTGTATCCCATGCTGGCCAATGTCGTGGTCAGTGGGTGTCTGTTGATATTTGTGTATCAACCCATGCCCGGGATTGCTCTGTTGAAAATGTGCGGTATCGGCCTGCTCAGTGTGCTTGGACAAATTCTGATGATTCACGCGTTTCGCAGTTGTGAAGCGCAGTTCATCGCACCAATGCAATACAGTCAAATGCTTTGGGCCATAGGCTACGGTGCATTGGTGTTTAATGAGCCGATTGACCAGAATGTTGTGCTTGGCTGTCTTGTGATCGTCATCTCCGGTCTGTTATTCATCTGGCGCGAACTTGTCGCCTCGGTTACACAACCGGTGCTTCGCACGCGGAACTTGCGGGTATTTGGCGGGCCACCGGCCATGTCGGTTGAATCAGATAAACTTGAGAACGGCGAAGCACAGCAGCAATTCGGACCAAAGCCGGGTAATCAATGAGTATCGACTTGGATTTTCTTTCCGACGAGGTCGTCAAGGCCGCAGGATTACGTATGCCATTTGGTAAGTTTGAAGGTACCAGGCTTATCGACTTGCCAGAGCCCTATGTGGTCTGGTTCAAACAACAGGGTTTCCCAAAGGGTCGGTTGGGCCAGCAAATGGCGCTAATCTACGAAATCAAGGCAAACGGGTTGGAAAAATTGATCCGGCCACTTTTGGAAACGCTACCTGAATCCGAAGAAAAAACTGACGAAACCCCGGATGAAACCCCGGACAAGCAAGACCCTTGTGATGATCAAGACCCTTGACCAGACGGCACTGGGTGGTTAATCTTCTACCTATGATTATTCGCGCACGACGACTACTGCTTATGCGCCCGGCCCCTATCGGGGAGCCGGGAGTTCGACGCTAGCCACGCCCGGACAAACATTCGGGCATCAGTCATCAACCGTCAGTAACCGAACTGGCGAATCCGCGAGATCAGCATGTTTACGCAGTACAAGCCCGAAACCGTAACGGAAATCTTTCCTGACATTTTCCCGGCGACCAAGCTTCAAGCGGCCCTGCTTCAAATGGCCCTGCTTCAAATGGCTAAGTTCCCAGCGACCGATCTGACGCGACTTATTCGGCTGCAGAACCTTTGCGTGTGTTCTGCAATAAGCCACTCCAGCGCAATCAATTACCGCTAACACTTTGAAGAGCTAATACAAATGAAAATCGACCCCAACAGCAAATATCCACCGTTTGCACCAGTCGCATTGACTGATCGCACCTGGCCGTCGCAAACCATTACAGAGCCACCCATATGGTGCAGTGTTGATCTGCGCGATGGCAATCAGGCCCTTATCGAACCTATGGGCAGTGAGAGAAAACTGCGATTATTCAAACTGCTTGTCGCCGTTGGTTTTAAAGAAATCGAAGTTGGATTTCCTGCCGCTTCGCAAACTGACTATGACTTTGTTCGACATCTTATCGAAAACGATCTGGTACCCGACGACGTAACCTTGCAAGTACTGACACAATCACGACGCGAATTGATTGAGCGAACATTTGAATCGTTACGTGGTGCAAAGAACGCCATTCTGCACTTGTATAATTCCACATCTGAGTTGCAGCGTCGCGTTGTGTTCAAGCAGGATAAAGCCGGCATCAAAGCCATAGCGGTGGACGGTGCGAAAATCGTCGCCGAGTGTGCGCAGAAATATTCGGATATCAATTGGCAGTTCCAATATTCCCCTGAGTCCTTTACCGGCACAGAGCTTGACTACGCAGTGGAAGTTTGCGATTCCGTTAATGAGGTATGGCAACCCACCGCCCAAAATAAAACCATTCTGAATTTACCGGCGACGGTAGAAATGTCCACACCGAACATTCACGCAGACCAGATCGAGTGGTTTTCACGACAGGTTTCAAATCGGGACTGCGTAACAATCAGTTTGCATCCACACAATGACCGAGGCTGCGCAGTGGCCGCAACCGAGTTGGCTTTGATGGCTGGTGGCGATCGTGTAGAGGGCACCTTGTTTGGTAACGGTGAGCGAACCGGCAACGTTGATATTGTTACGCTTGCGCTGAATCTTTTTACTCAGGGCGTGCAACCGAATCTGGATTTCTCTGATATCTACGATGTCATGCGTACAGTTGAATATTGTAATCAGCTGCCTGTTCACCCGCGTCACCCTTATGCCGGAGAACTGGTGTTCACCGCATTCTCCGGTTCGCATCAGGATGCAATCAAGAAAGGTTTTGCGGCTATGCGAGCCAGTAACTCGCTGGTTTGGGAAGTGCCATATCTGCCTATTGATCCGGCCGATCTGGGCCGAACCTACGAGGCCGTTATTCGTGTAAACAGCCAATCTGGTAAGGGTGGTGTGGCATTTATCATGGAGCGGGATCATGGTCTTGAACTTCCACGACGTTTGCAGATCGAATTCAGTAAGGTAGTTCAGACTATCAGCGAAAGCACTGGAAAAGAGGTGGACTCTTCATCTATCAGAGATGCGTTTGACAGCGAATTTATAAACGCTACTGCTCCGTTAGAGTTCATTAAGCACACCAGCACCGAAGATGAACATGATGAGTCACTGCGCTTCCTGACGGCACAGGTTAAGTTTAACGGGCAGGAAATGGAAATTAACGGGCAGGGTAACGGACCAGTTGATGCGTTTGTTCAGGCCATCACCAACCAGTTTGGTGTCGATTTCCGTGTGGTTGATTATCATCAGCATGCAACCGGTGCAGGTGCTGATGCACAAAGTGCCTGTTATTTTGAAATACAGGCAGGCAAAGGTGAAACAAGATACGGTGCCGCGTTAAATAGCAACATTGTGTCGGCCTCGCTAATCGCCGTTTGTAGCGCGTTTAACCGGGCGGTGAATGATCAACTACTCGAACCATCAATCACTACTGGCTGATAACGAATTGGTATGAGCAAGAAATTCGACAAAGATGCGCTTGATTATCATCGTTATCCGGTTCCCGGAAAACTTGAAATCAGCGCGACCAAAAATATGGTCAATCAGCGCGACCTGGCATTGGCTTATTCACCGGGCGTCGCGGCAGCTTGTCGGGAGATTGTCTCAGACCCTGGGCAAGTCAGTGAATTAACTGCGCGCGCGAATCTGGTTGCGGTAATTACCAATGGCACGGCTGTGCTTGGTCTTGGGCCGATTGGTGCGCTTGCATCAAAACCGGTTATGGAAGGCAAGGCCGTGCTATTCAAGAAATTTGCGAATGTCGATGTCTTTGATATAGAACTCGACACCACCGACGTAGATCGATTTGTTGATGCAGTTGCTTTAATGGAGCCGACATTTGGTGGCGTAAATCTGGAAGACATTAAAGCGCCAGAATGTTTTGAAATAGAAAAAAAGCTGCGTGAGCGTATGAACATTCCAGTGTTTCATGACGATCAGCACGGAACTGCGATAGTAGTTGCAGCTGCTATTCGAAACGGCCTTCGTCTGGTGGGTAAAGAGCTTGGCGATGTAAAACTGGTGTGTTCCGGTGCCGGTGCAGCGGCATTGGCTTGTCTTAATCTGCTGGTATTTATGGGATTGAAAAAAGACAATGTGACGGTGTGCGACATAAACGGTGTCATACATTCGGGTCGAAAAGATGACATCGATAAGTATCAGGCCGTGTATGCGCGCGATACCGATGCGCGCATACTCGATGATGTGATAGCCGATGCAGATATATTTCTTGGTCTTTCTGCGCCAAACGTTCTCTCAGGGGCACAAGTTGCAAGAATGGCAGACAATCCGTTCATTCTTGCTCTGGCTAACCCTGATCCCGAGATCAGTCCGGAAGAAGTTTACAAAGTGCGTGATGATGCTGTTATTGCAACCGGTCGTTCTGACTTTCCAAATCAGGTGAACAACGTATTGTGCTTTCCATTCCTGTTCAGAGGCGCACTCGATGTTGGCGCAACAGAGATCAATGCAGAAATGCAGGCTGCCTGTGTTGAGGCCATTGCCGATATCGCAACCAAGGAAGCTTCCGATGTGGTTTCTGCCGCTTACGGTGGGCAACCCTTTCGCTTCGGTCGAGACTATTTGATTCCGAAGCCATTCGACCCGCGTCTGATGACCGAGATTCCGCCGCGTGTTGCTAAAGCGGCCATGGACAGTGGTGTTGCTACGCGGCCAATAAATGATTTTGACAGCTACCATCGCAAACTTCGCGACTTTGTATTCCGTTCCGGTCTGGTCATGAAGCCGGTGTTTGAGCAGGCGCAAGCGAATATTCAACGCGTCATACTGGCTGAAGGTGAGTCCAGCCGTGTGCTCAGCGCCGTGCAGATTCTGGTTGATGATGAAATTTGCCGCCCACTACTAATTGGTCGTAAGAACACAATTCAAGATAAAATCGAATCCATGGGACTGCGTTTGACCGCCGGGCAGGGTTTTGATGTGCTGGACCCGGCCGACAACCCGGACTTTGATCGCCATGTCGATTTGTATCATCGTTTAATGCAACGTCAGGGTGTGTCGCCTGAATATGCATCCAATGTTATCCGTTCGCGAAACACTGCACTGGGTGCATTGATGGTCAGCAACTTTGAAGCGGATGCACTTGTTTGTGGAACGCAGGGTGCCTATGCACGACACTTGAGATACTTGTGCGACATAATTGGTATACGTGACGATGTCACTGATATCTCTGCGCTCATCCTGATGATCCTCAGTTCTGGGACGGTCTTCCTGACAGACACACATGTTACCGTGGACCCGAGTGCAGAAGAAATTGCTGAAACGGCAGTGATGGCTGCAAATATAGTGACGCGCTTTGGCCTGGTGCCAAAGATTGGATTGTTGTCGCATTCGAACTTTGGTTCGCGAAACAATAGCAGTGCGATAAAAATGCGTGAAGCGCGAAAAATCATTTCCCGGCATTATCCGAATTTGTCGGTAGAGGGTGAAATGCATGCCGATGCAGCTTTGTCGCAGGAAACACGCGACAGAATATTTCCCAATGCCAGTTTCTCTGGTGCTGCGAACTTGCTGGTAATGCCGAACCTCGATGCGGCCAATATTGCTTATAACTTCGTAAAAACAGTCGGCGACGGCCTGCCTGTCGGGCCAATTCTTATGGGCCTGCGAAGACCGGCGCACGTGGTGACAGAATCAACAACCGTGCGTGGTATTGTTAATTTATGCGCCATTGCGGCCGTGGATGCTATTGATTATGCCAACAACAACCCGGATGCCGCTGGGCGGCACAAAAGAGAGTTAGAAGCGGCAACCTAGGCTGGATTGCGTGGCTTTGTCGTATCTGTTGCGCCATTGAGGCTCTAGTGCTGCTACCATCATAGATTAGTCACCGAGCCGCTTGCCCAGTATGGAACTCGAGTTATTTTTAAACCGGCTGGAAACCCAGCCCGAAACTATCCAATTTCCTGACGTGGTTGCGCTGATTAATCAGCTGTACACGTATGTTCCCTGCGGGTTTCGAAATCATAATTTGATTAATGAGGCGGGGCAGAACACCGGTTCATGCAAACTGTTTGCGTTTGCGCGCTTGCACGACCTGACCGAGGCGCAAACACTGGCGTGCTTCGGAGCATACTATCGGGCCGATGTGCTTAAGAACCCAGAGGGTGATAGTCATCCGAACATACGACAATTCATGGAAACCGGTTGGGACGGTATTGAATTTGAAGGTGTACCGCTTAGAGCCAAGCACCCATTACATAAAGACAGCTGAGCACAAACACACCTAAGTACAAGATAAGTAATTGCAAAGATTCCCAGGTGCGAAGGCAAATAAGCAAAGCGCTTCAGCTTCAAAGCAGAACAGCCTAAAAAAGAAAGCCCGACAAGCCTGTTAGCAGTCCGATTATTCCTCCGAAAACACCACCCCATACCACCAGCCAACCCAGATGTTTTCTGATCATCTGTTGCATGATATCGCGCACCATTTCAGGGGTTAGTTCATCCAGTCGAGCTTGCAGAATTTTATCCAAACGCTGCAGGAATTCTTCGCTGCTGGTCACGGTCGACAATTGTTTACTGACAATCTTCTGGAATCTCGGTGATGCCGCGGCATCTTCAAGGTATTTGCCCATACGTCTTTTAAACGGCTCGCGCATGCCATCAAGTGCTGATTCACCGCCGATCATGCCTAGCATGGATCCGAAAGATGACTCCATGACGGTTTCAACCAACTGGTCGTAGGCCACATCAAGATCGACTCCGGCAATAAGTGGTTTCAGATCGATGTTTAGCTCTCCGTCCGGATCTTCGAATACTTTATCTACCCGTTCCTGATTAAAAAGGTGCTCATGCACCATGCGTAAAATACCGGCTTTGAACTGTTCAAAGTGCAATACGATAACGCCTGACCCATATAAACCGGGGACACGTTCAAACAACATGTGAACCGCAAGCCAGTTGGTTAATGCGCCTGACAATGCAAACAGACCTGTGCTGAGTAATACCGTTTTCAATGGATCGTTAAAAAGAAAACTCGCAGCGATGATGGCCAGAGCAATTAGATTCGGTAGCGTGTTTTTGTTCAGCAAGGTGTTCATTGACTGGCAGTTTTTCAGATCCTGTTCGTGTCTCGGTGGCAACTGTGCATCGCCGTACGAGGCTTGGTTTGCGTTATGGGTATCGGTGCACAAATAAACCTATAGCAACGTTTTGAAAGCACAAGACATATTCGTGTAATTAATCATAACTTGTTGATATATATGAAAATATAGTTTTTATTTTTGCCAGTTTAACGCAGTGCGAGAAAAGCGTGGCCCGATGCCCGAAAGCGTGTAACCCGGGCCTGATCCCTGCTTTAAAGGGGGTGCACCATCACAAATTGATCAAACCTAATGCAAAAACTCCACGCTGGTAAAACGATTTTATCCGTCTGCACCTTGTTGTGCATGACACCCGCTTTGGCTAACCAGGCTCCCACGCTTGACCCGATTGATAACGTAACGGTTTTTGTCGGCGAGCAAGTGTCGGTCCGCGTCGTCCCTCGCGACCCGGAAGGTGTTGTCCCGGGTTTACGCATTATCGATATCCCCGCCGGGGCGATGTTTTCAGATAATGGTGACGGTACGCGAACCTTCAAGTGGTTACCACAAAGCCGTGACGCTGGTAGCACCAAAGTGACTTTTGAAGCGGTTGACGCTCTTGACGAAAACCTGCGCAACGGTCGCAGTATGACAATTACCGTCCTGCAAAATGAGCAGAACGAAATGGAAACCGGCAACCTTCCGCCTGAGATTGAGTCGCTGGTTGATCGCGAAGTCACACTCGGTGAAACCATGGACTTTCGAGTCGTTCCTTATGACCCGGAAGGCGTGGTACCTGCATTGCGGGTAGAGAACATGCCGGGTGGTGCAAGTTTTGATGACAACCGGGATGGAACAAGGCAATTTCGCTGGACGCCCAACAGTGATCAGATCGGTGCGCATCAGGTTAGCTTCATTGTGTATGAAGAGAAGAACCAGTCGTTGCGAACCCGGCAGAGCGTTACACTGACTGTAAAAGCTGAGCAAGATATTGTTAATCCCGAAGAACCACAACCACCGATTAATTCTGCAGCACCTCAGTTTGAAGATTTAACTGATCAATTTGTTTATCTGGGTCAGACATTGAATCTGGTTGTGCGCGCTACATCTGAAGATGGGTCGGTGCCTGGTCTCGCCATGGACAGGATGCCGGTCGATTCGTCTTTTTTTGATAATGGTGATGGTACCCGAACGTTTCGCTGGTTCCCTTATCCTGTCAATCTGGGTGATACCTACGTGAACGTCATTGCTATCGACGCGCACGACCCTTCTATTCGTACCGACAAGACCATCAAGATACGGGTGGAACGAGATCCGAATAATCCGGTTAACTTTCCACCGGTAATCAATGGCATTCGAAATCCGACCATTCGGGCCGGAGACACGTTGAACCAGTTGGTTCAACCAGTAGACCCTGACTTTACGGTGCCGGAACTCTCAGCATTGAACCTGCCCAATGATGCTCAGTTTGTTGACAACGGGGACGGTACACGCGATTTTCGCTGGCCCACCGATGCGGGTGATATTGGTGATCACACGTATCATTTTCGTGTAGTTGATAGTGAAGATGCCTCATTGACATTCGAGAAGTCGTTTACCGTAACAGTCGCCGAACCATCCAGTTTTGAAAGAAGCGGTGAGCGCTTAAGAGTATTGGCGGAGCGTCGAGATTTTCTGATCGGTTATGCATCTGTGCTTAACGCACCGAAGATTGCCGACAACGAATTGTATCGTCAGATTGCAGGCGATGAATTCAACATGGTCACGCCGGAGAATTCGCACAAAATGGGCTGGGTTCAACCTCACCGTGGCGTGTTCGAGTGGGAAGATGCGGATGACCTTGCTGCCTACGCACGCGACAAAGGCATGGTACTGCACGGACATCCGTTGGTTTGGTATACGCAGTTACCCGGATGGGTGCAGTTCATGGACGTGTCTGAAGCAAAAACCATTATGCAGGAGCACATCAACGCACTGGTTGGTCGATACCGTGGACAGGTCAAAATCTGGGACGTTGTCAATGAAGCTATCAGCGACAACGATGGAAAGTTGCGAGAATCGGTCTGGTACAAAGGCATGGGTGAAGCTTATATTGCAGAAGCATTCAAAATGGCGCGAGCCGCCGACCCGGAAGCCATCCTGATTTATAACGACTACGACGTAGCGTGGTTCAATACCAAGTCTGATGCAATGTACAACCTGTTAAAGCGGGAGCTCGAAGCAGGTACGCCGATTGACGGCGTTGGTTTCCAGATGCATTTGCTGAGTGACTTTACCGATTTTGAAGGTATGAATAACAATCTGCAGCGTTTTGCTGATTTGGGGCTGGATATTTATATAACTGAATTTGATGTGTCCATGAGCAGTAACGATGAGTTGGAACAGCAGGCTGAAGTGTATCGACGATCATTGGAAATCTGCTTGGCCCAGCCAAGATGCAAGGCCATGCAGAGCTGGGGTTTTACCGACCGCTATTCATGGCGCTCATCTAACAATCCATTGTTGTTTGATGACAAGTACCAGGCCAAGCCTGCTTACTATGCGTGGCAGAGAACGCTGCGAGATTTCTTGCGATAATCTATCAAACCTGATTGTTGCCGATAAAGGCTTTGGTCAATCGCGAATCTGAATTTTTCAGGTCTTCGATGACGGTAAAATGATTATGTTCACCGTCTACGACGCAATGCGTATTAGCGCCAAGCCCGGTCCAGATGTTGGTAATGAGTTTGGCCTGACGAATAAACTCCGGTCTTTCACCGCCGCCTACCCAGGCGGTGAGTGCCGGGTTGCCAGCTGGGCGTAACAAGGCCGGACTCTCGGCAATTGCCTGTGCTTCATCCAGTTGCAGCACTTCGTTCATTTTGGTTTTCATTAGCGGCCGCAGATCGTGTAATCCGCTTATCGAAAGTGTGTGTTCAATGCGTGCGCGGACTGATTCATCAAGTTTGCTGTCGACACAAACCATTCGACTAACCAGATGTCCGCCGGCTGAGTGACCTGCTAATCTTATTGGTCCGTCGATGCGCTTCGCTGCGGTATTGATCGCCTTAGCAATCTGTGCCGTTATCTTTGGAATACTGACTTCCGGTGTGAGTGTATAGCTTGGGATGCACACGGCCCAACCACAGGCACGTGCACCTTGTGCCAAATCGGTCCAGTATGATTTATCCAATCGCATCCAGTAGCCACCATGGACAAACACAGCCAGACCAAGCGGGGATTTTTCAGGAAGGACGAAGTCCATTGCTTCGCGCGGTGCTGTTCCATAGCTTACGTCGGTTTCAATAAGCCGGGAATCCAGGTTTAATCGGTACTGTGCTGCCCGCTCTGTCCAAAGTTCGGGCAGGTTTTCTGAGCCGCTGACGTGCGCCATGTTTGCGTAAGCATCATCCCAATCGGTTCGCATTATTCACCTTGTTCGTTTGTTCGTATAAAACCGCGTTAATGCCAGAGATCGGGGCCTAGCTTTTTCAGCACCGGTAGCACCTTGAAATAAAGTCGCAGCATAGATAGTCGCGAAGGACCGTTGTCCAGTTGCGCAAGCGATTGAAAAAATTCACCTTCAAAAGCGGGTACAGAACGAATTTTCTCCGCCAATATTTGAAACCGTTGCCAAGTAGGCTCGTGCAGTATGTTTGATTCGACGGTAAGTTGTGTTCCAAGCGTATCAAGTAAAGCCGCCATTTTTACAAAATGAAGGTGTTCCGGAACATCATTAACCGTGTGGTAGTACCACGGTGTGCCGCTGGAGATAAATGTAAATGGAATACCCATCGAACGAAATCTGCCGTAGTCACTGCGCGGAACACAAGTGCCTACAGGTTCAACGAATAGCATAGGCAGGTGGAAAAAATCCAGCTGCTCCGATTGCAAACATGGCAAGGCGGGTCCGAATTGGAAATAAACCTGATCAAAACCGGGCATCAGTGAGCCGCCAACCAGATCAAGAACGATTGCTTTACTCACTGGCTTATCGTAGTCACGGGCAAACGCTCTTGAGCCTTTTGTTGCGCCAAATCCAAACGTTTCCTCGTAGTCGAAAAAAACGTAGGTTATCGCAATGTCTTTTGGTGCTTGCGTGAGTAGCTCCAATACGATGGCTACCGCTGAAGCATTGTCATCTGCACCTGGGCCCGAACGACCAAGCGTGTCATAGTGAGCACCGACCACAACGCGAGGTGTCGCGGTGTCTACTGGCCCGGTTTCGGTGAAAATGTTTTTGCAGTTACCAAACGGTAGTGCGAAGAATTCCTGAATCTGAACGCTGTGTCCGGCTGATTTTATACAATCGCAAATGTACTCCTGCGTGCGTTTGTAACCAGACGAGCGTGGCCGTCGACCGTCAGCACACAACTGCTGTATATGAGCGTGAAGCGCTTCGACGGTTTGATTCATAAACGTGTTTTGGCTGGCCTGCCGCTAATTTCCCTGACCAGCGTGGGTACCAGATAACCGGGGAGTTGATTGGTCATCTCGTGTACCAGATCTCTTGCTTGATTATCATCAACCCGAAAGTGGGCGGTACCCGAAACCGGATCGGTTGCGTGCAGATAGTAGGGCAGCACACCCGCTTCATAAAGTTTTTCACTTAACTTGCACAGCGTTGCAGACTGATTATTAATACCATCAAGCAGTACACTCTGATTCAGCAAGGTGACGCTGCTATTGTTTAGTGGTGCAAGGTGGTGCTTAAGCTGTTGATCAATTTCATTCGGGTGATTGGCGTGTAGTACCACCGCTACCTGAGCGCGTGAGTCGATTAAGCGTTCGCAAAGTGCTTTGGTTAAACGCTGCGGCACGGCAACCGGGAATCGTGTGTGAATTCTGATCTGTTTAACATGCGGAACAGATTCTATTTTATCCAGCAACTGCGCAAATTTTCGATCGTTGAGTAGTAGTGGCTCACCTCCACTCAAAATGACTTCCCGAATACTGTTGTCGTCGCGAATATAGTCAAGCGCAGTGTTCAATGAGTCCTGGCTAAGGCGATTCTGATCGTATGGGAAGTGTCTTCGAAAACAGTACCGGCAATTGATCGGGCAACTCACCGCCGCCGTTAACAAAACGCGCCCCCGGTATTTATGGACCAGACCGGGGCTAACGTTATAACGTTGCTCATCGAGCGGATCGTGACTGAAGCCCGGTGCAAGTTGATGTTCTTTTTTCTGTGGCAGGATTTGCAACAGCAAAGGATCGTTTAAGTCTCCCGCTTGCATGCGGGAGACAAAGGTTAACGGAACGCGAAGTTTGAATTCGCTGCCCGCACTTATTTTTGTTAGTGCATTAGCATCAAGCTGTAGTAGCTCCGCTAATACAGTTATATCTTCAATTGTGTTAGAGCTGACCTGCTGCCAGGACCAGTTGCTGGAGTGCTGCAGTCGCTCAGCCCAACGCTCCTCGATAACTGCACTCACGTATTACCGCTCGGCTTTTTTCTGCGTCGCGAAGCACGCGCACCTTTCCCGGTAGCAGAACCACCGGCAACGCTTAAATCACCATCGAGTTGCGCTTTTGCACCCTGAGTTACTTCTCCAAGTTCTGAGACGATCTCTTCCAGCGATGGAGTCGGACCTGGAGTCCACTGATCTATGGCATCGCGCATGGCTTTAACGTGCAACGGTGAAGTGCCACAGCATCCGCCAATAATGGACGCACCGGCATTGGCTGCCATTGTTGCGTACAAAGCCATTAGTTCAGGCGTGCCGTTATAAACAATTTCCCCGTCAACATACTCAGGAATGCCGCAGTTGGCTTTTGCGACTAAGGCTGGCTTTACACCAAAGGTTTCCTGAGCTGTGGTCAGGTTTTTAATGGCAGCGACAACTTCACTGGCACCGATACCGCAGTTTGTGCCAACCGCAGTAATGTGTGTGTTCAGGCTGGTGCTGATTCTGATGGTGTCTGCCGCTGTCAGACCCATCATGGTTCGTCCATTGGTATCTATACTAACTGTGTAAACCACCGGCAGTCCGATAGACTCCACGCCAAGGACTGCTGCTTCAATCTCCTCGGCAGATGAGATGGTTTCAATCCACATAATATCTGCACCTCCTTCCTTGAGCGCCAGAGCTTGTTCGCGGAAGGCGGCGGCGGCATCATCGATGGAAACCAGGCCGTTAGGTGCCAATATTTCGCCGGTTGGACCGATGGATCCTGCTACCAGCACGTTTCTTGGCGCACTGTCACTGACTTTGCGTGCTATTTCCGCCGCTGCCCGGTTTAATTCCGCAACGCGATGGCCTGCGTTGTGCAACGCTAACCGGTAATGAGTACCACCAAATGAATTGGTCAGAATGATGTCCGATCCCGCATCCACAAACGATTGGTGGAGTTTGGTTATCCGGTCAGGGTGGTCTATGTTCCACAATTCCGGTGAATCGCCGGTTTGGAGACCCATCGAAAACAGGTTGGTTCCGGTAGCACCGTCTGCCAGCAGTATTCTGGATTCTTTCAAGCGGTCGCTGAGTTTGTTGAGCATAAGTGAACATTACCCTTCGTGAATATGTCGGTTGAAGCGCCTCATCTGAGCATGTCGATCGTTAGCGATAGCGAATCGTTCGCCGATATGGCGGACGAGTGGCGTGCGCTTGCAGCTGAGGCATCTGTCTGCTTTTTCATGAGCTGGGAGTGGCATTATACGTGGTGGACGGTCTACGCAAAGTCGAATGATCGACTAAATCTGGTGCGCTTTACGGTCGGCAATAAACTGGTCGGCTTACTCCCCATGTATACCAGCCGTGCAGGAATTAATCCAATGCGCACGTTAATGTTTCTGGGCACTGGTGAGGCTCGGGAAGATGAGGTAGCAACCGAATACCTCGATGTAATTGCTCATCCAAGCCACAAAGATATGGTCGTCAAAGCCGCGATCGACTGGATATCAAGTTGTGACTCGTGGAATACCGTAGAGTTACGCTTCATGCTCGACGATGCATTGCTCGTGACCGGCTACCGTTCCAAATCAGAATTGATCGTGGTCGAACACAATGTGGGTTTTCGTTATCGGGTAGATCTGTCAGATGATGAAGCTGCACATCTTGCGAAAATCAGTAAGAGTCGCTTAAAGCGAATCGAGCGCAGTCGTCGAGCTTTGGAACGAAATGGAGGCTTGCAACACAATTCGGTTCACTCGCAGCGCGAACTGGACGCTGCATTCAAACAGTTGTCAGAATTGAATCATGAGCGACAGGCGCACAAGGTTCGTAAGAGCGTTTTCGCATCCGACAAGTTCAGGCGTTTTCATCATGAACTGGCGAGACGAATCGTTGATCTGAACGCGGTTGATATCCATCAGTATCGACTGGAAGCTAACCTACTCGCTGTGCTGTATTGCTTTTATGATGAACACACCTGTTACTACTATCAGAGCGGTTTTTCAAAACGCGCAGCGAACAAATACATGCCGCTCACGTTTGCACATTTTGCTGAAATTGAACGCAATCGCGGTAAGCAGCGAAAGTACTATGATTTTATGCGTGCAGAACCGCCAAGTTATAAAGAAGACTTTGGTTGTGAAGCCACTCCCATGGTTTCCACATTTTTGTTCTGCAGCAGGACCCGGCTGATGCTGTTTAACTTCACGAAGCTGTGTCGTAAAAACCTTGTAGCCGGTTTGGGCTTGATTGGTATAAAACGCAATTGAGCGCCTTGATACGTTACTATGCTTGGCGCAGGTGCAACAAGCTAATCTCAGGATAAACCATGGTATTCGGTATTGGCCGCCCGCCAGAACCAAACAAAATTGACACTATTACCGTTCCAGGCACTGTGGGTGTGCTGGGGCTGGTCGCATGCCCGGGCGTGCGCGTACATCAGGCCACTGGTGTCTCTCGCAAACATCTCCTTGCTGATATAGAAGCGCTCAAAGACTGGGGTGTTAACGGTGTTGTGTCGCTTATAGAAGCTCATGAATTCAAGATGAACAAAGTTGAAGAGCTACCAAAGTTATTGAACGAGGAGGGGATCTGGTGGCTGCATTTGCCCATCATCGATATGGAAATTCCCAGTCAGGAATTTGAAAACGAATGGGCTGTGCAAGGTGAACGCATTCGGCATGCACTTCGTATCGGTGAAAGAGTGGCTTTGCATTGCTATGCCGGTCTTGGTCGTACCGGCATGATCGGCGCCCGATTGCTGACCGAAATGGGCATGGATAACGAAGATGCCATCACGACGGTACGAGAGCCCAATTCGCGCCGTATTCAGACCAAACGGCAGGCCATGTTTGTCCGACAGATTCAATCCCTGCTGTAAAGCCCTCTTTGCGGTTAAGTCCCGCGTTTATGTGTATGACTCCGACGATTTGTCTACCTGATCGCGATATATATGTGCGCTCAGGGCGCGCTATATAACGTAGCGGTCGGATGTTGAACCTCAGTGTTCGAGCATTCTCGGCACACTGTAATCCGAACAACCACGCGGAAACACGTTATCCATGACAGATGCTCCCAGAAGACGAAGAGGTGGTGGTCGCGCAGCCAAGCGAGCAGCTCGGGAAAACGCAGCTGCCTCATCGAAGCCGTATATCAAGCGAAAAATTCCGGTCTTCAATGTACTCGATGATGCCGGTTTGTCGCTTATCGAAGAAAATGCTGAAACCATACTCACCGAAATTGGTATCGATTTCCGCGATGATGAAGAAAACCTGCAAATCCTGCGTGATGCCGGTGCCAATGTAGACGGTGAGCGCGTCAGGTTTCCCCGCGGTTTATGTCGCCAGCTCATCATGGATTCTGCGCCGTCAGAATTTGTTCAGCATGCGAGAAACCCGGCGAAAAGTGTTGTGATTGGCGGCAATAATGTTGTCATGGTACCTGCCTACGGACCTCCGTTTGTCAGCGATCTTGACAAGGGTCGACGCTATGCAACCATCGAAGACTTTCGTAATTTCGTCAAGCTTGCGTATATGAGTCCGCATTTGCATCACTCAGGCGGAACGGTATGTGAGCCGGTTGACTTGCCGGTGAACAAGCGCCACTTCGACATGATTTACGCGCACATGCGCTACAGCGATAAGCCGTTTATGGGTTCGGTTACTGCACCGGAACGCGCTGAAGATACCGTGGCTATGGCAAAGATATTATTTGGTGATGACTTCATTGACCCTGCAACAGGTGTTGAAAAAACCGTGGTTATTAACCTGATAAACGCTAACTCACCAATGACTTTTGACGACACCATGCTCGGTGCAGCAAAGGTCTATGCGCGTGCTAATCAGGCGACTGTTATCTCGCCGTTTATTCTGGCAGGGGCCATGTCTCCGGTAACTGTTGCCGGAACGGCAGCGCAAATTCTTGCTGAAGCCATGGCTGGTATGGCGTTTGTGCAACTGGTGCGACCGGGCGCACCTGTGGTATTCGGTACTTTCGCAAGCTCGGTATCCATGCAATCGGGTGCTCCAACGTTTGGCACGCCAGAGCCCAGTCTGGTTATGTACATTGCGGCGGCCTTAGCAAGACGACTTAAGGTGCCGTTTCGAAGTGGCGGTGGATTGTGTGCATCCAAACTTCCTGATGCACAAGCGGCCTACGAATCTGCCAACACACTGCAAACCGCAGCGTTGGCTGGGGTGAATTTCATGTTACATACAGCGGGCTGGCTCGAAGGCGGGCTGGTGATGAGCTATGAGAAGTTTGTCATGGATGCAGATCAGGCAGGTATGCTCGGCGTTATGCTCGGTGGTGTTGATCTTTCCGATAGTGGTCAGGCGCTTGATGCGTTGCGTGAAGTGGGGCCGGGCAAACACTTTCTGGGTTGTGAGCATACTCAGGCCAATTTCGAGTCTGCATTTTATCGATCTGACATAGCGGACAACAACAGCTTTGAGCAGTGGGAGTCGGAAGGCGCCAAGGATGCGGCACAGCGCGCAAATGAACGCTGGAAGTCCAATTTGGAAGGCTATGTGGCACCATCGATAGATGAATCTGTAGATAAAGCGCTGGTACAATATGTCGAAGATAGAAAAGCGTCGTTTCCAGACGCTAATTATTAGGTAGCACTTGCGCTGATTGGTTGCGGGTGCATTGAAGCATTGCTTGCCCGCAACGAGTTAGAAGAGCTGCCCATGATTGGTAAAGCGAACGCAACCGCTCATATCGGTTTTTATCTGGTCCCTCAGTTTTCAATGATTGCATTTTCCAGTGCCATTGAACCCCTCCGTATGGCGAACCAGTTATCCGGTTCGGAATATTACTCCTGGAGTCTGATCAGTTCCAATGGTGAACCGGTGCAGTGCAGCAACGGTATTACTATTGCTGCTGATATGCCTGCGGGTAATCGCGAACGCTTCGATGCAGTCATTGTTTGCAGTGGGGTTAATATTCACCGTATAGAAGACGAGCCTGGCCTGCTGTGGTTGAAGCAGCTGGATAAGGCGCAAACGGTATTGGGTGCGGTTTGTACTGGCACCTACTTGCTGGCAAAAGCCGAATTGTTGAACGATCGTCGATGCACCATCCACTGGGAGAATCTTGCCAGTACGCGCGAGCAGTTTCCGCAACTGGTCATTTCACCCGAGCTGTTCGAGATAGACAACGACCGCTACACTTGTGCCGGCGGCACAGCGCCGTTAGATATGATGTTGTGCGAAATCCGTAACAAGTACGGTGCTGATCTGGCAACCCGTATATCCGAACAATACATGTGTGAACGAATACGAGACCAGAACGATCGTCAACGCGTTCCGCTAACACAACGCATTGGCGCAAGTCAGCCGAAGCTGGCTGAAGCGGTTTCTTTGATGGAAGCCAATATTGAAGAACCGATGACACTTGATGAACTGTCTCATCACGTCGGTTTGTCCCGGCGACAGCTGGAACGCCTTTTTCAACGTTATTTGCAGTGTGTGCCAACGCGGTACTATCTTGAACTCCGGCTGGAACGGGCAAGACAATTGTTGTTACAGACCAGTATGCCAATAGTGGATATTGCTCTGGCGTGCGGTTTTATTTCGGCACCGCATTTTTCGAAATGCTACCGGGATACGTTCTCGATTCCACCGCGCGATGAGCGACGTCGGGCAGCAGGTCTTCTGGAAGACAGCACAGTGACTAAAGCGACCCGCGCCAGCTAATTGATGGCACTTACGATTGCCGGCAGATCGATAGCCAGAAGATCGATAGCACGGTGTATTGAGTCAGAAAACTTAGATCAGACTGAGCAGACCTAACTCATAGACGATTAGTCCGCAATACAGTCCAAGCGCCGCTGCCAGTATTGAGCGCGCGCGTATTTTTCCGAATACCAGTAAGTTACCGGTAGCGACTAGCATGAGTGCTGGAATCGCGGTAAGCAGCATTTTCACACCGACAAAAGCAAACGTGCTGTGGTGCAGTAACCAGTTCATAAACGGATTCACTTCTGTGCCGCCGTGCGAAATCAATGTGAGCGTGAACACCGAGTCCATGATGGACAGAATCATCAGCCCGATAGCCAGAAAAGCCATTCCACTGTCGAATCGGTCCATGACCGGAAAGCGCCGATCACTGGTGCGTCGTCCGTTGAAGCGCCTTGGCGATAACAGGCACTGTGACAGCGTACGAAGGCTATAAGAGCGGCGTTCCTCTTGCTCGCGGCGTTCCACACCATCCCAATCGGATGCGGAGCGGCTCCCGCGCAGCAGGCCCCGCTGTGTGGTGGCGGGGTAGGTCACATGCTTGATTTTGGTATTCATGGTGGCTATTTTAAACTCGCGTGCAGGCTTTGGCTTCCAGTTCTTTGTTGCATTGTGTTGAAGGTCTGTTCTGTTGTCACGGTAATGTTAACCAGATCCACAAGTGTGGCCAAAGTCGACAATGGTTCACAGTTGGTTGCTGATCATTGTATTCGTGACACAGATAGCAAGATTGACTGTTCATTGCGCTGATTTTTGCTAGCCTTTATTAGCTAAGGGCAGTTTCTGTCAGTCTCGTTATTTACCTATCAGGGCACGTCAATGATTAAGGCACTCAGTGATTCATCTCCGGCTGTACTTGCCGGCCGTATGTTAGTTGCAGCGATTATTGTGTTTGCATCGTATAACCCAACCGGAAAGTCGGTATTTCATTGGGTAAAAAACAGTATGGATGGTGATATGCCCGATGCCTGGGTTGTGCTGGGGGCCATTGTTGCCATCTTGATTAATGTGGTGCTTTTCATTGCCGCATGGAAAGCTCTGGGCAAACTTGGCACCATCATCGTACTGATTTTGTTCGCCGCACTGGTCTATCTTTCTTTGCAGGAAGGCTGGGCATCGCTGGACAACAACACGTCATTGCAGTGGATGGCGTTAATTCTCTACAGTGCGTTTTTAGGTATTGGATTGTCGGGAGCCATCTTGTGGCGACGGGCAACCGGCCAGGTGGTTACAGACGAACTGGACGATATTCAGGATTAATCTGCAATACTAAAGTGAACAGGTCGATTCCGGCCTGTTTTAGTTATCTGCAGCGCGTCGACGTCGTCGGCGTGCACTCCGGCCACGCTGCACACCGGCGGAATCGGCTTGCGATACCGTTGGTTCAGGCAGCTTCACTACCTTTGCAAGCTCGGTGAACACAGCGCTTTTGTGTGGAAAAGCCATGGCCTCTACAAAGTGCTCCTGAAACTTTGGTTCTACCGCAGTTTCAATTTTCTCGACACCACGAACCACGTTTTCTATGTGTGAGCGCGACGCTCTGTCGAGTAGTGCGATACGAGCGCCGGTACCTGCAGCATTACCAGCTGACGCAACCTGATCGAGTATGCAGTCGGGAATCAGACCCAGGATCATTGCGTACTTGACGTCGATATGACTACCGAATGCACCAGCCAGTCGAATGCGATCAACTTTGTCGATGCTCATGTGGTCCATTAATAATCGCACACCGGCATACAGTGCGGCTTTGGCCAACTGGATTTGGCGCACATCGTTTTGAGTGATGCGAATCGTTACATCACCTTCATGCAGCAGATAAGAGAAGGTTCTGCCGTCAGCGGCAATACGTGGATTTTTTTCAGCCAGATGACCCTGAACCACACCGTCAGTATCAATAATGCCAGCCAGAAACATCTCGGCAACCACTTCAATAATGCCTGACCCGCAAATACCGGTAACCGGCAGTGTGTCGAGTTGCTTTTCAAACTCGGGATCATCTGACCAGGCCTCGCAACCGATAATACTGAAACGAGGCTCCAGTGTTTCCGGATCGATGCGCACGCGTTCGATAGCGCCTGGAGCGGCGCGTTGCCCGCCACTGATTTGTGCACCTTCAAACGCCGGACCAGTAGGACTTGAACAAGCCAGCAGGCGTTTCGAATTGCCCAACACGATTTCAGCGTTAGTGCCAACATCAACGAGCAGGGTAATGTCATCGAGTTTGCCCGGTTCTTCGCACAAAATGACACCAGCCGTGTCTGCACCGACATGACCGGCTATGCAAGGCAGAAAATACGCTT
Source organism: uncultured Granulosicoccaceae bacterium (assembly GCA_937981955.1). Classification (GTDB taxonomy): domain Bacteria; phylum Pseudomonadota; class Gammaproteobacteria; order Granulosicoccales; family Granulosicoccaceae; genus Granulosicoccus. The sequence goes on from CALJNA010000057.1 coordinate 27,128, forward strand.
GCGCTTTGGGATGTGCACGAATGCCCATGCTGGCGGCATCCACGTTTAACGCCTCATCGGTGGTCAGAGCGAACGGAGCGCCGCCGAGTTCAACCGGATTAATTCCAAGCAGTAAATGATGCATGACCGGATTAGCCACGAAGGTTAGTTCAATTATATCGGTAACATCGATGTTCGCCTCCGTGGCAGCATCAATCAGTAGCTGGTTTATTGCTTCGCGTACAGCGGTGGTCATTTCAGCATCGCCACCCGGGTTCATCATCACATAGGATACGCGGCTCATTAAATCTTCACCGAAACGAATCTGCGGATTCATCGCGCCGTTACTGCCAAGGACTTCACCGGTTATCAGATCGCACAAGTGCGCGGCGATAGTGGTTGAACCAACATCGATTGCCACCCCGCAAATGCGTTCCTTGAAGCCTGGCCATACCCCCAGAATGCGACCGTCGTTATGCACAGCGGCAGTGACCTGCCAATTTTCGGCTCTTAGCGCCTCCTGCAAGGTGTGCAGCAATGATAAATCGGTGGTTAGTCCGGTCAGATTCCATTCCGTTTCGAGCGCTTGCTTTAAACGTCGCAAGTCACCGGAAGGGTCGTGCATATCAGGTTGCTGAACCTCAACAACGTGCAAACTGATGGCAGGATTTAACGTGATGTTGGCGTGTTCGGCTTCCTTGCGGATAACTTGTCGGTGAACCTGACTTTCGGGTGGGACATCAACAACCATATCGCCAAGTACATTGGCCTGACAACCAAGGCGTCGGCCATCGATAAACGCGCCGTTTATTCGCTGATAACGCGCCTCGACTTTGGTTGACTCGCTTAAATGCTCAGCACGGGAAACAATATTATGTTTTGGAAATTCGCCTTCCGGGCACAGTACCTGACAACGTCCACACAATCCCCGACCACCACACACGGTATCGAGATCGACACCCAGCGTTCGTGCAGCAGAGAGTATCGATGTTCCAATGGGAAACTGCCCGCGCTTCCCGCTGGGTGTAAATACGACCAGGGCTTGTTCTGTGGACTCACTCATTTTTAATTAACCAAGTGTGATCAGCTGGTTCGGCTACGACGTTTCTTGGTAACTCGTCTGCCACGTGCACCCGCTTCACCAGCTGCTGGTGCTTCGCGGTACTTTTTAATCCATGCAAGACAGTCTGCATCGTTACCCATAAGAACGTCGGCAGCCATAACGGAGCGCATGACTTCTTCGTGTATCGGGTTAGTGATTGCAGATGTCATACCGGCGCCCATGGCCATACTCAAAAACGCACCATTGATGCCGTTTCTTTGAGGTAAACCGAAGCTAATGTTGGATGCGCCACAAGTAGTGTTGCATTTAAGTTCGTGACGAATCCGACCGAGAATATCAAACACCTGACGACCGGCATAGCGCATGGCACCAATTGGCATGACTAATGGGTCAATAACAATATCGGATGCCGGAATACCATGATCACTTGCACGTTCAACAATCTTCTTGGCCACATCGAATCGTACATTCGGGTCTTCTGAAATGCCGGTTTCATCATTGGAGATAGCCACGACAGCCGCGCCATATTTTGCAACCAGTGGCAGTACGCGCTCGAGATTTTCATCTTCACCGGTAACCGAATTCACCAGAGCCTTGCCTTGATAAACTGCCAGACCAGATTCCAGTGCTTCGATAATGGAAGAATCAATGGAGATGGGCACATCGGTTATTGATTGCACCAGTTGGATAGCTTTGGCCAGTAAGGCTGGTTCATCAGCGAGCGGAATGCCCGCATTCACATCCAGCATTTGTGCACCGGCCGCAACTTGTGCAAGCGCATCAGATTCAACCCGGCTGAAATCACCGGCTTTCATTTCTTCTGCAAGAATTTTTCGACCCGTTGGATTAATTCGCTCACCAATAATGGTGAACGGCCGATCATCGCCAATAATGTGTTCACGCGTTGCGGAACTTACGATAGTGTCAGTCATGGTATTTATCCATCTGGGATTGTATGTTGGCATCACCTTCAAACGATTTTGGATGCCACGGAGTTCTATTGTTAAGTGCACCTGAACGTTCGACGATGTCAGGTACGTTGTGCTCTTGTCGGTAGGCCATGATATGCACGCCACTGACACCTTTAATTTCTTTAATTTGCTGAATCATGTCGATGCACAGATTGACGCCTTCAGCCTTTTGATCATCCGCGCCTTTTAGCCGCTCGATAACAGAATCGGGAATGTGCACACCGGGGACGTTCTTACGCATCCACTCAGCGGTACGAGCCGAAGCCAGTGGACCCACACCAATGAGCAGGAAAACTTTTTCATCCAGGCCCATGTCTCGAATGGTTTGCATGTAGGTTTTCAAACGATCAATGTCATAGCAATACTGGGTTTGAATGAACTGCGCTCCGGCTTCAACTTTTTTAGCAAGCCTCAGTGGTCGCCAGTCAAATGGCTCGACAAACGGATTCGCTGCGGCGCCAAGAAATACACGCGGAGGGTATTCCAGCTCTCGTCCACTTTGAAACGTGCGTTGCTCACGCATGGTGGTGGCAATTTGCAGTAAAGACATGCAGTCGAGATCGAATACCGGTTTGGCGTTAGGGTGATCACCAGTCTGCACACCATCGCCTGACAGACAGAGCATGTTGCACACACCCATGGCAGCACCGCCAAGAATGTCACCTTGAATCGCTATACGATTTTTATCGCGACAAGAGATTTGCATGATGAGTGCGTAGCCAAGTCGGGTTAATAAGGCGCATACGGCCAGGCTGCCCATGTGGCAGTGCGCACCGCTGCCATCGGTGGCATTAATTGCATCGACATAACCGTCGAATAATCTGGCCCGTTCATAAACTGCATTGGGGTCAGCCGAGTCGGGCGGTGCGAGCTCACTGGTGACAGCGAAGTGACCGTCACGAAGAATACGCTCGAACCGTCCTGGTGAGCTATGACCTTCGCGCATGGGCAGAGGGTAGCCCGGTATCGGTTCATCTTCGTAAATCATCTACGCACTCTCGATTGTCGAGTGGTTTTCATTTTGTTCTTCGCGCAACCTTCGCACTTCTCGTAACCAGGATGAGGAACCTTTCAAACGATGGTCAACCGGTATCTGCACAATGTTGATATCGCCACCGTGTTTCATTCGCTGGCTACCGGCCCAACTCTCAACCCAGACACACCGCATGTCAGGTTTGACTTCGCAATACCCATCGGTGCGAACACCACCGCAGGGGCCATTGCGAATGGATTTCGGGCAGTTCATCGGGCATGACATCCCGGTTTTACTCAACGCACACTGGCCACACATCTGGCAATCGAACAAAACGCCTTTGACGGTTTTTTCAACAGCAGCGACAGGTTTTTCCAAACGCTCGTAACCGATGCGTTCCAGAACAGGTGCCATAAGCAGTAAGGTTTTCTCAAGCGTTGCATACAGGATTTCCATCATCCTGGCGTGCCGGGTTGACCAGAGTCTGACTTTATACATGGACGTTAATTGACTGGCGCACTGTTAGCTGGTTTTAGCGTCGGCTTCAATGCCTTTGGCCTTAACCACTGCTTCCAGATGTTCTTCACTGAAGGCCGCTTCGAGTTCAGCGGCGGCCTTTTCGGCTTCTGCCTGAAGGTCGTCGCTGCACTGTTCACGAATGCGTTTCCAGTCTTCCATGTAGGCATCGCTTGTGCCTTTTCCAGCGCGCATGGCAGCACGGTCAATGCCTTCCTGGAACCGGGCTGGCAATGCAACCTTTGCTGTTTTTCGACCCTTTTTGGCTGTGACCTGAGAGGGGATATCGCGCCAGTAAATTTTGATCAGTTCTGCCATGGTTTTTCCGTCAATCTGTTTTTAGTTTCGAATAACCGCTATTGAGCGACAATTCGAATACCTTCGAGTGCATTTTGGAAAGGTTGCAGCCCTGTGTAGTGCACTTCCAAGGGCAAGTTGATCGAATCGGCTGCATAGCGCGCCTGAGCCAGCCTTTCCTCGTTTTCGGTTTGTGCCAGATACAGCATGCGTGTGTAGTTACCGAAATACATATCACGCAATTCAGGATGTTTACGAATACCGAGGGTTTCAAGAATCAGACGGTCGAAATGCCAGGCGAGGTAGTCAGTTAAAAAGAACGTACCCAGCTCTTCTTCAGCCAGAGTTGAAAAGGTTTCCTGTCCGGTGAAAAAAGCGTAACAGTGCGCGCCAGGCAGACGTTCTACATTATGCCGACGCAACACAGTGTCTAGATGGCCACCGGTTCCGCAATCGCCATAGGCGACCAGCATATGGTCGTACTCGGATTTATTTTGAATTATTTTTTGCTCAACCCCCGGCGCAATTTTATCCGGGGTGTTGTGCCATTCGGCAGGAAGGCATTGGACGTCAATGTGATTCCATTGATTCGCTTTAAGCACATCAATCAGTTCGTGTGCTAAAGCACCACATGCAATTAGCAGTGTGCGAGTCATGGAATGTTCAAGCGGCTAACTCGCCGCTCTGCGTTCCGCGATTAGCGACTTTGCCGTTTCGACTGCAACAGCTGCATCACGACAATATGCATCAGCACCAACAGCCTCACCGAATTCTTCATTCAATGGAGCACCACCAACCAGAACGATGAAGTCGTCACGCATGCCTTGTTCTTTTAATGTATCGATAACCACTTTCATGTACGGCATGGTGGTAGTCAGCAGGGCAGACATACCCAGAATTTCCGGTTTGTGTTCTTCGAGTGCAGCAATGTAGTCTTCAACCGGGTTATTGATACCAAGATCAATAACTTCAAAGCCTGCGCCCTCAAGCATCATACCTACAAGGTTTTTACCGATGTCGTGGATATCACCCTTAACCGTACCAATGACGACTTTGCCAATGGGTTCTGCACCGGTCTCGGCAAGCAGTGGACGTAAAATGGCCATGCCACCTTTCATCGCATTGGCGGCCATGAGCACTTCGGGAACAAATAGAATGCCGTCACGAAAATCGATACCGACAATGCGCATGCCTTCTACCAGCGCATCATTTAATACTTTATCTGGAGACCACTTGCGTTCAAGCAGAATATTAGTGCCTTCTTCAATCTCTTCTTTTAACCCGTTGTAGAGATCGTCATGCATCTGTTCGACCAGCTCTTCGTCGTTAAGCTCGGAGAGAATAATATCCTCTTCATCATCGAAGTTTTCTTCGTCGGTCATGTCTGTTCTATGCCTCGGTTGAACTACTTGGTTGTCCAAATTCAAACAGATAGTTGCTTTGCGGGAATGGTAACTACTGTTCAGCTCTTCAGGAACCGGAATGTACCACCAGTACGACTCTAATCGTGCTGAAAAGCGACACCACACCAGAGGTACTAGCCCAATGGCCTGTCAGCCCGTGGGATACCTGTTTATCGTGTGATCCGCGTGGTGCAAAGTTCAGTCACTGTTTTCATTGGAATCTGCTCTTTTGGAGCTGTTGTTAAAGCCCAATGGAGCCTTCATGGCGCATAATGTGTGCCATTGTGGTGACATTTTGAGGGGTGATGGAGCGCGTCTGTAACGGTGCTTCCACTGGCAGGTTATTTTGCCAGTTATCGACCGGTAAATTCGGGTTTTCGCTTGTTCAGGAACGCATCAACGCCTTCCTGATAGTCGTTGGTTTTGCACGCAGCCTGCTGAAAATCCCGTTCCAGATCGAGCTGTTCATCGAGTGTTTTAGTCGCGCTGTTATTGAGCAACTGCTTGGTGAAAGCTAGCCCGGTGGTGGCCTGGGATGCCAGTCGCGTGACCAGGGCTGTGGTTTCCTCCATTAAATTGTCATCTTCAATGCATTGCCAGATCAGACCCCACTGTTCAGCTTTTTCGGCAGATAGAGGTTCGGCTGTCATAGCCAGCCCGATGGCACGTGGAAGTCCGATTAATTTTGGCAGCGACCAGCTGCCACCGGCATCGGGAACCAGTCCAAGGTGAGCGAACGACTGAATAAATTTGGCTGACTTTGCTGCCAACACCAGATCGCAAGCCAGCGCGATGTTCGCACCGGCACCTGCGGCAACACCATTGACGCAAGCGACCACCGGCATGTTCAACCCCTTAATAGCTCGAATTAACGGATTAAAGTCTCGCTCCAGTACATCGCCAAGGTCGACTCCTTCAATGTCAGCAAGATCCTGCCCGGCACAAAATGCACGTCCGGCACCGGTGAGCACAACAGCCCGCACAGTGGACGATGTGCTGATGTTGGAAAAGTGCTTCTGGAGTTGTTGAATCATGTCGGACGTTAAGCTGTTGAGCTTGTCCGGTCGATTTAAGGTTATCCATGCTACGCCTTTGTCTTCGACAAGCGTGACATTGTTATCCTGACTGTTTGACATAGCTGATTGCTCCGGAATAAGACGGCTAGTTAGCGCCCCGTGGCTTGGCAGAGCGGAACAGGCTGGCAACCAGTACCAACAAAAATGAGCCCATTAGCGCGCGCAGTAAATAAGCCGGTGAACTCACATCGACCATAACCGAGGGACCAATTAAAACTGGAAAGAACGCACCAAGGGCTGCACCGATGACACCTAACATTATGTTGATGATGAAGACGGATTTTTTGCCACGCAGTACCACGGCTGCAATGCCGCCGAAAACGATACCGATAAGTAGCATAAGCATGATGGCCGAAATGGGCAAGTGTGTCTCCCGAAGCAGTTTGATAGAAAAGTGCTGTAGAGGATACTGCATTGGTGGCAGTGCATAAAGCCACCAAAGCCGACCGATATCAAATAATTGAAAAATGAACTGTTAAATGACCCGATTGTCAGCTAAGGTCCGCAGGCCATGTCAAATACTCGTGACAACCCGCTGCTGGGCATCGCTTTATTGCTGATAGCCACGGTATTTTTTGCGTTACAGGACGTGATTACCAAGCAGCTCACGGCGCATATATCGGTTACACAGATAATGGTGGTCCGTTTTGCGGCATTTGCCCTGTTTGCATTGATCTATGCCGGCCGTCGAGTGGGTGTTTCTCTGGCATTCAAATCTGCCACGCCCAAAATGCAGATTGTTCGCTGTCTTATCATGTGTACCGAGATTGGTATTTTTGCCTATTCGATTCAGTTTCTGGGTATTGCCGAAATTCACGCCATATTTTCCTGCTTTCCATTGGTCATTACGGCGCTGTCTGTGCCGATGCTGGGTGAGCAGGTTGGCTGGAGAAGATGGTTGGCAGTATCGATTGGGTTCGTTGGCACGCTGATCATCGTTCAGCCTGGTTCTGGTGTATTTAATCCGGCTGCACTTTTGGCTTTACTGTGTGTGCTGATGTATTCGTTATACAACATATTTACGCGGCAAGTATCTCGACATGATTCGTTCGAAACTTCTCTGGTGTATTTTGGTGTCGTTGGGTTTGTTGCTTCACTAATAGCTGTGATCGGGCGATGGCAAACTCCCGATAGTACAACATGGTTGTTGCTGGCTGGCATTTGTTTCACCTCGGTCACTGCTCACATGATGTTAATCAAAGCACTAGAGGTGACTAGTGCTGTTGTGTTGCAACCCTTTAACTACTTTATTCTGGTGTGGGCCATCGTGTTTGGTTACCTGATATTTGGTGAGGTGTTGTCCATGCATGAGGTGATTGGAGCATTCATTGTAGTTGCCAGTGGCTTGTATGTGGGAATGCGCGAATACTTGATAGCTCGACGTGCATCGCGTGCCTCAACTTGATCGCACAGTATGATTGTCCATCACACTTTGATATGCTGCTGCGACACTAACCATAATTAGTATCGGTCGGAAGTGAAAATGCCCACATATCGAATTCCATCGTCATGCTCAAAACTAGATGGCTTCAGTTTGGTTGCTGTATCTGGTTTGATGTTGTTACTTACAGCCTGCAGTAGTAGTGGTGGTGGCTCCGAATCTGCGTCTACCACGAATGCTTCTGGCGTTGTTAATGGATACCATCTGGTTTCATCAACGACCTACGATGAGTTTGATGTGGTTATTGCATCAACCACCTACGAGTACAACCTGACTGAGAATGAGATTTCGATTGCCACGGTAAGAACTGACTTTGATGGCAATGCGGTGTCGAGTAGTTTCCGTAACCGCTACAACGAGAAAGGCCAAATCGTCGAGTCAATCTCTCCTTCCGGAAACTCTTTGCGAGTCACCACTTATGAATTTAATGAGCGTGACTTGCTGGTGCGACGAGTCGCCACTGGCGAATTCAATGAAACGACTGAATTTGAATACAACGACATGGGTAATCTGATTCGTGTAGTTCGAACGAATGAAGATGACTTAAACGTTGTTGGCTATGTTCCTCGAACAGTAACCTATACATATAACGAACTGGGGCAGCGTGTATCTGCTTTGGAACAGGTTAGCTTTCCCGATTCGATTACTGGACAGGTGATAACGACTGAGTACAGTTTAGATTTTTCGTACAACGATTCGGGGCAGCTTGTGCGAAGAACCGAGGTCAATCTGGACTCGTCGAATGATTTTATTGAAACCTACGCTTACGATGACAACGGCAATGTGGTCGAACGCGTGTGGCGGAGCGAACCAATTGAGCGCACTACTTATACTTATGGTGTTAACCCGGAGCCCATATACAATCATTGGTTACGCAGGTTTAAATACTTTCCGTAGGCGAAAAATCTACTTTTTTTAGTTTCCGCATCACTCGTTACGCAACCACTTCTACGCGGTTGCGGCCGAGATCTTTTGCAAGATACAAACACTCATCTGCCTGCTGTAAAAGATTTTCAATATTGTCTGATTGCTTTTTTTCTTTTAGTACCAAGCCGGTGCTGACAGTAATGTTAATTGTATTGTCGTTGTACTGAACCGGTGTGTTAGCAATATGGAGGCGGATGCTATTCGCCTTCTCGGTTGCTTCAGACAGATTGACATCCGGTACTAAAATAACAAATTCTTCACCGCCTATTCGATACATTTTGTCCTCTGGAGAGAGTTTCTGCTGAACTTCATGGACAAAATGTTTCAAGGTTAAATCCCCGGCCTCGTGTCCCAGCTCATCATTAATTGATTTGAATCTATCCAGGTCCATTAAAAGTACGGCGGTAGACGTGAATTGATTTTCCAGAATTTCCGGCGCTCGTTCATACAAGGCGCGACGATTAGCACACCCGGTTAACAAATCCGTGGTTGCGAGCACCGCAAGTTTTTGAGCCTGATCTTGTAGTTTTAACTCGCTTGACTTAAGGGCCTCGTTGGCGCGTGTTAGATCGGTGATGTCATGCATGACACCCACCAGATAGGTTTCTTCTGAGCTGATTTCCAGTCGACTTTTTCGGGTAATTGTTTCTCTTGGTAATCCGGATGTGTCAAAAACTGTTTCTATTGCCTCATCGATTTCACCGCTTTCCAGAACTCTAAGATCACCACCGTTACATTGTGCTGCCTGACGATCGGGAAACAGCTGTTTATCCAGATTTCCAACAACCTGTTCTCGATCTACGTTGAAAAGCGTTTCAAACGCCAAGTTGATCCACACATATTCTAGGTTCTGGTTTTTTACCAATACCGGATTTGGCAAGGTGTCCAGAATTTCAATGGCTATTTTAAGTTCGATAGAAATCATCTAATTAGACTCCGCAAAACAAAAGTCCAAATGCTTCTGTTTCTTATACTGCGGAGCTAGCGGCTGTGCGGATGCACGGTTTGATGGCTGAACAAATATATTGCCACGCGGTTATCCATTTAACGTTGTGCAGGTGTTAGATTGCCTTCACAGCTGTGTATTGCTGCGCAAAGTTCAGCGCAGATTTTTATTCAGGGCACGGTGCTTTCACTATTGTGCTACGTAGCAGCAAGTGGCCGATCAGATCGCAAGAGCTTATGCACTTCATTAACAGCCAGTGACAGCATCGCAAAGTCGATCACATTACTGGCTTTCATCTCAACAATGAGATCGCTGTATTTACTCACGGCAGCTTGGTTAGCCTCTGACCAGCTTTTCACCATATCGCCTGGGCTCAGGTCTTTGTTGGCAGAGCTAAGCACTTCAGCGGTTAAGTGGCGTTGTTGATAATGTAGGTCACCACGTAGTTCTGACTTGGATAGCGTGTGCCAATGACTTCTGGCTTGTAGTTCGCCAATTTGCTCTCGTAACCATTGCAGTTCAAGATGGTTGCCCAGCTCGAAATATACTTTTGCACCCGTGCTTACTGGTATATCAACTGAGCGAGCAATTTCAACGATGTCGAGTGAAGATGACAAAGGCACCACTTGAGCAACTGCGGTAGCCGTGTCCTCTGGCACTTGCGCGTTTACGAAAAAGTGGATGCGCTGTTCAAGCGTTTCGCGGTTCGCTTCGGCCAGACTTTGAGGCAAACTGTCAATAAGTTCAGCGATGCCGGGTTTAAACTGCGAAATTACTTCGTCGATGGTATGCGAGCCACGACGTGATCGAAGCATCCAGTGAGTGGAGCGCTCAACCAGACCGCGTACCAGAATTTGCATTTGGTTCTGCACCGCAGCACTGACTTTATTATCCAGAGACTCTATCGACTGCCATAACGCAGGCAGGTCGAATATGGTCCTTACGGCCATAAACGCTGACGCTACATCTGCAGCACTTGCGCCGAGTTCGTGATGCATGCGAAATGCGAACGTTGGACCAAGTCGGTTGACCAATTCGTTGGTGACCACAGTGCTTATGATTTCAGAACGCAATCGGTGAGTATTGATTCTGTTGCTGTAACGCTCTGCAAGTGTGTCTGGAAAGTATTCCATCAGCTCTTGTTGCAATGCCGATTCAGTGGCAAAGTTACTGGCAAGAAGATCGTCGTACATCACCATTTTGCTGTAGGACACCAACACGGCGATTTCAGGTCGACTCAAGCCTTCATCAGCTGCAAGCCGATCGGCTATTTCTTCATTTTCAGGCAGAAATTCTATACTGCGATTCAGCCGGTCAATCGATTCCAGATGCTGCATAAATCGCTGGGTTTCTTCTAGCGCAATGCCCCCCGTTTCCATGCATTGGTTGATGCATTGCGTTTGCAAATAGTTGTCGCGCAGTACCAGCAAACCAACTTCGTCGGTCATATCAGCCAGCAACGTGTCGCGTTGTTTTAATGTCATGTCATCGTTCGCGACAACGGAGTTAACCAGAATCTTGATATTAACTTCATGATCCGAACAGTCCACTCCGGCAGAGTTGTCAATTGCATCGGTGTAAATCATACCGCCAGCACGAGCAAATTCGATACGGCCCAGTTGAGTACAACCAAGGTTGCCTCCTTCACCGAATACACGGCAGCGCAATTCTGATGCATTAACGCGTAGCGCATCATTTGCCCGGTCTGCCGCATCCGCGTGCGTTTCATCGGACGCTTTCATGTAGGTCCCGATACCGCCGTTCCACAGCAGATCAACCGGTGCGCGAAGAATCACGCTAATTAACTCTGTCGGTGTAAACGTGTCTTTTTCTACGCCGAGCGCTGTTTGCGCTTCAGCAGACAACACAATTTTCTTGTCACTGCGCGAGTAGATGCCACCACCTTTTGACAACAGACCTGTGTCGTAGTCGGTCCAGCTCGAACGCGGCAAGTCGAACAGACGCTTCCGTTCTGCATAACTGCTGGCAGCGTTTGGCGTAGGGTCGATAAAGATATGCATATGATTGAATGCAGCAACCAGTTGAATCTGTTCTGAGAGCAACATGCCGTTGCCAAAAACATCGCCTGCCATGTCGCCAATACCGGCAACAGTGAAGGGTTCCGTTTGCGTATCATGTCCTAGTTCGCGAAAATGCCGTTTGACCGATTCCCATGCACCGCGCGCAGTGATACCCATTTTTTTATGGTCATAGCCGACCGAGCCACCAGAGGCGAAAGCATCGCCAAGCCAAAATTGGTATTCAGCAGATACCGCGTTGGCAAAGTCTGAAAAAGTGGCCGTGCCTTTATCTGCTGCTACAACCAGATAGGGATCATCTTCGTCATAACGCACGACATTTGCAGGCGGCACAATATCTTCGCCAACGATGTTGTCGGTAATATCGAGTAAGCCGCGCAGGAAATTCTGATAGCAGCCGACCACTTGCTCCATCATGGTCTCGCGTTCGCTGGACAGATTTCGCTTTACATAAAAGCCGCCCTTTGATCCAACCGGGACAATGACGGCGTTTTTAACCATTTGTGCTTTCATCAAACCGAGTACTTCGGTTCGAAAGTCTTCGCGTCTGTCAGACCAGCGAAGCCCGCCTCGCGCAACACGACCACCCCGAAGGTGAATGCCTTCGAAGTTTGGTGAGTAAACAAAGATTTCGGCCATCGGATGTGGCAAAGGCAAATCCTGAATGGCAGATGAGTTAAATTTGTAAGACAGGTAGCTGGCAAAGTCCCCGTTTTCATCAACCCGATACACGTTAGTTCGCAGGGTTGCCTGCACAAGGTTCAAATAAGCACGCAGTATTCGATCTTCATCCAGACTGGCAACACCATCAAGAGCATCGATAATCCGTTGCTCAATGTTGAAACTGACGTTGAAACTGGCGTCAGCGTCAACTTGTTTTGCGTTTGCAGGGTCGAATCGTTGCTCAAACAGTGCGACTATGTCACTGGCTATTTCGCTGTTTGCAACCAGTGAGTCAATCATATAAGCCTGTGAGAAAGGCACGCCGATTTGTAACAGGTACTTGCAGTAACTTCTTAGCACCACGACCTGGCGCCAGCTCAGGCCAGCTTCGAGTATCAAGCGGTTAAAGCCATCGTTCTCTACTTCACCACTGCAGATGTGACTGAACGCCTCCTGGATGTTTTCGGCAGATTGTTTGGAATCGAGTTTGCTTTCACCCAATTGCTCAACCGTGAACTCGTGAATCCAGATTGGTGAATCGTTTTTACGTTTGATCTCGAACGGATGTTCTGCGTCCACGCGCAGGCCCATGTTCTCGATAATAGGCATAACATCCGACAGTGGAACCGGGTTGGTGTGGGAAAAAAGTTTGAAATTGATGGTGCCGGTATCGGCCACGATATGCCGGTAAAAACTCATCACTGGCGCACCGGCGGCCACGTGGTTCTGCATGAATGCTATATCTGATACGGCGATGCGAGCAGAGTAGTCCTCAATGTAACTGGCCGGGAAAGCGCCACTGAACTGCTGGTACAGGCTCAACGCGGTGGGCTCATCGTGCTCTTTGCGCAAGGACTCGAGTAAACGATCATCCCAGGTAATCGCAGCATGTTGAATACGCGTTTCAACACTGTCCCAGTCGATATGTCGCTGCAGCGGTGGGTTTTTCTGAACCACGAAATGCAGGCGCGCAAGCGACGATTCAGAACTGAATTCTGTATGAAACTGAGTGCTTTTACCGTCAACCAGGTTTATCAAAATGGACTCAATATCGAGTCGCAGCTCCCGACTGTAGGTGTCTCTGGGAATGTAAACCAGGCAGTTACAGAAACGCCCCATCGGATCGCTCGAATGAAACAGTCTGATTTGGGAGCGTTCGTGCAAGGACACGATTCGTTCGGCCATGGCCAGTAAGTTATCGTTCGATGTTTGTAGCAGCATGTCGCGAGGAAATCCGCGCAGCACACCCGATAGTGCCTTGCCGTCATGAGATTCGGGCGCAGTGTTGGAACTGTCGATGACTGAATCGATTCGCTCTCTGATTAACGGGATTGAATCGGGTGCTTCTTCTTGTAGTGTTGTTACAAATAATCCGACAACACAACTGATATGGCTGAGCTCACCGGAATCCTTTCTGTGTAGTAACAGAATAAGATCTGCATAATCTGATCGAATGATGGGTGATCGTTTGTCTGCCTTGCAGATAATCACGTTGTGATCGAACTGCTGCAGCGATTCCAACGCATCTTCTGGAATGAGATTTTCGGCATGCCATTGCAGTGTCTCGTCGAATGGCCGTAACAGACCAAGCGGTTCGCCTTTAATCGATGGGCTCTTCTTATCGTTTCCCGGTATGAGTTCCGCTATACCAAAACAGGTAAATTGTTTTTCAGATAGCCAGCTGAAAAAAGCCGCCTGTTCTGAGTCTGAGCATTGATCAGCCAGCTCGGTTAATCGCTGTTGCATGAGTGGCGTTTGCTCACTAACAAGGGCCAGAACAGCCAGTGCGTTTTCAACGCAATTTTTAACCCCGTCGAGTTGTTCGTCGACAACATGCTCGATTTGCAAGTGCATTAACGATATATGGTTGATAATCGGATGGATGATCAGTCGTACGTTATAACCGTGAGATAACAGCGCACTTCGAACGCTGGCGACAAGATGTGGTTGATCCGGGGTCACCAGTTCAATAATCGTGTTTGGAGACTGCCAACCTTCGTTGGCAATACTTGGGTTCAATAATCGAATCCGGGTTTGGTCTGAACTTTCAGACCGGTACAATTGCCAATGCGACAAAGCCATTCCGTTGAGGTCTTCCGGATTGACCCAGTCCAGATCTTTCACTTGCGAGCGGCCGTAATAGCTGGACAGGAAGGCTGTAAATTCGTCGCGTTTATCAGCGCTTAAAGTGCGCGGCGTAGCTTGGCGAATGGTTTCGAGCAGGGTCTGGAAGGGAGTGTCAGCATCCTTGCTGTAATTTGGTTGCGTCGTTGGCATAGCCCGCGGGTCCGGTTGTTTTGTTGTGTGAGAATAGCACTATCGTAGTGCATCTTTTTAGCCAAAAAACCGGGTTGGAATTTGTCACAAAGTTACTTATCGTGACGCCAGCGGGAACCAGTTATCAGATCGAGAATTGTTTCCCGATGGCAGCCATGTCAGCCGATGGCATTCTGGCGCCAAATTGTGTGATTAACTGACCCGCGGCCATGCCGGCAAGCTCTCCACATTGCTCGAATGACAGGCCATGTGTCATACCGTAAAGGAACGATCCGGCGTACATATCACCAGCGCCGTTGGTGTCGATCGGGGTCACTTTCTGAGCCTTGATTTCAATGACATTGTTGCCGTCGAACAGCACAGCGCCGTCGGCTCCGCGAGTGATTGCAAACTGTTTGGCCAGGCCTTTCATACCCGAGACTGCGCCTTCAATCGAATCTGTTTCAAACATCAGTTTGGCTTCGTCTTCGTTGCTGAACATCATGTCCAGGCCATCTCCGGCAATCTCGAGCAATCCGTCTTTAAAAAACTTCACCATATTGATATCGGATAAGGTCAATGCGGTTTTAACACCAGCGGATTCGGCGGCTTTACGTACCTCGATTGCTGCATTGCGAGCGGCAACTTCAGGAACCAGATAACCTTCGATATAAGCGATTTTGGATGCAGCAATCGCATCCTTGTCAACCTCGGCCACACTGATATTCTGGGTAATACCCAGATAAGTGTTCATGCTTCGCTGCGCATCAGGCGTAATCAATACGACGCATTTGCCGGTTACACCGGATTCGCGATTGTCCATTGTCAGGTTGCTGCTGACACCACAGGCAGCTAAATCGCTCATATAGAAAGTACCGGTCTCGTCATCGGCGACTTTGCACGAATAGAACGCTTTACCACCCAATTGCGCGCAGGCAATAATGGTGTTGGCGGCGGAGCCCCCACTGCCACGTTTGCCTGCCTGAGCTCCGAGACTGCCCATTAGAGCGTCATGACGCTCCTCATCGATCAGTGTCATAAGACCTTTATCGACCTGAAGTGAGGTCAGGTCGTCTTCAGAAACGGCAAATTCCATGTCGACCAATGCATTGCCGACCCCATAAACGTCATATTCAGCCATTTCGGCTCCAGTAAAAGTGTTAGTCGGATATTATCGCTAGTTCTGTGCCGGAAACCTATCTACAATTGAAAGTTTTCGATAACGGAAGGTTTTCATGCGTAGTCACTATTGCGGCGCGGTCAATACGGAGCATTTGGACACAGAGGTCGATTTCTGTGGATGGGCTCATCGTCGTCGTGATCACGGCGGTGTTATTTTCGTCGATTTACGCGACCACACCGGCATTGTTCAGGTGGTTTTTGACCCGGACCGGGCTGAGGTGTTTGCCCTTGCTGAGCAGGTTCGAAACGAATTTGTACTCAAAATCCGGGGTCGGGTTCGTTCGCGACCCGAGGGCACAATCAATCCGGAGATGCCAACCGGGGAAGTCGAAGTTCTTGGCATGGAGCTGGAAATTCTGAACCGTGCCGATACTCCACCGTTTCAACTCGACGACAATGACGTCTCTGAGGAGAATCGACTGCGCCATCGCTATATCGATTTGCGACGGCCGGTCATGCAGGACCGTTTACGCATGCGGGCCAAAGTCACCGGTGAGTTACGGCGTTTTCTGGATGATCAGCAGTTCATTGAAATTGAAACGCCCACTTTGACACGCGCCACTCCCGAAGGAGCGCGTGACTACCTGGTGCCAAGCCGAACCCATCCGGGCAGTTTTTTTGCCCTTCCGCAATCGCCGCAATTGTTCAAGCAACTGTTAATGATGAGTGGCATGGACCGCTATTACCAGATAGCGCGATGTTTTCGCGATGAAGATTTGCGTGCCGATCGTCAGCCCGAATTTTCTCAACTGGATATTGAGATGTCGTTCATCGATGAAAAGATCATCATGGATTTAACTGAAGGTATGGTGCGACAACTGTTTGCCAACGTACTCGATGTCTCATTACCTGATGCGTTTCCGCATATGAGCTACGAACAAGCCATACGCGATTACGGCTCAGACAAACCCGACTTGCGAATTCCACTGAAACTCACTGAGTTATCCGATTTAATGAAAGAGGTGGAGTTTAAAGTCTTTTCTGCACCGGCTAAAAGTGATGACGGCCGTGTCGCAGCCTTGTGTGTTCCCGGCGGTGGCAAACTGAGTCGAAAAGAAATTGACGTGTATACAGAGTTCGTTGGCCGCTATGGTGCAAAGGGCCTTGCTTATATAAAGTGTAACGAAGTCGCAAAAGGTCGTGATGGTCTGCAATCTCCGATAGTCAAGTTCTTCCCGGATGATGTGCTCGATGCCGTTATACAAAGAACCGGTGCTACCGATGGCGATTTGATTTTCTTTGGCGCAGACAAAGCTACCGTAGTGGCTGATGCATTGGGTGCACTGCGTGTTCAGGTCGGTCACGACATGAACATGGTTGAAGATGAATGGCGGCCGTTGTGGGTGGTCGACTTTCCAATGTTCGAGTGGGACGAGGGCGGCAAGCGCTGGCATGCACTACATCATCCGTTTACAGCACCAAGTGCGGCAAGTCTTGAAGAGTGGCTCAAGCAGCTTGAAGACAACCCGGGTACAGTATTGTCTCGCGCGTATGACATGGTGTTAAACGGCACAGAACTCGGTGGTGGTTCCATTCGTATTCACAATACCGATATGCAGCAAAAAGCGCTGGATGTACTGGGTATTGGAGAGCAGGAAGCGAAGGATAAGTTTGGCTTTCTGCTTGAGGCACTCAAATATGGTGCACCACCGCATGGTGGAATTGCGTTCGGTCTGGACCGACTCATCATGTTAATGAGTGGTGCCACATCTATTCGTGATGTCATGGCTTTTCCGAAAACACAGTCTGCCAGTTGCTTGTTGACCAGTGCTCCAAGCGAGGTGTCAGAGCAACAAATGAAAGAACTGCACTTACGACCAAGGCAACGCACGCAACCTCCAACAAGTACCTGACCGCGAAGCTTTTCGCTTTATGTCTCGCCGACCTGAATCTGTCCTGGTGCTGGTTTATACCCGACCGGGTGTTTATACCCGCCAGGGACAGGTGTTGTTGTTGCAACGTGCTGACTCTCCGACGTTCTGGCAATCGGTCACCGGTGGCCTTGAAGCGGGAGAGCTGCCATCCGATGCTGCCAGTCGCGAGCTATTAGAGGAAACCGGCCTGCACGCAACACTGGATGACAAAATGGTCGATCATCAATCCAGTACCTTGTTTGAAATCAGCGGTGTCTGGCGCAAACGCTATGCTGCTGAACATACCCACAATCGTGAGCATTTATTCAGTGTGCAACTTGACGCTGAAGTGAGTGTTCAACTGGACTATGGCGAGCATCTTGCCAGTGTATGGTTACCGGCCAGCGAAGCATTGGAACGCGCGACTTCGCCAACCAACAAACAAGCGATCAAACAAATTGCATTAGCTGAGCAGTTGCGGAGTTGATGTTTGCGTTTGAACGAGACAATAGTGCTGGTGCCCGGCATGTATTCGCCACGATGGGTGCTGTTGGTTTTAGCGCGAAGGCTCAGAAAGCGTGGATATTCCGTTCGAACTTTGAACAACCGGTTTCTACGCCGAACGCCTGCACAAAATGCGCAAACAATGCTGCAGCAGATTCGTTCGCTTGAGGCAAATACCGTTCATTTGCTTGGGCATAGTCTGGGCGGCATCGTTGTCATGCACATGCTGCAGCAAAATAGTGAGTTGCCCCCGACACAACAGCTTCCCGAAGGGCGCGTGGTTTTAATGGCAGCACCGGTACAAGGCAGTCAGCTGGCTCGCTGGATGTTCGCCAAACGCTGGTTGAAGCCGCTGTTGGGTAATAGCGTGCACCAAGGTGTGCTTGGACAGGCTCCGCTCGATTTGCTCGGGCGCACCGCGGGTGTTATCCACGGTTCCTCGCGTACTGGTTTGGCAGCAATGCTGTTTCGACTGCCAGGTGTTAACGACGGTGTCGTCACTGAGTCCGAAACTGTGCTTAATGATGCCAGCGACACCATTTGCATCCCACATTCCCATGCATTAATGCTATTTTCAACAGAGTCAGTCGACAAAGTAGCCGCATTTTTACAGCATGGCCGATTTGTCCGAACCTGAACAATTCACTTTAGCTTAACCATATCGAAACGAGGTAGTTATGGCCGGTCACAGTAAATGGGCCAATATCCAGCATCGAAAAGGTGCTCAGGATAAAAAACGCGGCAAGCTTTTCACCAAACTGATTCGCGAAATCAACGTCGCGGCCAGAATGGGTGGCTCGGACATCAATTCCAATCCGAGATTGCGTCTGGCTGTGGATAAGGCACTTGGTGGCAATATGGCGAAAGACACCATTGAACGCGCCATTAAAAAAGGTGCCGGTGAGCTTGAAGGTGCTGCTTACGAAGAGAACCGATATGAAGGCTACGGCGTGAATGGTGTGGCCATTATGGTTGATACCATGACCGACAACGGTAACCGCACTGTTTCAGAAGTGAAGCATGCGTTCACCAAACACGGCGGCAATCTGGGTGCAGTCGGTTCAGTGGCCTATCTGTTCAGTAAAATTGGTGCGCTGAACTATCCGGCTGGAGCCAGCGAAGATGCCATTATGGAAGCTGCACTTGAAGCTGGTGCAGAAGATGTTGTTACCGATGACGATGGCTCGATAGAGGTTATTACCACCGAAGAGAGTTTTGTTGATGTGAAAGAGGCCATGATTGCAGCAGGTCATGAACCGGAGCATTCGGAAGTCACCATGAAGGCATCAACCGATGTTGAGCTCGATGTTGAGCAGGCGCAAAAACTATTAAAATTAATTGATGTACTTGAAGATCTTGACGACGTTCAAGATGTGTATACCAACGCAGATATCCCACCGGAGGCCTACGCTTGAGCCAGAGCCGCTCGAGCATAAGAGTACTTGGCATCGATCCCGGTTCAGTTATCACAGGCTATGGGATCATCGAATCAAACGGTGCGCGCAGCGTGTATGTTGCGCACGGACATATAAGAGTAAAAGGCGCAACGTTTGCCGAACGGCTCGGCCATATTCACGCAGCTCTGTCCGATGTTATTGATGAATATCAGCCAGCACAGGTGGCTATTGAACAAGTCTTCGTCAGTAACAACGCCATGTCAGCATTGAAATTGGGTCAGGCGCGCGGCGCTGCCATAACCGCCGTTGTATCGCGTGATATACCCGTAAGTGAATACGCGGCTCGTTCAGTAAAACAAGTGGTTACCGGGTCTGGTAACAGTGACAAGCAACAGGTGCAGATCATGGTTAAATCACTACTGGGATTGAACCGACCGGTTCAGGTGGATGCTGCTGATGGGCTTGCAATTGCTATTTGCCATGCGCATTCCGGGCTTTATCGAAAGGCCGGTACTCCAGCACCAAGACGACGCGGCCGAGGCCGGGGTTTACGGTTATGATTGGTCGCATTAGCGGTACGCTCCTGCAGAAAAATCCACCTTCGTTATTGGTTGATGTTCAGGGTGTCGGCTATGAGATCGATGTACCCATGTCAACGTTTTATGTGTTGCCCGAACTCGGACAGGGTATAGAACTGCACACGCATTTTGTGGTCAGGGAAGATGCTCAGTTATTGTTTGGTTTTGCAACAACTCAGGAACGCGCGCTGTTCCGCGCATTGCTTAAAGTTAATGGCGTCGGCGCTAAAGTTGCGCTGTCTATTTTGTCTGGACTAACCAGCGAGGAGTTCTTTGCGTGTGTTGCACAAAAAGATGCTGTTGCGCTCACACGTGTGCCGGGTATAGGCAAGAAAACCGCCGAACGTTTGCTCGTTGAAATGCAGGACAAAGTCGATGCGCTTGCCGGTGGTTCAGTGCAAGCAGGTCTGCCAGTGGACAATCCGTCAACTGCTCGAACGCAGGCAACCGATGCATTAATGGCTTTGGGATATAAGCCTGCTGAAGCCAAACGTTTGCTGGACAAAACAGCCAGCGATGGGCAGAGTGTTGAAGAGATGATTCGCGCAGCACTTCGAAGTGTAAATAAAACATCATGAAAGACGATGATGACGATGATCGAGTGATATCAGCTGAAGCTCGTAGCGGTGATGCGCAGGAACGCGCCATGCGTCCAAAGCAGCTCATCGACTACCGTGGTCAGGATGCCGTTACTGAACAAATGTCATTGTTTATCGATGCTGCCAAGTTGCGTTCGGAGGCGCTCGATCATGTGTTGTTGTTTGGCCCACCGGGGCTTGGCAAAACGACTCTGGCAAATATTATCGCTAACGAACTCGATGTTCGTATGTTGCACACATCGGGTCCCGTGCTCGAAAGGCCAGGCGATCTTGCTGCAATATTGACCAACCTTGAAGCTAACGACGTGCTGTTCATTGATGAGATTCATCGCATGAGCCCGGTGGTTGAAGAGGTGCTCTATCCTGCGATGGAGGATAATCAAATCGATATCATGACCGGCGAAGGCGTCTCGGCACGTTCGTTCAAAATTGATTTGCCGCCATTCACCCTGGTGGGTGCGACCACGCGGGCTGGATTACTGACCGCACCACTACGAGATCGCTTTGGCATTGTGCAACGACTCGAATTCTACAGTGCACAAGATCTGGCAGGCATCGTTGCCCGATCGGCGAAACTCCTCGGGGCCGATATTGACCCTGGTGGTTGTGAAGAAATTGCTCGCCGCGCAAGAGGCACACCGAGAATCGCCAATCGGCTGCTTCGCAGAGTGCGCGATTATGCCGATATCAAAGCCAGTGGAAAAATTGACACCAATGTCGCTGATGCTGCGCTGAACATGCTTAAAGTGGATAGATTGGGCCTCGACAGCATGGATAGACGACTTCTACACGCTATTATCGACAAGTTCGATGGTGGGCCAGTCGGGGTTGATAATCTTGGTGCAGCCTTGAGTGAAGAGCCAGGCACCATTGAAGAGGTCATTGAGCCCTATCTGATTCAGCAAGGTTTGATGATGCGTACGCCGCGCGGTCGTGTGGTCACAGCTAACACCTATAAAATCTTCTCGCTCGATGTTCCCGAGGACAAAACCACCTAGTCCGCTTTATCTAGTCCGCTCGAATAGCGCAACAAAGTTCCACAGAGCGTAAAAACTCAGAAATTTCTTCATGGTAAGGGCCTTACTCACTGTATTTCATCACATTTCTCTGTAATACTTGCGTATGCGTCAATTCTCAATGCCGGTGCGTGTCTACATTGAAGACACAGACGCTGGTGGTATCGTGTTTTACGCCAATTACCTGAAATACATGGAGCGGGCGAGAACAGAGTGCCTGAGAGATGCAGCGATCGATCTTGACGCGTGGCACCGTGAGCATCGGCGTCTGTTTGTTGTGCGTTCGGTAACGGTTGATTACCACCTGCCAGCGCAATTCGATGATCAACTGACCGTAAATGCCAATACCATGACAATCAGACCGGCGAGTATTCTGATGGAACAACCTATTTTCCGAGGCGAGCAGCTATTGCTATCGTCCACCGTTAAACTGGCCTGTGTAGATGCCGATACTCTGGCTCCCACAGCTATACCAAATGCAATTAGAGAGGCGATGACTCGTGAACTCTGAGATGTCTATTATGCAACTGGTCCTTCATGCCAGCCCGGTTGTGCAGGCGGTAATGATCATCTTGCTAATCGCGTCCGTCTTGTCCTGGGCGCTCATAATCGGAAAAAGTCGGCAGCTCAGGCGAGCCAGACTGTTGGCCGAAGAATTCGAAGAAGACTTCTGGGGCTCATCTGATATTTCCGGCACCTATTCGCAGTTAACCATGCGACGTGGCACACTCGACGGACTGGAACGAATTTTTGAAGCAGGCTTTTCCGAGTTTGGTCGTTTGCGACGAAAAACCAGTAACGACGAAGTTATCATGGACGGTTCCGGGCGTGCCATGCGTATCGCCGTTTCACGCGAAGCCGATATTGTCGAACAGCATTTGCCGTTTCTTGCATCGGTTGGATCGGTCAGTCCTTATATCGGGTTGTTCGGTACCGTTTGGGGCATTATGAATTCCTTCACCGCATTGGGTAATGTGCAACAGGCAACGCTTGCCATGGTTGCGCCCGGTATCGCTGAAGCACTCATTGCAACAGCGGTTGGTTTGTTTGCTGCAATTCCAGCGGTTATTTTCTACAACCGTTTTGCGACCGAAATAGATCGCCTGTTGAATCGCTACGAAAACTTTTCCGAAGAATTCTCAACCGTTTTGCAGCGGCAGGCCATTCGCCGTTCTCGCGAGAATCTTGAATAGATGCGACAGGTTCGTCCAGTGCGCCGTAAGCGCAGGCAAATGGCAGAGATTAACGTTGTACCTTACATCGACGTTATGCTGGTGTTGCTGGTTATCTTTATGATCACCGCACCCTTATTGCGCACCGGTGTCGATATCGATCTGCCCGACGCAGATGCTGAACCTATCGCCAATACTCAGGAAACAAGCGAACCTTTAATACTCACCGTTGACAAAGATGGTGCCTGGTATTTGAACGAAGGAGAGGATCCGGAAGCAAAGATGGACCCTGTTGATGTACAAGCTTTAGCGGCTGCCGCACTGAGCATCAATCCGAATCGACGCGTGCTGGTTGCCGGTGACAAGGCGGTTGAATACGGTCAGGTCATGCAAGCGATGGTTGCTTTGCAGCTGGCTGGTGCACCCGAGGTTGGATTAATGTCTGACCCGGTACGCTAACTCACTATGTTTGAGCTGCTCAAAAAACACCCCCTTGCCAGCATTTTGTCGTTGCTGTTGCATGGCGGTTTGGTTGGGCTGCTTATTTTCAAAATTTCCTCAACCGATCGCCTGCCATCGCAAAACATTGATGATTCAGCACCGATCAATGCCGTAGTTGTTAGTGCTGAAGAAATAGAAGTCAGAAAAGAACAATTGCTCGCGGCCGAGCAAGCCAGATTAGAGCGTGAAGCTGCCGAGCGTGAAGCGGCGGCGCAAACACTCAAGGCATTGGAGCAAGCACGAGAAGATGCAGAACGTCGACTCGCTGAAGCGGAACAGCTAACAGAACAACAAAGGCTTACGTCTGAATCGGAAAAGCTGAAGATTGATGCTTTGCAACAGGAAGCGATTGCACTGGAGCAACAAAGACAGATTCAATTGTCCAAAGCTGAAGCCGAACGCGAAAGAGCGGCTGCGTTGCGTGAACAACAGGCAAGTCTTACCGCTCAGCAATTAGCGGAACGAGAGGCCGAACTTGAAAGACTAAAACAGGAACGTTTAGCTGAAGAGGAGCGTATTAAATCTGCACAACAACGCGTTGAAGAGGCAACCGCACGAATAGAAGCTGCCCGACTTCAGGCAGAGTCTGAACGTGAACGTGTACTGGCTGAGCAACAGGCGGCTGAGCAACGTAATCGCGAACTGGAAGCGCAGGCGGCAGAGGTTCAGGCACAACGAGCAAAGGCTGCTGAAGAGAAAGCACGCCTTGAAGAACAGGCAAAGGCTGCAGAACTTGAAAAGCAGCGTTTACTCGAAGAGAACAAGGCAGCTGAAGTAGAAAAGCAGCGCATTCTTGATGAGCAAAAGCAGGCAGAGCTGGCAAAAGAAAAAGCACTATTGGAAAAAGAGCAGGCCGAACAGGAACGCTTACGCATTCTTGAGGAGAAACGCAAAGCCGAAGAAGCACGTTTGAAACGTGAAGCCGAAGAAGAGAAACGTTTGGCAGAACTTGAGCGTCAACGTTTGGCAGAAGAGCTTGCAGCTGCTGAAGCTGAAAAGAAACGACTTGCGCTTGCGGCCGAAGAACAGGCTGAACAGGAACGAATTCGTCTGGCAGAGTTAAAAGCTGAGCAGGATGCACAAGCCGCTGCCGCTGCACTTGCGTTGGAGGCAGCAAGAAAAGAAGCAGAAGAGCTTAAACGTGCTGTTGAGGAAGAGAAACGGCAAGCGGCGTTAGCCGAACAGCAACGCCAGGCCGAATTGGCAGAACAAAAACGCATAGAAGAAGAAAGGAAACTTGCACAAATTCAGGAACAGCGGCGACTCGAAGAACAAGCTCGCGCAGAAGCCGAGCAACTGCGCATCGAAGAAGAGCGCAAAGCGGCCGAACTTGCTGAACAGAAACGCATAGAAGAAGAAGCACGCAAGGCCGCCGAAATTGCCGAGCAAAAACGTGTAGAAGAGGAAGCACGCAAGGCTGCTGAACTTGCTGAGCAAAAGCGTGTAGAAGAGGAAGAGCGCAAAGCTGCCGAACTTGCTGAACAAAAGCGTGTAGAAGAGGAAGAACGCAAGGCTGCCGAACTTGCCGAACAGCAACGAGTAGAGGAAGAACGCAAGGCTGCCGAACTTGCTGAACAGCAACGAGTAGAGGAAGAGCGCAAAGCCGCCGAACTTGCCGAACAGAAACGTATAGAAGAGGAAGAGCGTAAGGCCGCTGAGCTTGCTGAACAGCAACGGTTAGAGGAAGAACGCAGGGCCGCTGCATTGGCAGAACAAAAGCGCAAGGAAGAAGAGGCACGCAAGCTTGCTGAAGCTGCTGCTGCAAAGAAAAAAGCCGATGAACAAAAGCGCATCGCAGCGGCTCGCCGAGCGGAAGAGCAACGTCAGTTGGAGCTGGCCAGATTGGAACAGGAACGTTCAGCACTTTCCAAGAAGCAACGTTTTGAAGAACAACGCGATCGAAAAAGGTATTACGGTGCCATTCGACAACGCGTAGAAAGAAAGTGGCGCAGACCGGGTGGATTAGGCGGCAAGGTGACGTGCACTGTTAGTGTAATTCAGCTGCCATCGGGTGAAATCAATGATGTTGACGTGACTTCGTGCACACCGAACAACAAAGCCTTGATCAGGTCGGTTGAAAATGCCGTGTGGGCTGCGAGTCCATTACCAGCAGCGCCCAGAGAAAGTTTATTTGATCGTCGAGTGAAGTTTATATTCAACCCGCGTGGTTGATGAGAGAGGAGTCATGTTCAGAAGCAGAATATCAAAACTGACATACACGGTTATATCGTCGCTGTTAGGTTTGCTGTGTCTGTGGATCGCCAGCACCTCTAGCGCGTATGCGGTAATAGAGATCGAAATTACCCAGGGTGGTGAAAGCGCCATACCCATTGCCATTGTACCGTTTGGCTGGAAAGGCAGTGGTAGTCCACCAGAAGATATAGCTGCCATAGTTTCGGCTGACTTGCAGCGCAGCGGTAATTTTTCACCGTTCAATCGAGGCGACCTTATTGAGCAACTGGTTAGTGGTGATAAGCCTCGCTACGGTAACTGGCGAATTGCCGGTGCTGAGTTTTTGCTTATCGGCGCTGTGAGTAACAGCGGAAACAACTACGCTGTTGAATTTCAACTGTTTGATATTAGCCAGCAGAAACTGCTAACGGGCTTTAACTTTCAGGTTACCGATCAGACCCTTCGAAACGCGGCACATCAAATAGCTGACGAAGTCTACGAAGAAGTGCTGGGTATTCGTGGGTCTTTCAACACACAAATAGCATTTGTATCGGTGGAAGGCAGCGCGCCAAACAAAAGTTACAAACTACAACTGGCCGATGCAGACGGTCAGAATCCGCAGGCCATGTTAACGTCGCCGCGCCCGATACTGTCACCATCATGGGCTCCGGATGGAATTCGCATAGCCTACGTTTCGTTTGAAAATCGTAACCGCTCCGCAATTTACGTGCAGGACAGACAACGCGGCAGTCGTAAAAAAGTGATTTCCAAGGCCGGCATCAATGGTGCCCCAAGCTGGTCTCCTGATGGAAAACGCCTTGCCGTGACACTTTCATTTGAAGGCAATCCTGATATTTACGTGCTCAACGTCGACAGCGGTCAGACCCGGCGTATAACTCAAAGTCCGGCGATTGATACAGAGGCTGTTTGGGTCGATGATCAAACACTGATATTCACATCCGATCGAAGCGGCGGACCGCAGCTATATGAAGTGTCTGCTTCAGGGGGGCGGGCAACCAGAATAACCTTCGAAGGAAACTACAACGCCAGCGCAACCGTATCGTCAGACGGGCAGAGCATTGCTTTTGTGCATGGCAGCGATATTGGCTATTCCATTGGAGCACTGGACCGAGCGTCCGGTTTTTTCCAGACTCTGACCGATGGAACACTGGATGAATCACCGAGTTTTTCACCCAACGGACAAATGATTATCTACGCCACAGAAAAAGGCGGGCGCGGGACTTTGGGTGCAGTATCGCTTGACGGCAGTGTTGCACAAAGCCTGTCTCTTGATACTGGCGGTGTTCGCGAACCAGCATGGTCGCCATTCACGAACTAAACTTGTACTGGTATTCAGCCCCGAGGTTACTATGAATAAAGCTGCATCGATTACCTGCACCATCCTGTTTGCCATACTGCTTAGTGCATGTGGAGCAAACCAGACTCGTCCCGGCGATCAGGTCGCAAACAATGTCGGTGCCAGGGTGAATCCGGTCACTATCGATGGTGTCGATGATGGCTCGCAAATCGACCCGGAGTCGGTGGCCGGCAGGGCACCAAAAGAACGTGTGATCTTTTTCGATTTCAATAAATCGGAAATTCGACCTGAATATCTGGACATCATTACCCAACACGGACGCTACCTGGCTCAAAATCCCACCGGGCGTGTTCGTCTTGAAGGTCACACTGATGAGCGTGGAACCCGCGAATACAATATCGCGCTAGGTGAGTCGCGGGCTAAAAGTATTGCTCGTATGCTGCAACTGCAAGGTGTTAGTTCGGCGCAAATGAGAAGTGTGAGTTACGGCGAGGAACTGCCCGTTGACGAGGCGCACACCGAGGAAGCCTGGAGTCGGAACCGCCGTGTGAACATTATCTATGAAGTAGAAGTGCAGAACTAATGGCGCGCCCAATGTCAAAATTGCCAGCCTTAATCATTGCGTTGCTTGTGTTGAGTCTGGCTGGGCAGGCACACGCTCAGTCGCGTGCAAGGCTAAGCGATGTTGATGCACGGTTACAGCGTGTGGAAAACGTGCTCGACGCATCCTTGCTCGACCTGCTTCAGCAAATTGAAGGCTTGCAGGGTGAAGTTCGTGTGCTGCGCGGTGAAATCGAAAACCTCAACAATGACATTGAAGTACTGAAAAAGCGTAATCGCGATTTGTATCAAGATACTGATCGTCGCATTACCGATCTGGAATCCGTCGGTTCCAGTTCGCAGTTACCGCCGCTCTCAGATGAACTCGAAGAAGAGTCGATTGAACCTGAAATAACAGAGGACCAGCCCGTGTTTGTTGCCGAAGCGCCGGCCATTCCTCAGCCGAGAACAACCGCACCAGGTGACAGGCCAACTCCGCCGTCATCGCCAATAGGTGCCAATACCCGTGCGGCAAGTGCTGCTGAGAAGGCCAGTTACACTCAGGCCTACGATGCACTGGCGCGTGGCAACAATGCAGAGGCTGTAGAAGGCTTTAATCAGTTTTTACGTGAATACCCTGACGGGCCTTTTTCCGATAACGCCTGGTATTGGCAGGGAGAGGCAAAATATGCTGAGCGCGATTTCGACAATGCCTTGTACAACTTTTCCGTTGTTGTGGAGTTCTTTCCCGGTAGCCCGAAAGTGCCCGATTCGCGGCTGAAAATCGGTTATGCCTTGTATGAACAGCAGCGCTTTGGCGAGGCCAGACAGGTGCTCACCGGCGTTACCGATGATTACCCCGGCAGGTCCGCTGCGGTGCTGGCCAGAAAACGGCTTCAACAAATGACCCGAGAGGGGCAATAAAGCGCCGAAATAGCGCCACTAAAGCGACTTATTGTTGTATCATGCGCGTCGCTTAATCATTTAGGCACCGGCTCCCCGGCCGGCATTTCAAAAGGGGGCGTTAGCTCAGTTGGTAGAGCATCTGACTTTTAATCAGGTGGTCGCAGGTTCGAATCCTGCACGCCCCACCATTATTTACCGTACCTTATTCAGATCGCAAAGCCTTAACCGGCTTCATTCGTGCGGCTCTTCGTGCCGGAAAAAAACCTGACAGCAATCCAACCACAATAGAAATCACCAAAGCCAACATAACCTGCATTGGCGACGGTATTAATGGGAAGCCTGTGACTTTCGCCAGCACAATACTGGCTACAGTTCCGACCAACAAGCCCATTAATCCACCAATCGCACTGATTAAACCAGCTTCCATTAAAAACTGCGTCATGATGTCTTTTTCGCGCGCACCAATGGCTTTTCTAACACCAATCTCACGTGTGCGTTCCAACACGGCTGTGCCCATCACATTCATGATGCCCATGCCGCCAACCAGCAAAGAAATGGATGCGCTGACAATACCGATAATGGCAACACCATTGAGTATGCGATTAGTGGTTTCAATATAGCTGGCCATGGTTTCAGCACGATAGTCAAAACCTTTTGGGTGATTATCAAGTAATCGTTGGCGCGCGTTTTGAGCCACGGTTTCAGCCTCGTCGAATTCTTCAACTTCAAGTTGCAAATTCCGAATTTCCTTATGGCCAAGCATGCGTTGTATAACGGTGTAGGGCAGTAAAATTCTATCGTTTGCATTTTGACCGCCACTGGAACCTATACTGGCAAGAAAATCACGACTTTTCTCAGCCAGTAATCCCACCACCAGAAAGCGTTTCCCGTCGATATAAATCTGCTGGCCGATCGGATCGGTTCCGGGCTCTATCAGTATCGACACTATTTGTGGTGCAAGCATAACTACCGCTTGACGGGTATCAATATCGTTTTGATTAAACAAGCGCCCGGCAATGAGCTTATCGTTTGCAATGGTGGTGTAATCGCGGCCAACTCCGATGATTTGAGCGTTAGCTTCGCGATTGCCCTGCTTGCTTATCCAGTTATGCGGTGCGTCGACTATCGGCGATATGTGTCTTATACCCAGCTGCTCACGGTCTCTATTCAAACCATCATAGTCGGCATTTTCAATACCACTGCCGCGCTTTTCACGCAGGCTGACATCCTGTGTGTTCCAGTTGCGATACAACCACACAGAATTCAATCCAAAGGTTTCAAGCTCACGATATATAAGATGATTGCCACCACGACTAATAGTGCCCACAGCCATGACGGCGGCAATACCAATGGTAATACCCAGTACCGATAATGCTGCCCGACGGCGGTGCACGTTAAGCGCTTGAAGCGCCTGGGCAACATTACTTAACCAGCGACTCATGCGGCGCTCACATTTTTTAAAATTTTGCCATCTCGCATGCGCACAATCCGGCTGGCATAGGCGGCAATGTCTTCTTCGTGAGTGACCATCACAATCGTTTTGCCTTGTCGGTTCAAGGATTGAAACAATTGCATAATCTCAATACCGGTTTCGGTATCAAGACTGCCGGTGGGTTCATCGGCAATAATCAACGCAGGGTCATTCGCCAGGGCACGCGCAATTGCTACCCGTTGTTGTTGTCCACCCGAGAGTTCACCGGGTTTATGATCAAGCCTGTCAGCCAGACCCAGGGTGGTGAGTTGTTTAACCGCGGCTTTTTGTCTTGTGGTTTTTTTCAAGCGTGTGTAAAGCATGGGTAGCTCCACATTCGCCAACGCACTAAGTTGTGGAATAAGGTTGAAGCTTTGAAACACAAAGCCAATATTGTTAAGACGCAGTTCAGCCAATGCATCCCGATTGAGCTCGGGCACATTTTGCCCGTTGAAGTGATAACTGCCGGCATCGAACGTATCCAGCGCGCCAATAATGTTTAGAAGAGTACTTTTACCCGAACCGGAAGGATCCATAATAGCCACAAACTCACCAGCCTCAATGTGCAGGTGGATGTTTTTCAACACTATCAACAATGATGTGTCAATTGAGCCATAGGCTTTGGATAGTCCTTTTATCGAAATCATTAGACGGCCAGATTATTCGACTTCGATGGCCAGGCCGTCTGTGAGCCGGGCTTGTCTGGCAAAAATGACGGCATCGTTTTCGCTGATACCCGATAGAATCTCTGCGTGAGTGGCGTTTTGCAGACCCACTTCCACGGCTTGTCGCTTCGCTTCATTGTTACGAGCAACAAAAACAATGTATTCGCCCGGTTTGTGTTCAACCATAGCTGATAACGGCAGGGTCAGCGCGTTTTCAACGGCTTCAAGTACCAGCTCAGCATCCACTTCCTGCCCTAACAATAAAGGTGGTGCATTGGTGCCGAACGGAAACCGAATAGCAACAGCTTTTGAATCTCTGTCATTTGGTGCAACCGTAGGTGCAATCCAGGTGACGTTCGATTGCCACTGTTCGTCGGGTGCCGATTCAGTGGTTAGAGACACACTCTGATCGATAGACACAAGCGCCCAGTCGCTGGCATCGACTTGTGCTTCAATCAGATAAGCATCTTTTGCGACCAGTTTAAATAGTGGGGTGCCGGCTTCGACCCATTGGCCGACATCAGTATATTGTTCGGTAACCACACCATCAAACGGTGCAGTAATGGAGCTGTTTTGTAATGCCAGTTCTGCAAGCGTTGCACTGGCTTCGGCAATCGTTACCTCGGCTTCCGAACTTCTCAGTGTATCCAGCGTTTTACACAGTATTTCGTAAAAAAGTTGGCTTTCGTCGAGATTGCTGTGGTGGGTTAAAATAAGAACCATCGATTAGCTCTGCGAAAAACTGGCTTTTATGCTCATTGCGGTAGATCTTGATGGCACTCTGTTCGGGCGAGACGCGCAGGTGTCAGCGCGCACCATAGACTCGCTGAATCTGGCTGTTAAAGCGGGTTACTCCATTGTGGCTGTAACAGGCAGAAGTTGGCGAACCTGTATCGAACGGCTTAAGCCTGCAAGCATGATTGAGTATGTTGTTTGTTCCAATGGCGCTTATGCTTACGATGTAGAACAAGCCAAAGTACGTTGGAGTCGGCCGCTGGATGCGGTGGCCTGCGTTGATGCAATGCGAAAGATACGGGCGGAATTTCCTGAAGTTGGATTCGGGTGGGAAAGCGAAACCGGCTTTAGCTATGAGAAAGCGTTTATCAGACAGGTCGACGATCCGAAAACCCTGGAGCAATCCGCTAAAGGCGGGGTACCGGGTCAGAGTGAGATGTACAAGTTACTTATCCGCCTGCCAAAGATGCAGGTTGAACAGTTTGCGCAATTGATCACTGGACTGGTTGGAGATGCAATGGAAGTGTCGACTTCTGGTGCGCCTTTTCTTGATGCAACCGCTCCAACAGTAAATAAGGCTGTGGGTCTGGCAACTGCTGCTGAACACTTCAATGTCGATGCACAGGATGTCATTGCTTTCGGGGACAATCTGAACGATCTGCCCATGTTGAAATGGGCCGGCACAGCTGTGGCAATGGGCAATGCCCATCCCGAAGTGCTAAGTGTTGCCGATGCTATGACGGTGTCTAATCGCCGGGATGGTGTCGCTGTATATATAGATAAAATGCTCGGTTCGCTGTAAATCGCGAACAAGCACTTGCAGGCTTATCGCATAACATTATAAAAACACTGTACTCAACGGAGAATAAGCCCGTGTCAGATTTTCTCATAACTTCACTCATCGCCTCTGTTGTACTTACATTGGTATTAAATCTGGGACCAATGCTGTTACCAAAGGCTTCCCAGAAGCTGGAAAAAAAAGTCCATGACAAGCTTAATGAGAATCTGGCGAACGACGAATCAGGTGATCGACCCAGAGTGCGAGTTTTTTTCCCGTGGAAAGCGATGCTCGCCATTTCGTTAATTTTAACAGTGCTGGTTAATCTGGTCGGATTGTTCAGTCGTGGCTAAATTGATCGTGCGCGCAAGTTGGCAGTGGCAAATTAACTGGTGAAAAAACCAAGCCGTAAGCAGATTGTTATTGTTCTGGTGGTTCTGCTGGCAGTGGCTTTGCTGTTGCTGCTTTTTCGAACTCCTCCTGCTGAATGGGAAAGAGCCCGCCAATTTGGAGAATATGTTGAATCGAAAGGACTAATCGGTGTACTGGCTCTTTTTATAATCGCGATGCTCTCCACATCAATCGGCTTGCCGCGTCAGTTTTTTGCA
This sequence comes from uncultured Granulosicoccaceae bacterium, assembly GCA_937981955.1. Taxonomy (GTDB): domain Bacteria; phylum Pseudomonadota; class Gammaproteobacteria; order Granulosicoccales; family Granulosicoccaceae; genus Granulosicoccus. The sequence goes on from CALJNA010000057.1 coordinate 59,673, forward strand.
TTTGCAGCAGGCTTTGCGTACGGTGTTCCGATAGGTGTGTTGATTTCGAGCCTGGCGGCTATTTGTGGCTGCGCGATAACGTTCTTTTGTTCGCGTCGGATGCTATCTGGCTACGTTCAGAGCCGCTACCCGAATGCGATTAGCACGCTGAACGGGATACTAGAAGATGATGTTTTCCTGAAAATATTGGTGTTGCGGCTGCAGCCGTTAGGAACGAACCTGATCACCAATTTATGTGCAGGCGTTACGGCGATACCAGCACGCTTGTTTTTAACAAGCTCCTGGATTGGTTACATCCCACAAATGTTCGTTTTCAGCTTGTTGGGAGCTGGTGTTCGAATAGGCTCAAGTACGTACATACTCTACAGCTTGTCCATGCTGTTATTGAGTATAATTCTCGGCGGGTGGCTCTATAAACGATACGCTCATGATGCAGACACTAAAGAAACTTTGTGACCTGCGCCATCGATTACGAGCACAGCTGGTTTACTTAAAGCTTATGGCTTTGCCAGTTTGTTGGCTATTGAATAAGCACTGTCTAATGAAACAGATCTAGCGCTTGGCTGATCACCAAACTGTACATTGTCATCCAGGTCTTCCGCCGCTGTTTCTATGCTTTCGCTGTTGTTGTGTACTTCAGGTTCGGTTATCACCGGCGTTAATGTAGTGACATTAGATTGGCTCATCGACAATTCTGCAGCTTCAACTGAGACAAAACTCGGTATATATGAGCCACTTTTCAATAGCAGAACAAGTTTGTGCCCTGTGGTTCTCTGATAATACGCTGTTAGCGTGTCTCTTAAGCGTTTTGCCAGAACTCTGACTGAAGGATCATTTTGTGGATCGAAAGTCGCTGGTTTGCCAAGTGCATCTACAGCTACGGTGTAGGCTTTTATTCTATCTGCCTTACCGTCCAGCGTTTGCATAACAACAAATTTAAGAAACGCTGACATTTGTGGCGCGGCTGCAAACTTTGCATCCTGCAGTACTGTTTCAAGGGATTGAACGACTTCTTCTCTGGTATACGCGTGTTGCATTTCCTACTCCCATGCCTTACGTAAAGGTACGAACAATTGGTTCGTATGCTTGCCAATTTAATTGGCTAATGTATACACACGAACTGCAAGAATAGTTCTCTTTTGCATTGTTTCATTTATCTAAGTGTTACATAGCTTTTTACATTTTAAGACTGGTTGTTAATCAACTTTATTCGCTTAAAGCTAGTCTTTTCGTTGTATAAAAGGCTTACAAGTAAATTGCGTTATGCTTTGTTTTTGATTTTCTTACTTGTATTAATAAGGTAAACAAATGCAACCGGTTAACAGCGGTAATAAATAATTTGTTCACTAAGTAACATAGATAGCGAGTTTTACTGAACATCATGAAGCATTGATTGCATAGCTGTGCTTCACAAAGTCTATGAATTAAGTGTACTCCCTTGTTCTGCAAAATTCTAACTATTCAGCAATGATTACGATTACGGCGAGTACCTGGATTTGGACTATCGAAATTGATTCTTAATAGTTTGATCAATATCAACGATCGTAGTATTAAATGTGTTGTCAGTTAAGCGATCTGGTCGAAGAAATCATCGCTGTTGTATCTGTGTCTGCGTAAATTAAATACGCACATATTATTAATACACCATTGCTACAGTGTTTTAACGCTGTATATAGGTAAATTTGGAACTAGACGCGTGAAAACTCTGACAACGAACAAGCACCACTTCGTTGGGATTGAGAAGGGTTTGATATATATTGATATAAATAGTGTATTGATATGTATTGTGTATTGTTTTTACATACGCAATTAGATATCGCGTTTTTATTTATTCTTTCTGCTATTTCTGATCATTTCAAAAAATGACTAAATCAGGTGGTTTTCGTATTCCAGATATCCGATCGGCGCAAAAAATATTTTGGTGCCTATTAAAAGGAACGGCTATACCAAATGATAGTTTCAACGTTGCATCTATTCATATTGATA
>CALJNA010000058.1 GCA_937981955.1 uncultured Granulosicoccaceae bacterium
GGCATGTCAATTTGCTCAAGAGGTTGTCGCCCTTCGTGGACGCTGGCAAAAGATGAATGTCCCGCGGGATGCCAGTCCTGTGTTGCTACGATGGTTTTGAATTGCTGGCTTAATGAATTGATGGTCGCAACAATCGCATCACCATCAGGAACTGCCAGTGCACCGTTTGCGCAGAAATCGTTCTGAACATCGATGATTAGCAGGCAATCAGAATCTCGAGTGTTTAAATCCATAAGTCAGGTTTTATGAGTTTCGATTTTCTAGGGTTGTTGTGCGTACAAAACAACAGCTCGCTGCTGGGCATCTTCTTGCCCATCGGGTAGCTCGGCTGCGGCGGCATCTTCTCCAAGGCCACTTAGCGACTTAATTTTTGTGTAGCTAAAACCATTTTGAATTAAATAGGAGCGTACGTTGGTTGCTCGTTGCAGTGCAAGGCGTTGGTTGTATGCGGCAGAGCCGCGTCGATCTGTAAAACCATAGATCGCGACACCCGTAGTTCGATTCTTTTCCTGTGCGATAAACGAATTCAGTACTTTTCCGGCATCTTCTGTGATCGCAGTACTATTCGCTTCGAAGTAGATTTTATATTCGGTGCTTTTTGCTTCCTGCTGAGCGCGAAGCTCTTCCTGTGTGACGTAACCTTTGGCGGCCAGCTGAGACACTTTTTGCTCTACTTCTGAAATCGAGTTCACCAGGTTGGGGTTGGGTGCAACTTCCAAATTAGCCAATTTATTCTCCAACGCTTTTATTTGTGCTTCCAGAGCACTTTGCGCTTCAGTGGCATCGGTTGCCGCCGTCGAAGATGCGGGCAAGTCAACCACACGCTGTTCCAAAGTCTCGATTCTTGATCGCGTGGCCTGCAGTGCGTTTGTCAGTTCAGCTACGTCGGTGTTTTCACCCACCTGATTCAGTTGGTTTTGCAAATCTGACAACTGCGTGCGCAACCTGGCTTGCTGGTCGTCTATGGAGGTGGATTCGCTTTGTGTTTTCAGTACTTCTATTGTGCGGTTAAGCAAGGCTAGCTGTTTGTTGGTTTCGTTGACAGACGATTCCAATGCATTCATTTTTACCCTGGATGCCGACAGCTCGTTGGTCATGGACTCTATGCGAAGTGAATCCGATGCGGTTGTACCTAATTTATTTTCCAGCAGGGCAATTCTTTGGTCAATTTGCGCATTGACGGGTGCAACCGCATCTGACTGACCATTACCAGCAGCTGTGGATAGTGTATTCAGGCGTGCTTCAAACGCGTTGATCTTGTCCTCCATGCCGGTCATCGAGGCCAGTTGTTCATTTTGAGCGCGTTGCTGGTTTTCCTGAAGTTGAGTTATTTTTACACTGAGCTCGCTTAGAGCACTGTCTATGTTATCGACATTGAACTGCTGCGATTGTTCGTCGATGCGGCGGTTTAGAAGGTCGAGCTGGCTATCAATTGCCGATACTTTAGCTGCAACTGCATCGGCGCCTGTTGTCACAGTGCCAAGAACAGCCGTGTTTTCTTTCAGCGATTGATCGACTGCCTGCAGAGACTGATCAAGTTGATCAATTTGAGACTCTGATACTTTCATTCTGCGTTCGGCATCGGTTAACCGGCCATCGACAACGGTTGGATCGACCGCCGATTTTTGCGCTGCAGCAAGATTCGCTTCTATCGAGTCGAGCCTGCCGTTGAGTGCTTCCTGACTGGCGCCACCGTCAGCCAGATTGGCCACCGAATTCTTGATGTTGCTGATTCCGCCACCGGCGCTGGTCGTCAAGTCCTCAAATGTTGCATCCGGGTGCTGTGTTTTCCAGAACCCAATGCCCAGAACGATACCAAGCACCAGGAGAGCAAGCAGAGATTTCATAAGCGTGACAGTAGTTTGTGCAACAAATGATCGATACTCTAATTGTATCAAGGTTCAACGCTTACAAGGTAACATGAGAACACTGACCGTCAGTTGGCTGACGTCGGTGCAATATGAATCAGCTATTTTGCTTCAATACGCTGAAAATTGTCCTGTTACTAACCAATTTTGTACGCCATGACAGCGGACAAACCGAATGGTCGTTATTTTTCGCTGTGCAGCCTTAAAGCGATAACACCCAATGGCGGTAATGTCAGCATAAGGGAGTGCGGGCGGTTATGGAATTCGGTCGCTTCGCTGGCAACACGGCCGCCATTACCAATGCCGCTGCCGCCGTAGTACTCGGAATCGGTATTTAAAATTTCGATGTATTGACCTGGCTCATTGACGCCAATGCGGTATTCATGGCGTGGGACTGGGGTGAAGTTGCACACAACGATTGTGCTGTCTTTCCGGTTGATAGCGTACCGGTAAAAGCTGATCACACTTTGCTCGGCATCGTCGCAGTCTATCCATTCAAATCCATCGGCTCGACAGTCTCCTTCGTACAATGAAGGTTGAGATCGATACAGATTGTTCAGGTCTCTGACTAGCGCCAGCATTTTTTTGTTTGCATCCTGCTGAAGTAAATCCCATTCGATGCTACCGTCGTGCGACCACTCAGCTGGTTGGGCAATTTCGCTGCCCATAAACGTCAGTTTCTTTCCAGGGTAGGTAAACATGTGGGCGAAGCACGCTCGCAAGTTGGCAAACTTTTGCCATTGATCTCCTGGCATTTTGTTAAACAGCGACCCTTTGCCGTAAACCACTTCATCGTGCGATATGGGCAACAGAAAATTTTCGCTAAACGCATACATCAAACCAAACGTGAGTTCGTTGTGATGATATTTTCGGTAGGCAGAATCTTTGCTCATGTATTCGAGCGTGTCGTGCATCCAGCCCATATTCCATTTGAACGTGAACCCAAGTCCATCTTCGCTTGTTGGGCGACTGACCCCCGGGTAGGAGGTGGACTCTTCAGCCAGTGTTAATCCGCCTTCGGCGTGAACTAACTCATTCATGCGTTGCAGGAAGGCAATGGCCTCAAGATTTTCCCGTCCGCCATGTTTGTTGGGAATCCATTGTCCCTCTTCGCGCGAGTAGTCCAGATACAGCATGGAGGCCACCGCATCGACACGTAAACCATCGAGATGGAATTCCCGAATCCAGTACACAGCATTGCTGTATAGATAATTCGCCACTTCGCGCCGGCCATAGTTGTAAATCAGCGTTTCCCAGTCTTGATGAAAACCTTGACGCGGGTCTGCGTGTTCGTACAGATGTGTACCGTCGAACAATCCCAAGCCGTGTTCATCGGTTGGAAAATGTGCTGGTACCCAATCCATAATGACGCCGATGTGTTCGCGATGGCAGCAATCGACAAAATAGCGGAAATCGTCCGGACTACCGAACCTTGACGTTGGTGCATACAGGCCAATCGGTTGATAACCCCAGGAGCCTGTAAACGGGTGTTCGGTTATCGGCATTAGCTCTACGTGAGTAAAGTTGTTTTCAACTAAATACGGAATAAGTGTTTCAGCCAGTTCACGATACGTCAGCGGTTGGCCATGTAGATTCAATCGCCATGAGCCCGCATGCACTTCGTAGATTGACATGGGCTGCTCGGTTGGTTTCGCGCTGGCACGAGCTTCAAGATACTTATCATCAGACCAGATGAATTGACTATCGAAAACAATTGAAGCGTTTCCCGGTGGTTGTTCGAAGTAGGGGGCGTACGGATCATTTTTTAGCGGCAGCACAGCACCGGTGTCTGACACAATTTCATATTTGTACAAAGTACCATTGCCGATGTCCGGAACAAAAATATCCCAGATACCAGTGCCGGGATGTTTGCGCATGGCATGAACACGGCCATCCCAGTCGTTAAATTCGCCAATGACACTAACGCGTTTTGCGTTCGGTGCCCAGACCCCGAAATGAACTCCGACAACACCGTTCATGCTCGTCAAGTGTGAACCCAGAATTTGATAGAGCTGTTGGTGTGTGCCTTCGCCGAACAGGTGTTGATCGAGCTCTCCGATAGCAGAGCCGAACAAGTAGGCATCTTTAACTTGCCATACGTGCTCGTTATTCTTGATCTCGTATTCGTAGTTTCCGGGGTGTTCTGACAATGTCGCTTCAAACAAGCCAGCTTCATCAAGCAACTTCATTGCATGGATATCGCCGTTACCGCCAACAATGTTGCAACTGGACGCTTTGGGTTGGAACGTTCTGACAACGTAACCTGTTTTGCTCTGGTGCGTGCCGAGTAACGCAAACGGCTCGCTGCATTGACCATGGACAATGGACTGAATTTGCGATGGGTCCAGGCTGCTGCTATTCATGAATAAAGCTCGTCCAGGTATTGTTTGGCACTGCTGCTCCAGTAAAAGCGTTTTTCTTTGGCACTGGAAGCTATGGTTCGGAATGCGTCAGGTTGGTTCTCACGCAGGCTAATTACTTTTTCAAGGCATTGCTGGAATGCATTGGCTTGTTCCTGAACTGAATTACCGCTGAAATGAAATCCATCCTGCATATCCGCAACTGTGTCTTTCAATCCCCCAACGGCGTGAACGATGCATGGTTGCCCGTGTCGCATGGCAAGCATCTGACTGATACCGCAGGGTTCAAACGAGCTGGGCATTAAAAATACGTCGCCATTCTCGAACAGTAAATCGGACAGCGATTGTGCGTACCGGTTGAGAAACAAAAAGTTTGGATGGTGTGCGGCGCTTTTTCTGCACAGGGCCTCCAGTTCTGAGTCTCCTGAACCCAACAGGATGAAAACTCCTTTGCCACTTAAACTCTCCAGCATGTCGTCAAGTACTGTACGATCGTCAGTGGTCGGTTCCAGTAACAGTGCCATTTTCTGGCTGGTCAGTCGGCCTACACTGGTAAGCACATGTCGTGGCCGGTTACTGGTTAGCCATTGCTGTGTGCGTTGATGGGCGACGTAGTCAGTGGTATTTATCGAACTGCTATCACCAAACCATTTAATAAGCGTATCGCCGATGGTTGTCATCATGGCATGCCATTCAAGCCGGTTTGACACATTGTCTGTATATTCAACACCATTAATAATGCCCACAAGACTGTTGCGACCGGCGCATTGCTGCAGTTCTCTTTCCAAACCTTCACCACCATGAAATCCTCGCTCGGGTGCATTGGCTTGAATGACTTCAAGACTATAGGAAGGTGAAACAGTATGCACAACATCGGCTAAACGAATACTGGCAGCCACCGGGTTGACGCAGTCTGTCCATCTTGGGTCGACTATTGCTGCTGTATCGTAGGCCAGGTTCGGGTACCACTGTTCAAGTGATGATTCGTCGTCGGTGAAAGGTCGAATACCTTGCAATGCAAGATTGTGAATGCTGAAAACGCAGCGAACATTTTTCAGTGCTGAAAATCTCGGATCAAACTCTCTAAGAATGCTGGCAAACCCGGCATGCCAGTCGTGCAAGTGAATCACGTCTATTTCACCGACAGCGCCATTGCAAATACATTGCAATGCACCGGCACACAATAACGCGAACTTGCTAGCATCGGTTGCAAACGGACGATCACTTGGATCATTGCAATACACTGAACCTGAACCGCAGGCACCGAACAGCGCATTGTGCATAACTAAATAAGTGACGCCGGCGTCGCGATCAGGATAGAGCTCATAGAGTTCAACGACCTCCGCCTGGCCCGCATAGTCAACGGTTGCCGAATCTACAAATTTTGAACCCGGCAGCGTGTGGAATGCATTGTATGCAGGGATGATGACGGTAACGCGAGCGCCCTCATTGGCAAGCGCTCTTGGAATGTCGCGTATGACATCGCCAATACCACCGACTTTGGCACCAGGGATAATATCGTTTTCGGCTGCGAGCATGCAGATATGGGGGTGTTGCGGCATTACAGCGTGCGTGTTCCTTTAAAACGATGGGCCAGATAAGCCTAACGTATCTTGTGAAGGGATTGACCCAGCTGGTCTGGAGTCACAAGAGTTATGCCATTTTCACTGACCCGAAAACCCGCCGCACGGTCTTTTTCGACGTCGTAGCCAATTTCAGTGCCTTCCTCTATGACACAACCGACATCGAGAATGGCACGGCGAATATTGCAGTGTCGGTGTATGGTCACATCGGGTAGAACCACGGAGTCTTCGACCGAGCTGTAGGAGCGTGCGTTGACATTGGAAAACAAGACTGAATTCTTGATATTTGAACCTGAGACGATACAGCCTCCCGACACCATACAATTGATTGCCGTGCCACGACGATCTTCATCGTCATGTATAAATTTCGCCGGCGGTAACTGTTCCTGATTGGTATAGATAGGCCAATCTTTATCGTACAGATCGAGCTCGGGCTGAAAAGCCAGTAGCTCCATGTTGGCAGACCAGAACGCATCCAGCGTACCGACATCGCGCCAATAAGTTCTTTGGTCACCTTCGCCCATTCGATACGCAAACACGCGATATTTGTCCACAATGCGTGGCAGAATGTCTTTGCCAAAATCACTGGAGGTTTTTGGTTCATCGGCATCGCGGATTAACTGTTCATACAGAAAATCGGTTTGAAACGCGTAGTTGCCCATGGACGCCAGAACGCGGCCAGGTTTACCCGGAATCTCAATTGGTGTCGCGGGTTTCTCGTCGAAGCCGATGACCCGCCCGGTCTCATCGACCGATATAACACCGAAGGCTCCAGCCGCTTCCTCTGCCGATACTTCAATGCAGCAAACAGTCAGGTCGGCTTGACGCTCGGCGTGCGAAGCCATCAGTGGTCCGTAGTCCATTTTATACACATGATCGCCGCCAAGAATAAGGACGAACTCGGGTTTCTGCCGTCTGATGATATCGAGATTCTGGAATACGGCGTCCGCTGTGCCCTTGTACCATTCATCATCGATACGCTGAGATGCTGGCAGCACCTCTACAAACTCACCAAATTCAGCTTTGAATCCGGACCAGCCGCGCATGATGTGGCGAACAAGTGAGTGAGACTTGTATTGCGTGATAACACCGACCCGCCGAATCCCGGAGTTGATGCAATTGGATAACGGGAAATCAATAATGCGAAATTTTCCACCAAATGGCACGGCCGGCTTTGCTCGCCAGTCGGTCAGCTCATGCAATCGGCTGCCCTGACCACCTGCCAATATCAGTGCCATGGTCCTGCGGGTAATCCTGGAAATGTGCCTTTCTTCTATTTTATTCATAGGTTTATATCCAGATTGTCAGTAGTTAGCATATAACGGGTAACGCTAAACTCAAAGCGATTTCAAAAATCCCGAAGAATACCGATACCCTTAAATGCCGAGGAGTAACTACTGCTACCCTCTGCCCAGTAAACCGTAATCACGATCAGGTCTCAAAAATACAAACATGGCTCCAATAAATAACACAGCGGCTGTCGCACAAAAACAAGCTCGAGAATTGCTCTCAGATAATGGTGACTGGCATGCAGAATCGGTCGGTGATGATATTGATGCTTTAAAGCGCTCGATTATTCAACACTTTTCTCACACGCTCGGCCGCGACATTGATAATGCATCACCTCATTATTTATACAGCGCTCTGGCGTTGGCTGTTCGAGACCGGCTGATGGATCAGTGGCGAACCACACGAGCTGAAACTGAAAGCCGCGACACGCGGCGAACCTGCTACATGTCACTCGAGTTTTTGATGGGGCGCTCTCTGTCAAATGCGGTACAAAATCTTGAATTGGTCGAGCCAGTACGACAAGCGCTGAATCAACTCGGTATGGAGCTTGAAGATCTGGAAAGTCTGGAGCACGACGCCGGGTTGGGCAATGGTGGACTGGGGCGTCTTGCCGCTTGTTTTCTCGATAGTTGTGCCTCGCTTGCTCTTCCTGTTACCGGTTATGGATTGCGTTATCGATACGGTATGTTTCGTCAGGAGATTGAAAACGGATACCAAATTGAAAAGCCGGATAACTGGCTTCGCGACGGTCATGTATGGGAAATCGAAAGACCCGAGCACACTTGCGTCGTCAGATTTGGTGGACACGTTGAACCGGATTCATCTGGTGCGTCACCGGACAAGCGCGAGTGGCACACTCACGATGAAATTCTGGCCGTGCCTTTTGATGTGCCGGTGCCGGGGCATGGAAATGACATTGTCAATACCTTAAGACTGTGGTCAGCATCGGCAACCGATGAATTCGATTTGTCAGAATTTAATGCGGGTGGCTATGCCGAAGCGGTGTCTGCGAAGACGGATGCTGAAAACATCACCATGGTTCTGTATCCGAACGACAGCAGCGAAAACGGCAAAGTATTGCGGCTGCGACAGCAGTATTTTCTGGTCTCGGCCAGCTTGCAGGATACCATCAGAATCTGGCTTCAAACGAACGACAACTTTGATGGTTTTGCTGACAAACATTGTTTTCAGATGAACGATACACATCCAAGTTTGGCGGTTGCTGAATTAATGCGTTTGCTGATCGATGAACATGCAGTGGCCTGGGATGATGCTTGGGCAATAGTGGCTCGGTCAATGGCCTACACCAACCACACCTTATTACCAGAAGCGTTGGAATGCTGGTCATTAGGCATGCTTGAATCGTTGCTGCCACGACCAATTGAAATTATTCAGGAAATCAACCGTCGCTTCTTGTTACAAGTGGCCAAACAGTGGCCTGGCGATGCATCCAAACAAGCTCAGATGTCTATTGTTTCGTTCGATGAACATCCGGTAGTACGAATGGCGCATTTAGCCATAGTCGGCAGCTTTTCCGTTAACGGCGTGGCCCAATTGCATTCGGACCTGTTGCAAAAAGGCTTGTTCAAAGATTTCTTCACGCTGTGGCCGGAACGTTTCAATAACAAAACCAATGGCGTAACACAGCGTCGTTGGCTGGCACATTGCAATCCTGGTCTGCGCGCACTGGTGAATGAACAAATTGGCACAGAGTGGGTCAGTGATCTTGATCAATTGGAGCGCCTTGTTCCCAGTGCCGACAACCTTGACTTTCAGAAACGTTGGAAGGAGGTCAAAACCCGTAACAAACAGAACCTGGCTGAACTAGTCCTGCAGCGCACGGGTGTCAGTGTGTCAACTGATATGCTTTTTGATGTACAAGTCAAGCGCATGCATGAATACAAACGTCAGCTGTTGTGTGCACTGCACGCAGCGCATTGTTATCTGCAAATCGTCAATGGTAACGATGAAGGTGCGGCGCCTCGTTTTATTCTTATTGCCGGCAAGGCGGCACCGGGCTACTACATGGCCAAAGCCATAGTCAAGCTGATCAATAACGTGGCCTCTGTAATTAATAATGACCCGCGCACGAAAGATAAACTACGACTGGTTTTTCTGCCCGATTACAACGTGTCAGCCATGGAGATTATTGCACCAGCTGCTGACTTATCCGAACAGATCTCAACCGCGGGTAAAGAGGCCTCCGGTACTGGCAACATGAAATTCATGATGAACGGTGCACTGACCATAGGTACACTCGATGGTGCAAACGTGGAAATCCTTGAAGCGGTGGGTGCGGAGAATTTTTTCCGCTTCGGTTTAACTGTCGATGAGGTAGAAGCCCTGCGCCCGAACTATTCCCCGTCCGCTGTTATTGCAGTTGAATCTCGAGTGAAAGCAATTCTGGATGCGTTCGCCGAAGGCATGTTCGATTGTGGTGACCCTGATACTATTCGCACTGCAATTGATGCCGCATCGAGCGGGGACGACCCGTGGATGACCATTGCCGATTTGCCGGCTTATCTTGACGCGCAGGATAGCGTCTCCGAGGCCTGGGCAGATCAGCAACTCTGGACGCGCATGAGCATATTGAATAGTGCTAATAGCGGCCGATTTTCGACAGATCGAACCATGCGTGACTATAATGAAGACATATGGAATCTGTCTCCGTTGGGCACGCCCCCACAAACCACTCGCTAAGCTCGCAGAAATTACTTCCTGGCAAGCCCGCGCCGCTCGGCTCAACACCGGATGCGGCGGGTGTCAACTTCGCGATCTTTTCAGCCCACGCTGAGAAAATAGAGCTGTGCCTGTTCGACGAAACTGGCAAGGAAGAACTGGTGCGGCATTCGCTGCCCGGAAAAACAAACGATATATGGCATGGGTATTTGCCTCAGGCTATGCCCGGTCAGCTATACGGATATCGAGTTTATGGTCCGTATGAACCTCAGGTTGGTCACCGCTTTAACCCGAACAAACTGCTGATTGATCCCTACGCCCGGCAATTGCACGGCGAATTGATCTGGTGTGATGAGCTGCATGGCTTCGAAATGGGACATGCAGACGGTGATTTGTCGTTTGATTCTCGCGACAGTGCGCGCTTTGTGCCCAAGAGTATGGTCGTGGACAATTCGTTTGTTTGGCGCAATGACAAACATCCGCGATTGCCGATGAAAGACAGCGTGATCTATGAAGCGCACGTCAAAGGTTTGACTCGGTATTTTCCTGGGCTGGTTGGACGAAGGCGCGGTACTTATAGTGCGCTCGGTTCAACCTCAGTGGCTCGACACCTGAAAAATCTGGGTGTCACCGCTGTGGAAGTGTTGCCGGTGCATTACTTTGTTGATGAGCAGTTTACGATTGAGAATGGGCTCAGTAATTACTGGGGCTACAACACGCTGGGTTTTTTCGCACCGGCAAATCGTTACGCAATGGCAGACCCTATTCTAGAATTTCGTGCCATGGTGCGTGGATTACATCGTGCTGGCATCGAACTCATTATGGACGTGGTTTACAACCACACCGCCGAGGGAAACGAGATGGGCCCTACCTTGAGTTTCCGTGGTATCGATAACGCGTCTTACTATCGGCTGAATGAGAACAAACGCTATTATCTGAACGATACCGGTACCGGAAATACGGTGAACGTTGCCCATCCTCGTGTCATGCAGCTGGTACTTGATAGTTTGCGTTACTGGTCCAGCGACATGCATGTGGATGGTTTCAGGTTTGATCTTGCCACCGTTATGGGTCGGGAGGTGTATGGGTTTGACCGCGGTTGTGGTTTTTTCGATGCGCTGGCGCAAGACCCTGAACTAAGCGAGACAAAACTCATCGCAGAACCATGGGACATTGGCCTTGGAGGCTATCAGCTGGGTCAGTTCCCCCAAGGCTGGTCTGAATGGAACGATAAATACCGCGATACCATGCGGCGAATTTGGCGCGGCGATACCGGGCTGTTACCTGAATTTGCAAATTATCTGCTTGGAAGCAGTGATGTATTCGAATGGGCGGAACGTTCGCCCGCTTCAAGTATCAACTTCATAACGTCGCATGATGGTTTCACGCTTAGAGACCTTGTCAGCTATGCGCATAAGCACAATGCGGCAAACACAGAAGACAATCGAGATGGACACAGCGCAAATTATTCATCGAACAGTGGGTATGAAGGAGAAACCCGGGACAAGCAGATTAACGATAACCGAAATCGTAAGCAACGCAATCTGTTGACTTGCTTGCTGGTATCTCAGGGTGTGCCGATGATACTGGCTGGTGATGAAATCGGAAACTCGCAACAGGGTAACAATAATGCGTATTGTCAGGACAATCCGATTGGCTGGATTGATTGGCGAGCGCGTCGTGCTGATCGCGGTTTACAAAAGTTTCTCACACGGCTCATTCATCTGCGACGATCACAGCCGGTTTTGCGAAGACCACATTTTTTGCATGCAGCCAGACACTCCAGGGCGAGTCAGGTGCCGGATGTGAGTTGGTTTAACCGTGACGCTGAACCCATGTCGGACGGTGATTGGCACAATCATGAGAGTAATTTTCTCAGTCTGCTGTTACCCGGAGATGCGAGTGATGCCGTGGATGAGCTTGGGAATCCAGAGCAGGGTGATTCGATTTTGATGATGTTCAACCTGGGTGGTCAGGAGGTTAAGTTTCAACTTCACCGATTGCCTGCCATTGGAACTCAGTGGGAGTTATTGCTTGACACATTTGGCAATGAATGCGCACCTGCAGCTATTCATCATGAAGTCGTCGTACGCGCTGACTCGATTGTGATCGCACGCTGCTATAATGGAGTCAACAGCCCTGAGGCTTAAACTGTAGTGAGTCAGAAATGAAATCACGTTTGTCGGCAACACATTTGCTGCGACACCTTATGCTTTTCCTTTTTATCGGGGTGTTTCTGCTAACGATGATTCGAGCCGGATATGTACTGTGGCAGTTTCCAAAAGCATTGGATTCAGGTGCACTGATCGACATTTTTTTTATGGGCTTGCGATACGACCTTGCGTTAATGGGCATTATCTTGCTGCCTGTGTTAGTGCTGGGCAGTCTGTTCGGCATGATTCCAGGCACTCGCGCATTAGCAAAGTTTTTGATTGCCTTCCTGCTCATGGTAGGCATGGTTTTCCTGCTGTTAGCTGAACTGGTAACCCCGTACTTTATGACCGAGCAGGGCATTCGTCCCGATGTGTCTGTCTTTGGTGCGATTAAAGATCCAGTGAGCTTGCTGGCGAGTTTGTGGTCTGCCTACCTTATACCCGCAGTTATTGGTGTGATGCTCACAGTGCTAATCATCATTGCTTACTGGGCTCGACTGGAAACCAATCGATTACTCCGATTTCCACTTGGTGTGCTTTCAACGCTGGCTTTACTGGTTGTTGGTGTCGTGCTTTGTGCACTGGCCGTATATTCCGGAATCGATCCTTCTCAGCCGCCGCTTTCGCCAACAACCGGACTGATCTCCAGCGAAACGGTGCTTAACGAGATAACGCTTAACACGGGTTATAAATTTCTTTACTCACTGGTTTCCCCCTTTCTTGGTTAACAGTTATATTGTTCTTACTTGAGCTAACTCATACCTAATGGTGTGCTTGTCTCTGCCGTGGTTTCAGAATAGGTCCGAAACGGTAAGAGTAGGTAAGTGAGCGGCGATTTCTGTCGTTCCGAATCTGGTTTTTAGTTCGAGTTTACGTTGGTTTACACTCTGCACGTTATTTCATTTCACTAACTTCATTTCTTAACATTCTGCTGCTATTTGAGCTCTCAAGTAGTTATTGAATGAACCGCTACTTCTCGTTGTACACATGAAAATCCGTGTTTGAGCGCGAGTTTGTCCAATCTGCGTAGCTGAAATTGAGATTGTATTCGGCATCGGATATCACGAGAAAGACAAAAGAGTAATTAAGAGAATGATTGGAATCCTGCTGAACTCATTGCCAAGATCGCGTGTGTTTAATAAAGCGACCCGGCCTCAAACCACATCTGCGAAAGTCTCGATTCGACGAATTCAGCCCACACTGCTCCATGTGCTGGTTGGTTTGTCGATGGCGGTTGCTTCCGGTTCTGCCGTTGCGTCGATTGTTCCGGTACTGGATTTGGATTCTGATGATTCATCGGGTGCAACCGGTGGAGACTATCAGCTGACATACAACGAGCAAACCAGCAGTTTCAGCACGAGCCTGGCAGATGTTGGTGACGTTCTTATTACTGATGCAGATGATACGTTAATGGAATCTGCAGTCTTCACATCGATAACGCCTCTTGCAAGCCATGAATCACTCTACCTTGCCTCTAATTACCTTACTGCGAACGAGACCGGCACAACAGCGCAGGGTATTAGTTTCGCTGTATCAGCTGACCGGCGAACAGTAAGTTTAACCGGGTCATTCAGTCTGGCTGATTATCAGAATGCGCTTGACGATTTCAGGTATTACAACTCATCCAATACCCCGGATACCACACCGCGCATATTTGAATTCTCAGTTAATGATGGTGTTACAAACTCAAACCTGGCGCGCACTACGATGACTGTTGTTGCAGTGAATGATGCGCCGGCTGCGTCTGATGACAGCTTTGCTGTCGCGCTGGGTATGCCTGTCAACATTGATCCGCTGGCAAATGACAGCGATGCAGATGGCACCATTCCCGACTTGATTGAAATCATTGATACCGATGGAACCGTTATCGCATTGTCTGCGGGTTCTACTCAAACGCTGCTATCAGGTACACAAGTAAGTCTGCTGGTTGATGGTACGCTGGAGGTAACCCGCCCTCTTACTTCGGTTGGTGTTGAGAGCTTTAGTTATGTTATTAGCGACGGCAGCCTGACTGGTCAGGCGACTATCGAACTCGATTCCGATACTGATGCCGATGGTATTGGTGATACGCTCGATATTGATGATGATAACGATGGCATACCCGATTCAGTAGAAGGTGTGTGGGACGGCACTACTCAACTGTTTACTACAGGCGGATTTGATCCGGCACATGTCATTGGATTCAACCCTACAGTGTCTGTTGACGGATCCAGTCGTTACCAGGTCAACGTAGACATTGTCGATTGGCAGAATGTCGGTACACCTGATTGGACAGAAGGGCAATACGCAGTAGCGTCTTCGGGTACTTCACATGTTAGCTATCCAGCAATTGTGGATGCGCCGACGCCCGGCACCGGCTTTGGTATTTTTTCTATCAACAACGAAGAATTTTTCAAGACGGTAAATTCCATCCCGGGTGAGACGTATCAAATGTCGGTATACATCGGGACGCTGCCTATTTATGACAGGACCACGGGTGCGCAAACAAACTACGATCCTAATATTGAAATTGAAGTGTTAGGCGCAACCAATCTTGACGGGA
>CALJNA010000059.1 GCA_937981955.1 uncultured Granulosicoccaceae bacterium
TGGTGACTCCGTGATAATGCTTAATGAAAGTACTGAACAGTATTCGGAGAATGTTTCGCAGATGCATATATACGTGCAGGACCTTGAAGGAGTATTTTCCAAAGCGTTGTCAGTGGGAGCTGAAGCAATCATGCAGCCAAATATACGCTCACATGGAGATTACATGGCGGGGATAAAGGACCCGTTTGGAAATATTTGGTGGATTGCAAGCAAACCGGAAAAGTAGATCCGAGCTTCGACTTGTTTCGCAATAGTACATAGCAGAGCTGTATAAGCCGATAGTTTACTCTCAGTAATAACAGATGAACAACATGTGCGGGGTCCAGAACCTTGAGTAATAAGGTGTTGCACAGGTGTCGAGAAGCGTTGTTGAGTCAATGATATAAAATTCCGTGGACGCTTGCTCTGGTTGTAAATAAACATGATCTGGAAATGATGCTTCATTATATAGATATTGTTTCTTACGATGTCGATGCTGTTTGCAAAGTCTATGAGCTCGCGCCTGTTTTGGCACTGCCAACCAAGTTAAGTTACAGCGGTTATGGGTTCAAACAAATTAATTCGAATTTAGACCTGAATGCTTACTTTGAGTAGAATATTTGAAGAGCGGAAAAATGCGTGTAAACTGGTTCCGTTACCTTAATCTATTAGCTGACGATGAACCGTAGATCCACGATTAAATATCTTACAGTGGGTGGTGTAGTTGCCGTGATGGGTGGGAGTTACCACTGGCTAAAGAAAGAGCGGGACCATTCTAAGCTTGCACTTGATTCCGCGCTGCAACGATTAAACGGGCTTGAGTTAGAGTTTGTAGAAACCACAGGATCCTGGGAAGTAGCTCGAACGTTCAATCACCTTGCGCAAAGCGTTGAGTTTTCCATGGAAGGGTTTCCTGAAATGAAATCAGCGCTATTTCAGAATACTGCCGGTAGCCTGGCTTTTTCAGTTTTTCAAGCGAATGGTCGTATGACTCACGGATTAGATGAGCCCATACCGGGTGAAATTGTTGAAAGTAGTGATGATGATGCGCCCAAGGCGCTAGGTCGGCTTACTCAGGCATTGGAACGCTTTCACACCTATGAAGATCAGTTGATGCCTCATTTCGCATATGGAGATCTAAACACAGCACAATATTCATTGGCGCATGTTATGCACATCAACAACCATTTAGAAGAGTTTCGCAACTCGTAAGCTGAGATTGGGTTTGTCCGTATCAAGAAACTGAAGAATCTTTATAGAGCTGGATGTTTCGCTGCTAAACGTCGTGAAGTAATTGGTCGCCTTTTGCCTTTAAGAATTCGTGTTATGGAATAAAAACCATGATTGATCATTTCAACCTGCCTGTATCAGATCTGTCAGCAAGTCGAATGTTTTACAAGACAATACTGTACGAAATTGGATTTTCGATTTTAGTAGAAGAGGGAGATGCGATTGGATTTGGAACAGATTGTTGGGCGTTTGGCATTGTGCAAGAGGATGCTGATGTGGCCCGAATTCATCTCGCTTTCACAGCTGACTCTCATCAATCGGTTCAGGCGTTTTATCGATCTGCGATTGGTGCTGGAGCGCGCGATAATGGGGAACCGGGATACCGCCCTCAGTATGGATCCTCGTACTACTCTGCTTTTGTGCTCGACCCCGATGGGCATAATGTTGAGGCAGTGTGTCGTAAGCCGTAGCTGATGTCAGATTATAGCTACGTTAGCTATCTTGCTTGCGATAATCTGCGGTTGATACTTATCATGGTATCTCAAGTTAACTGTGAGCCGAGCTATTTCAGCTCAATGAATTTTTACAGAAGGTTGTCATGATTCGAAATGATGCAAGCGCCCGCGGATAAACTGAATCGCTTCGATTCTATTGTTTACTGTGTTGTTGTCGCAGCGCTTGCGTACTCGGGAATCATCTTGTTCAATGCGTACGCAGAGGGCGAGAACATAGGAGCCTGGATATGGGATCGACATCAAAACCAGTTCTCATGGTATTCACGTCCGCTGTTTCTCATCCCTGCTTGTTACTATGCTTATCGCCAAAAACTGTGGTTGGTCATTGGCTGTATGGTTCTGCTTGGCTGTAGTCTTTTTTGGTTCGCGGCACCGCTGGTAGTTTCGGAGCAGGTTAGCGGCTATCTTGAATGGGAAAAGCGCTTATTCTTTTCTAACGAATCTCGCCTGCCATTGCTGCTGTTGGTGGTTGTTGTGGCAGGATTTCTTTTCGGACTATTCTTTTCTTTCTGGAATCAAAATCCGTGGGTTGGTCTGATTCTAATCAATGCGGGCACGGTAGCTAAAGTGGCTGTTAGTGTAATTGCGGGTAAAGAATCTGGTACCGCAGCAATAATTCCGTCTCTGTCGAGCCTGGCGATTATCAATCTCGCTGCGTTTCTAGTCTGGTGTTACTTCAAAAAACGACGAAAGTAATGAGCATGACCCGCACACCTCATTGACTCTCTTATTGCTGGAGAATGGTTCTGGGGTAGATATACTAGCTAATATTGATATGTTTCATCAATATTCATCCAGCCGGTTAGCTGTACGTTCTGTTACCAACGATGGGCTATTATTTTGGCAGTATATGGCTTTTCTAACTGAAGCGGGTTTGACATGAATAGATTGTTCTCCCCGAAGTTTGCATTCTTTGGTAGTGCTTTGGTCATGATGGCACTGCTATTGATTGGATGTGCCGGTACTAACGTTCGGTCCAATGATCGTACCGGTAGTTCTGCTCGTGTACCGTTACTACCAAATTCAATTGAGCACGATGGTATTCAAAGGCAATACCACGTTCGATTGCCATCAGGAAACAGACCAGCAAAACCGGTACCTTTGGTTTTGGTGCTCCATGGTGGTGGCGGGCGCCCTGACAATTTCGATTTTCTGATGACCAATAACACTCTGTCAAAAGCGGCAGATACGCGTTCAATGATGCTGGTATTTCCAACTGGTATTAATAAGCAATGGAACGACGGGCGAAGTGAGATCTTCGGAGATGATCCGAGGTACTTTCTTCTGACCAAAGCGCTGCATTGTTTGCACGTCACAGCGGATGTAATCAAACCGTTAACACAATAACTCTACCCGATAGCAATCGAGCCGATGAAACTCAGGTTAGGGTGCACAGCTATAACAACTGTAATGATCAGGTAACGGTGAAATTGGTGGAAGTTGTTGGTGGTGGACACACCTGGCCGGGCGGTCGTCAATATCTTCGAGAACGGCGGATAGGGCGTGTTTCAAAAGATATAAATGCAAGCGAACTGATTCTTGACTTCTTTTTGAGTCAGGCACTTTAGTCTAATCAAATCCATTTTTCATCGATGCTGGAATGAAACGCGAACCTTGAGCGTAAGATATTAATTCACTAGATACATCTTAATTCGTGAGTTTGGCAGATGTCACTGTCGCTGCCTGATTTGTGGTGCTTCATCTGTACCGAGCGCGTGATGTAAAGCCGTTGAATCCCAGTGAACATTGTTCGCTCCTGCCGAATTGTCTATTTTCATATAGCGCTATATTTCACTGTAATAGTATCTATTATGATTACGCGATAGGTAAGAAATCGTAGTCACGTGATGCTTATTGTCAGGTCAGAGCGCTCAATGTACCAAGAGCCGTCTATGATTCGATAGTGTCGGATCTGTCTAATTCTGTCTGTTAGCGCTATGGCAATGCACAGACGAAGTTAAGGTAAAATATATATGAATTTCATCGAACTAACGCATACAGCTTCTTACGACGATGTCTTATCGAATCTGACGAACAATGCATCATTGAATCTACAAACTGTTGGTGTATCGAAGGGGATAGAAGAATCAAGGGCATTACTTGAAGAACAACATGATTACTTGAAAGATGAGATTAAGGAAATCAAGGTATTTCGTGAATTCGAAGACGACAAACATCGTGTGATCGAATACGACATACTGCTTAATAATACGTTTGATTTACCATTGGTCGCCATTCTAGCGAAAGATGATGATAAATTTAGCGCTGTTCGTACTTATCATTCTGTTTATCCGATAACCGAAGGGCATGTGTTTAGGGAATCCATCTTCTCAAAAGAAATAGCGTTATCCGAGCCACCCGAAGTTGTAAAGTACTTTGAGAGTATTGCTAAAGGATCAACTGAAGAAACCATGGCAACCTTATCTTTTGAGGACGATGTGTACTTTAAAGAGCCTGCGGGTTGGCGGTGGAACCATAAAACAGAGTCTGGCCTTAAAGAGCACTTCGACCACTTTTTTGCCGATGGAGGGGTGCCGTTGAAGTTCCACAATTATATTTATGATGAGAAAATGGCCACGTTTGCGGGTGAATATACCTGTGATGTCTGGGGAAGTGCTGTGTTTAAACCTCAGGCAGGCGTTTCTATCTACGACATTAACAAGGTAACCGGAAAGATAACCGGCATCAGGATTTACGATAACGTAGATACCAACTACACATAATTCTGATGATATCGATGTTTACCATTCCCATAACAGAGAGTTCTACAGGAATTTTTACGCCAAATATATTTGCCTCAAACATCACGCCCAGCGCCAGTACATCTGCCAGGTAATGCACCGCGAGCGGCAGATTTTTACTGGATATCCATTCTTTTTTCACCGATGCACCGCCAGCTACCGACAGGTTTGCTTCGAAGAGTTTTATTGTCACATCGGCATTGTTGCGCGCAGAAGCAAGCACGCCGTGAGCTCATCGAATCACATGATCAATATTGAGTGGCTTGGAGTTGACCATAGACCTTGGCAGGCTGTACTATCGAAATAATCGGTTACAAAACCGTTCATTGAGACACATTCAGTGAGCACAACGGTCAAACAATCCAGCGTCAGGGCCAAACCTGCGCCATTGTCCTGGTTGTATCAACCACCAGCAGGGGGATTTGACTCCGCATCCCGCCTGTATCGGGG
Organism: uncultured Granulosicoccaceae bacterium; assembly: GCA_937981955.1. GTDB lineage: Bacteria > Pseudomonadota > Gammaproteobacteria > Granulosicoccales > Granulosicoccaceae > Granulosicoccus. The sequence goes on from CALJNA010000059.1 coordinate 4,916, forward strand.
TTTTAATACCAGACGCGCCACGCGCACGCTCCGCCCGTCACGACCCGTAAAGCTGTCTCTGCAAACGGGCGATTTAGTTCGACTGACAAACAGCGATGGTGCTACGCCGGTATTAGTGCTTCCAGTCAATGAATGTGGTGAAGCGGATTTCAGCACCATTGGACTTAACGAAAACCCGCTACAAAAACTCACCGACGTTTGTGCACCGTCTAATTCTGGTGCCTCAACATTCGGTGTCTCTGAGATTCTCGAATGGTATCGATCACTGGGTGGTGCAGAAAAAGAATCTCAGCTTCAATTTGCTCAAATATTCAACTTTGACACGCCAATCGGTGAGGACTTTTCCCTGCGCGCTGTAACGAGTGTGGACCTATGGATGCTGGTGCATCCAGTTGGTGTGTTGACGGACAAGGTGCTTTTTTCAGGAGGTATGGGCGGAGCCGTGCACTTTGAACATGTTCGAGCAGAACAATCTACACCGGTTTTACCCGAACCACTTGGCGATGTGCGCGACGAGTTCACGGTTCCAAGGGGAACAGCCAAAGCATACAGCGTAGAGGCGGGTGAGCTTATTCAGGTTATCGATGTTGAGGGGCAGCAATGTTCTGATTTTATGGCAATGAATGCCAGAGCTTTGGAGCAGGGTAAGGAGCGGTTTATCGATTCCACTGTGACTCGTTCAATGGTAAGAAGTGCGTATCCTGCTCCGGGTTTGTTTAACAAGTTTTATGATCAGGATTTACGGCCGTTGCTGCAGCTGCAACAAGATACCGTAGGCCGACACGATACCTTTGCCTATGCCTGTACGGCTCGAGGTTATGAAGAGCGCGGATTTTTCGGACATTTGAACTGTTCCGACAATATCAGTGATGAGTACGATGCGTTTGGTATTGAGCGACGAGCAGCATGGCCCGCCATAAATTTCTTTTTTAACTCATGGATAGACCACGCTGACAATGTTATCCAGTCAGATGAAGCCTGGTCTCGGCCGGGCGACTATGTTGCGATGCAGGCTCTAACCGATTTGATCGCGGTTTCTACAGCGTGTCCGGATGATGTTGACCCTATTAACGGTTGGAACCCGACCGACGTACACGTTCGCATTTACAAGAAACACACTCCGGTTCGTTTTGCCGTTGCCTATCGAAGTGAACCAGACGCGGAGACTATTTTGACAGAACATTCAGCGTTTCATGAAAGAACAAGCGAGTTAACCCGCCAATTTGTGGTTGCGCGTGACGTTTGGCTTCCGCAGTCGTACGAGTCCAGCCGTAGTCATGAAGAATACGATGCTTGCCGAAACGCGGTAACCATCCAGGATATGTCGTCTATTCGGAAGTTCGATGTACTCGGACCTGATGCGGAAGTCTTGCTGCAAAAAACCATGACGCGCGACATAAACAAGCTAAGTGTTAATCGCGGCATCTATGCATTGATGTGTGACGATGCCGGCAACGTTATTGATGACGGTACGCTGTTCCGCTTAACGCCGGATACGTTTCGCTGGTGCTGTGCCTCGGATGACAGTGGGCTGCAGCTAAAAGAGATTGCCGAAGCCAATGGACTTAACGTGTGGATTAAGTCCTTGTTTGGCACCATGCCAAATCTTGCGATACAAGGACCGAAGAGTCGAGAACTCATGCAGCGCATTGCGTTTACCATGCCAACGCAAACCGACGTTGCTCAATTGCGCTGGTTCGGTTCTACCATTGCAAGATTGCACGACCGGGAAGGCGCACCCTTTCAGCTAACCAGAACCGGCTATACCGGTGAGCTTGGTTATGAGATTTTTTGTCACGAACAATCTGCTGTAGCTGTCTGGGACGCGGTTATGGATGCAGGGGCCGAACTTGGGATAAAACCGATGGGGCTCGATGCGCTGAATACCATTCGAATAGAAGCAGGTTTAATGGCCGGTGGTGCTGAATTCACACCAGACGTTGATGCCTACGAGGCAGGTCTTGGTTTTGCCGTAGATTTAAAAAAACCAGACTTTATTGGTAAGTCTGCGCTTGAACGTAACGCCCAAAATCAGCGGCGAGTACTTAAAGGCCTGCGCTTTCAAGGTCTCGAGGCGCCCGTGCACGGTGACCCGGTTATGGTTGGTCGACGCCAGGTAGGGGTGATTACCAGCGCAACCGTTTCACCCGAACTTAATTGCGCAATTGCGATGGCTCGGCTTGCCGTGGAACATGCCGAGAACGGTAAACAAATCGAAACCGGTAAGCTTGACGGTCATAGTAAGCGCCTGCTTGCAGAAATCTGTGACATCCCGTTTGTTGACCCTTCGCGCAGTCGTGCAAGGGCGTGAATACTTTCGAAGTTGCTAAAATCTAAATGTTCCAGGTGAAGCCAGTTGCCTTCTCCGAAGTGCCCCACAACTTCTCGATAACTGTTTTTTCGTACGCATAGGGTTCCAGCGTTCCCATTCCAACCGGACCGACCATTTCCATGCGACCGGTAGGACCATAAAGCGCTCGTTGTTCCAGCCCATCTTCAGTTGCGCACATGACTTCTGGGTAAGCACCCCTCTCAGCCGTTTGAACCATGGGTGTTTTGCTCATAAGCCACCACATAATGCGCGTTCCAATTCCACCGCTGGTGCTGATCAGAGACGTTGCTGACGAACCGGGATGGCAAACGTAGACTTCTGTATTTTTTTTCGCTGCTTTGACTTTATCTTGTAATTCGTAGGCAAACATCATCTGCGCTAGTTTACTGTGACAATAGGTGTGGTTTTGGTGATAGTTTTTGTCCCAGTTCATGTCATCGAACTGCATTGTTTTTAGCCCCATCTTATAGCCAAGACTCGCAACAACAACGATTCGACCATTGGATTTTTCAATAACATCGAAAAGCATACCGCACAAAACAAAATGTCCGTAGTGATTGGTACCCAGCTGGCTTTCAAAACCGTCAACAGTGAATTTTTGCGTGGGTACCTGCGCAATGGCCGCATTACAAATCAACGCATCGATACGTGGAACCTTTTTTAATACCTCTGCAGCCGCATCACGCACACTTGCAAGTTCTTCCAAATCCATAACAACAAAGCTTACGTCAGCGTTTGCACCGAATTCTTCTTGTAGTGTCGCAATGGCTGCAGACGATTTCTGTGCGTTTCGGTTTAGCATCACAACGCTTGCACCTTTTGCAAGCAGGATGCGGGACGCCTCAAATCCTGCACCGGCATTTGCGCCGGTGATTACATAGGTTTTACCTGCCAGAGAGCTAAGACGTTCAGGTGTCCAGCCTTTCGGGCCGGAAATAGTTTGTTGGTTCAAATTGCCAGGCTCCTGTTGTTGGCTGACTGTTACGGATAAATGGTGTGTTCAATTGATCGACAAACTATATATCTCAACCATGGTGATAAACAGGCTCTAACGTCTTTATTACTTGCCTATTAGTATCGCCATCATTGAGTTTGGAATTTTTCAGTGCTACTTTGACAGCATGAGCAAACAGCAGATAAAACAGATTATCGAAAACAGGATGCACGAAGACGGCCTGTTGGAGATGGGGGTGAAGGGTGTGCAGCTCTTCCGGGTAACCGAATCGCATGGTTGTGCACCTGCGGTATATGAACCTACTGTGGTAGCCATTTTGAGTGGGGCGAAGGAAGCCATACTGGATGGGGCCAGATACACCTACGACAGCAGTAAATACATGTGTTGTCCAATACCAATGCCTGTGGAAGCGGGTACACCGACGGCATCCCCTGAGGCACCGCTGCTAGGTGTATACATATCTCTTGATGCAGCATTGATGACCGAATTGGCCTTAAGGATGGAGCGCGTTCCTGTTACAAATCGAAATCCATCGGGTGGCTCGCTGCCTCGGAGTTTTGCATTTTCATGTTGGGACGACGCGTTCACCGACGCACTGCTGAGGCTACTGCAACTGGGGGAAAGTAAGGCGGATACAACGGTGCTCGGAGACAGTCGACTCAGAGAGCTGTATTACTCGGTTCTAAAGGGTGAAGCGGGGGACTCTGCACGACGGGCGTTCGGTGTAGGTAATGAAATCGCAAGAGCCATCGCGTATTTGACATCACACCTGAATGAATCGGTAACCATAGAGGAGGTTGCTGCGCAGGCTGGGATGAGCAGGGCAGTGTTCCACCGAAAATTCAAGCAAACCACGACAATGTCACCGATCCAGTTCGTAAAATCGATGCGCCTGAATAAAGCGGCGATGAAGATTGCCTGCGGCAAGACGGTAAACGAAGCGGCGATGGAAGTGGGTTACGTGAGTTCATCTCAATTCAGCCGGGAGTTTAAGCGTATGTATGGACAGTCACCCAAACAATGGAAGAGTACCCGGCAACTACCGGCTAGTTTAGCTGTTGATGTCAGCACGCTCCGGTAGTAATGCGATTAACAGTGCTCCGTTTGTTCGCCGGATGTACTCACAAACACGTTTTAATGAATTGTTATATTTTTACGGGAACTTTTGATGGATAGCAGCTTGATTTTCAGACTGATTGGTATCGTGTTAATTTTTATCGGTGTAGTGTTAGTCTGGAACCCGGAGCTTGTAAGTAATAAACCTGTTCCTGAAGACACATTTAAAGCCACCGAAAGAAGAATTTGGTGGGGCTTATTTATCGGATTTGGAACTTTGCTTTTATTTCACCACCAATTGGTACCGTGGATGCCAACAATTGCCGCTGCTTTTTCTGCGCTTCTTTTTGGATTGCTAGTTGCCCGGCTCATTGGAATAATGCTGGACGGACCGGTGTTAAAACAATGGATAAACGTTGGAATTGAAGTTGTTATATTGGTGCCTTTGGTATGGTGGTATTTGCGTGTTCGCACACAATCTTAAATAACTTCATCAGTAGGGTCATCACTCTCACCGTATCGTTTTAATACTGCGGGCTTGGTGCCTTCGTATACTTTCGCGACATTTTTGGCAATTTTTGCGTTCTCTCTTTCAAACAGGCATTCGCCATGCAGATCTGATGCAACAATGAAAGGACCCATCTTGTTGCACTTGATGACCCACATGGCCTGTGCCAGGCCCAGCTCTTCATTCCAATGCACCGCTTCAACGTTTTCGATGCCACGACCGAGCAATGCGCCAGTGCCGTAACCAACCGTGGATAGATATACAGCGCCGTTGGGTACAAAGTAGCCTTTGTAGTCTTTGGAGCTCATGCCACCTTTGCCAATGATTAACTTTGCCCCAGTTTTTTCCATCCATTCTGGCAACCACTTGTTAAATCGAAACGAGGCTGTGGCGGTAACCGCGCCCATATCAAATGAACCGTCATCGTTGATACGTGCTGCAGGAGAGCAGTGAAAGTTAGCCGCCGATTGCGCGGGTAAATCCATGGGTATGTTGGCCCGTTCCTCTAAGGCACGCATGTAAACACCTTCTCGCGCGGTATACATTAGTCCGTCAAGATAAACCACATCACCAAGACGTAAATCGGCAATAGCTTCAGCGGTTGGTGTGGTTGATAGCCGAATCTCACGAGGTCCGCTCATGGGAGTTTCTCCACAGCGTGAGTTGAATCTGATCGGTGTGAATTGGCATCGTGCGTTTGGTTTGTGTTTGACCCCGATTCCCACTCTACAGTTTCTCGGCGCTGATACGGTGTAAACCAGTCTGGGTCGGTGCGGTACTCCACGCGACCGTCAGGGAATAAACGTGCTACCGCTCGACGCGAGGACAAGCAGAATGCATGGACCGACATTGGCATGCCACCGGTGTGGCAGTAACCCACTTCAATGTTGCAAGCAATAACCATATGCTTGCCAACAAAGCCCATGGCACCCATGCCAATTGAATTACCCAGCTCTTTGAATTCTTCTTCCAGTTCGGCAATGCGAGGGTCGGGATTGCTGCTGCCCACCACTCTTAATGTGCTTGCGCGTTTTCCCAAATTCATGCAGATGTCTTTGGAACCACCTAAACCGATACCAATGATCGCAGGTTGGCAGGACAGTCCGCGTTTACCAAATGCCATAAGGCTATCGAGATAGAAGCGCTTGATGCCTTGAATACCATCGCTTGGAAACAGCATTCTGTAGTCAGTGCCAAAGAGTCCGCCTTTATGCACTGTTATTAAATCAACCCAATCGCCTTCAGGTTCAAAGCCGTATTCTATTTCTGGCGCGCCGATACCAACATTGTTGTTGTGATCGGTACGCCACAATGGATGAACCCGGTTGGGACGAAGCGGTACGTTGTGCGTGGCATTGGCCGTTGCTCGGCGCAGGGCTGCTTCAAGTGCAACCATACCGCCTTCCACGCTGGCGTTGTTGCCCATTTTGACAAACCAGCGTGGCACACCGGTGTCTCCACACATAGCGCATCGGTCTTCCTTGGCGACTTCGTAGTTGTCGAGCATGGCTTTTAAAACGAATGTGGCAAGCTCACCGTCCTCAGTGCTTGAGGCTTTCTTTAAAGCGTTGTGATAGTCACTCGGAATCTCTATGGCTGCTTTATCCATTAAAGTCAGCGCAGTTTTTTCAATTAAATTGGTTGTGATCATACGTTCGCTACCAGCGTTTCAGGTGCGCCTTCGGGTAACAGCGTTTCGCCTGGACGAACAAGCGTAAACTGTACTGGTTTGTGGGTCACGCACACTTCTTCGCTTTCAAGCCTGGCGACGGTGTACTCGCTATCTTCCATTCGCCCGGGATCGGGAAAATCGGAGCGATGATGTGCACCACGGGAATTCTCGCGCGCAATGCCTGCCATGGCTATAACCTCGGAAATATCGCATAAGGAACGCAGGTTTAACCAGTCGTGCCAGGTCAGGTTAAATGCGAGATTGTCACTCGCAACTCCGGTGTGCATCAAGGCGTCTGACACTTCTTTTATACCGGTAAGGCCTGCCTGCATACCATACTTCGTTCGGATGACACCGACTTCATCCCACATTAAATTCTGTAACTGCTTTCTAAGTGGCAGTACCAATTGAGGTTTATGCGTAAGAGGATGAAGGGCACGTGCCAATTCTTTTTCAAGAACGGTTAAATCCGGGTCACGCAAACTGTTCATGGGGCGTATGTCGGCAGCCATGGTGTCTCCAGCAATGCCACCGAAAACCGTTGAGTTGGCCACGCCGTTGCCACCAAGCCGGTTTGAACCGTGTGCCCCACCGGCGTCTTCGCCTGCAACGTACAATCCTTTGAGTGCAGTGCGTGTATTCACATCAACAACCACACCACCCATAAAATAATGCGCAGTGGGTACGACTTCAACTTTGCCAGCCGCTAAGTCAAATCCACTGTCGGCACAACGCTTCACCATGCCTGGAAATTTTTGTCGAACATTCTCAGGCCCAAGGTGAGACATTGAAATGAAAACACCTTCCTGCTCCGGGTTGTTGTTCTTGCGCATTTCATCATAAATGCCGCGGCTGACTACATCACGTGTTGCTCGTTCGCCTTTGTCGTCATAGTCGTACATGAAACGCTGGCCGGCATGATTGATTAGTTCGCCACCGGCACCGCGCAATCCTTCTTCAAGAACAGTTCCTGTCATGCGCGTGTGTTCACCTGCCAATAAACCGGTTGGGTGAAACTGCACCATTTCCATATCTCGTAAGGTGAGTCCCACACGCATCGCCATGGCAAGCCCGTCCATAGTTTTATCACCGCTGGGAGTATGGTATTTGTACATGGTCGGTCCGCCACCGGTTGCCATTAAAACGGCCTTGGCCCGCACCAGACGAAACTTGCCGGTTCGCATGTCGATCATTAATACACCGGCTAAAGCACTACCATCTGAAGTGGGAATAAGACCAATGGCACGATGCTCCTGCATCTTCTCCACTCCACTGGCAAGTACTTTTTCCATTAATCGATTGATGATTTCGATGCCGGTTAAGTCACCTTTGTGCACTGTGCGGTCGGCAGTTTGTCCGGCAAAGGCTTTTTGATGAAGGCTGCCGTCGCTATTGCGATCGAAAAAACAGCCGACTTCATTTTCGAGTTCGCGAATGCGCACGACTGCCTGCTCGCACAACCGCCACGCCATATCCTGATCGGGTAACCATTTTCCGCCTTCAATGGTATCCATGAAATGTCGCTCAACGGTATCGCCACCGCCCAGTGCCACGTTGTAACCGCCTTGTACCATTCGAGTACATCCACACTTACCAATCAGTCCTTTAACGGCCAAAGTGATTTTGGTACCAGCAGGGGAGCTTTGTTGTGCATGCAATGCAGCAAACAGTCCGGCGCCACCACTGCCCAGAATGAGAATATCGGTATCGTTGCGTTCGATGTCTGATAGTTGCATCTCAAACCGCCCGCAGTAAGAAAAGAGTGGCAATACCAAACGAGGCAGCTGATGCCAATGCTGCCAACGTTTTTTGATAGGGTGTCCATGGCAGCCATTCCAATGCCATTAATCGCAAGCCGCCAAACATATGCACAGCCAGCAGGAAGACCAGACCGAATTCGGCAAGCTTAACGGCAAGTGATTCTGTTAATAACAGAAAGCTGTCGAGGCTCTGTGGGTTTGTTACTGCCATAGATAACACCCAGAAGTGTATGGGCAGAAACAGAGCCAGTGATACACCGGACAA
>CALJNA010000060.1 GCA_937981955.1 uncultured Granulosicoccaceae bacterium
CATGGCTACAAGAAAAAATGGATTGAACACGAATTTCCAATCGAGCAGTACAATCGATTAGTTTGAACGTAAAAAGAAACTACGGTTTATAGTCGTTATCAGGCTTACTACACAACCACGTTTTAAGGTTGAATGAGAGAATGGTCTGCTGACAACCCCTTACTTTGTTATAAATAAGTTCCAACTAAATCGCCAAGCCGTCTCTATTATGGAGAACACCATGACCATTCAACTGACACTAGCATTAATATTGGTCCTCTCTTCAAGCTGTAGTTCAACAAGCAATGTTGGAAAATCTGGTGTCGAGCTATTGTCCTGGATTAGTTCAGCCGACCCTGAGCAAGATGCGATGAAGGCTTTAGCAGTGCGAGATCATAGATTCAGAGGTGTTCATATGTTTTCCTCGTATCCACCAGGTATAGCCCCAGACTGCTTTAAAATATCTGATATAAATTTCATAGCAGGAACCTCGGATAGTTTTCAAAGTGAAGAACATGGGAAGTTGGTTTTGCAAGCTATCGATTATGCTAAGACGTATAACCATCTAATATTAGGAAAAGTCGCGCCAGATAGATTCACTGAATGTACAGCAAAATAGAGCCGCGCGGAGGTTAAGCAGCCTGTCATAAGCTAGAATGCTGATGTACCCAGAACACATGCCTTGCTAGCTGGATTACTTGACGCTTGATCAGCGACGGAACGAAGATTCCGTCCACATGCCGTGTCAGCCTTCAGCGCAAGTTATCGTTGTTGTTAGGCAGAAAACTAACCATCGAGAAGTGAAATGAACTTTGAATTTCTGAAAGCTAAAACTAAATCACTAAACGGACGCGTGGCTTCGATTACTCTGGTGTTCAGTGCGCTACTTACACTGATACTAACCCATACGTCTGTGCCGTTAACACCTCTTAGAATATGTGCAATTACGGTCGCAACAATTGCAGTATGGTCTTTCGTAGATGAGATGGGGGTGCGTAAGCCGTTAAATAGAGCCGGTTTTGTCTGTTTTGCTATAGCCGTTTTTTGCAAAGTGCAGATATCTCTCGGTATCGAACATAGTCTCTTAGGAAGATACATGCTTTTATATGCCGCTTTTCTTTTACTGTCGGTGCTTCTTTGGTCAGTGGCTTTTTTGCACCGGAAAAGGGAACTTAAAATTGTTGGTGCTGTAGGTTTGGCAGCAACATTAGTGCCCTTGGCGGCGATTCTAATAGGTCATATTGCTGTAGGTTATGGGGCCATACTTGGAGTGGGTACGATGTTATCAGCGTCAAGTGGTTCAATTGTTCAGGACAATGACTTTGTCATAGTCGTAGAACGTATATTCGGCTTGTGGGCTTACGTTGCTGCGTTTCTATTGTGGAAGGGGCATATCGTAAACTCGGAACTACCAAGAAATGTCTAGCGGGTTGTTGTATCGGAAAAATCACTCGCTTAGGCGTGTATCTTATCGCTGTGTAAGGCGATATGCGTTATAGGAAATCAGATGAAGACTACGGCTCTTGTAATAATTGATGTGCAGAAAGGACTGGACTCACCGGCCTTAGGCAATAGAAACAACCCGGATGCGGAGTCGAACATGGCTTCACTCTTGACAGCGTGGCGTAAAAACGGGTCTCCCGTCATTCATGTCAAGCATAATTCGACAGAGCCAAATTCTAGCTTACGTCCCGATCTACCTGGTAATCAGATCAAAGACGTTGTTAAGCCGCTTACTACTGAAAAACTATTCGAGAAAACGGTAAACAGTGCTTTCATTGGGACTGATTTGGAAAAATACCTCAGAAACATTGAAATTCAGAATCTGGTCATGGTCGGTTTAACAACGGATCACTGTGTATCAACATCGGTTCGTATGGCTGCAAACTTAGGATTCAAAGTTTGGTTAGTTGATGACGCGACAGCTACGTTCGAACGGGTAAGCTATAACGGAAACTCATTTACCGCAGAACAGATGCACGAGATTAATCTGGCAAGTTTAAACGGCGAGTTTTGCTCTGTTGTAAGCACCCCAGACGCCATGGCACTTGCCAATTAAGCAATCGAATCAGTAAGTGCGTCAATCTCCGATGAAACTTTGGGGCGCTTAGGAGTTTAACTATTGAGCAATATTGTCAAGCTGTAGCTCTGCAGGTTGAAAATTGGCTCTGAACACAAAGCTGGCAACACCGTTTTCCAAAGTAACTTTCCAGATATCACCAAAATCCCTGACTTTTACATCATCGTTGATTGGATATCGATCTTGATTGCAGGTTGCCACGCTTTTGGACAAACAAACGTCATTGAGACCAATGCCTGCCATAATGTCGTACAGAGTGCCGCTGTGGCCGGCTACCAATGCAACACTACCGGCTTCCAAGCTCAAAAGCGCTTCTATAACAGGAGCCTCTGATGCTGACGTTCCCTCTGGATTGAGTTCGCTGCGTTACGCAAAGCTGTAAGAGTAAAAACGATTTATCATGAGAAAAATACAGAGTATTATGAAGAAGGCTGTAGCTAATACTACAGGATTCGATTATGGACTCAGATTTTGCAGTACCAACGACTGATGTTTATCAGTGCTTCGATCTGGTTAGTTGCGCCTCAAGATCAACAATGAGCACTTCGCATCGCATACAAGGCGTTACACACAGAAAATATGAGTGTCAGTTTTCATCGATTACGGACTTGATCAAGTTGAAGCAAGTCACACCTGAATTAGGTTCCAGAAAAGCAATTACCAAGCTTAATGATTTTATATTTAAGGAACTAGAGTCACATGAAGGTGTGCTCACGGGGCAAGGCAGGCCTGATTTGCGTGAGGAACAAGTTATTCTTGACGAGCTAAATCGAATATACAGGCAAACAATAAGCGAAGCTTTTGATGGCAACGCTTAGAATATTCAAGCCATCTGAGCCAGTGATGAAGTATATTTGCTTGGTTTTGTCTATTCTCTGTATTGTGTTGGCTTGCTTGCTATATGGTAGCTACCGAAACGTAGAGCAACTAGAAAAAGATAAATCATTGCAGCGAATGGAGGCAGACATAGCGAAGTTTCTAAGCCCGAAGGGAGCTGGAGTTTCAATAAGTCTGAATTGTCATACCATATATATAAAGGAACATTTCGGTAAGAACTTTACCTGGGGAATAAGTGTTACCGGTATGAAATACGAAATGGGGGAAAACTATATCGTGCTTCGCAATGACACTAAAGGAGTAGGTAAGTCGTGGTTTCCGAAAAGTGAAGAGCACGAAAATGGCGGTGTTGGCAGATCTGTTTTGGTAAGAGAGAAGGAGTATAAACTCGATTTACTTGATAGTGATCGTGCTATAAAAACTATATCGCGTTTTGACGCATTAAAATCTTTGTGTAGCTGAATAAACCAATCATTAGGAACCTCGCAGATAGTTAAGCCGGTGTCGATCATTTGGTCGGTTATAAAAGGTTATAAGGTTGAATTAGAATCACGATTGAGACTAGTCGACTGAGCATAAGGTCGCTGAATAGCAATGATTTAAATGCTTTAAGCGCGCTTTTCGCAGATGAAGAGGTAATGGAATTCAGTACCACTGGAACGAAAACAGTAGATGAGGTTGAGGTCTGGTTATCAAGTGTCATTGAAGATAGTAGAAAATCTAACGGTATAGAGTTGTTTGGCTTGCACCACAAAGAAAAATCTGTTTTTTTAGGCTACTGTGGATTAACGCTCTTTCCTGACTTAGATGGTAAGACTGAAATAGTAATTGGCTATCGTCTCATTCGAAAACACTGGGGTAATGGATATGCTTGTGAAGCCGCGTTCGCGGTGCGTGACTATGCGTTTACCGAGCTAAAGCTACAAAGGTTAGTGGCGTTAATTGAGCCGACAAACATAAGATCGATTTGTGTGGCTAAAAAGATTGGAATGACGTACGAAAAAGAGGTTTTGCTAGCGGAGTATGATTACCCTGATCATTTGTATTCTATGAAAAATGCCGCAATATCAGCATAATTCGATGTTGGCCTGTGAAATTGAGCGGTCAACCTTTTTTGTTGAGCAATAATTCAGCACCGTAATAGAAGTAATATGATGTATAAAATGATTTGCATATGGCATATTAACTATCGGGAAAACCCGAGCCTTGGCCGGAGCTGTACGCCCGTTGACGATTTAATTTCGTCGCTCAACTAATCCACACAGAAAGTAAAGAAGATGAGCGGCAATTAAAGCATCTTTCGGGTTGCCTCCAACTTCAACCAGGTCAAAGCCTCTAATAATCCGGCCCGAACTAACTATGCGGTGAAGGAAGTACGTTAGCTGGTTATAGCTCAGCCCTCCGGGGACTGGTGTACCGGTATTCGGGCAGCACGAAGGCTCAAGACCATCAATATCAAGGGTTAAATATAATTCGGCGGGTAGGTGATTAATAACCGAATCGCAAATAGCCTGCCAGGTTACTCCTTGGGCAAGTTTTCGTTGTATTTCGTAATCGGTATGTTGATTGATTCTATAATTGTTGGCTGATTTGTACGCCTGCTCGATACTGCAAACAGCCCGTATACCTACCTGGGTAAGCAGCAGTGTAGGAATAGTCTCCATAATCCGATGCAAAACGCTGGCATGTGACCAGGTTAAGCCGTCGAGCGAGGGGCGTAAATCGGCATGCGCATCAATTTGCAATAAGCCCATTGCCGGGAACACTTTCTTGTGCGCCATTACTGACCCATAGCTGATGGAATGATCTCCACCGAGTAAACCGACGCTTCGATTAAGCGACAAATGTGAAACTATCTCCTTTTCAATCACGCTGTTTACACGTTGGCAGAGTTGATCAACTTTGGCTGTGGAAGCGTCGTTCTCAAGCGTTGCCGCTTCTTCGGTTAGTACAGTTATTTCGGAATTAGTATCCGCTAATACAATGCCACGCTCGTAGATATTACCCAAAACTAAATCGTGTAGTTCAACAAAGCGACTTTGTTCCAGTATTAATTCTGGAGCCTGTCGAGTACCTGTTCCTTGTGAACAAGCTGCATCCCAGGGAGCGGGAACGATAACTGTGGACACGTTATTTATATGTGTTGAAAGCCCGAATATGCCCGAGTTTTCGTCAGAAGAATCGTTATATAAAGGGTGGTAAGGATTCTGTAACGCTGTATCGTGTACACATTTTTCGTTTTCGGCGACAGGTATATACTCATCAAGCATTGACGGTGCTCCTCTTTGGATCGCGTTGTTCTGACTGGGTTGACCAGTGTGTGCCTAGTTTGTGACCTTGCTCCAACACGTACTGAAATATCAACGGTGCCACGATAGACGCATCAGAATTAATCGTATAGTTTTCGGTATCCGGGTCGAGTTTGTCCCAGGTCACTTTCTCGTTAGCCGGACACCCTGAATATCCACCAAACGAAGTAACGGCATCGCCAATATGAGAGAAGTATCGCCAGTGTTTGCAATCCAGCTGATGATCTTGAATAAGGCTTGGCACCACGCACATGGCAAAATCTCCGGCAACGCCGCCGCCAATCTGGAAAAAACCTACATCGCGATCTTTCTGTTCCTGCAGATACCAGTTTGACATGTGTTCGAACTGCTCGGTGCCAGACTTCAACACGGAGTGTGATGGTAAGTGACCTTGCATTACATCCGAGCAAAACATATTGCCGAGCGTTGAATCTTCGGCTCCGGGTGTGTATATGGGTATGCCCATATTGCAAGCCGCAATAACCCAGGAATTTTCCAGCGGAATATCACATCTTCCAGTAAACCAGCCAGAATTTATTAGCTGATATATATACTCCCAGTGAAAGAAACGCTGTTCTTTATCTGCAGCAC
>CALJNA010000061.1 GCA_937981955.1 uncultured Granulosicoccaceae bacterium
TCTCACGACTCTGTTTACCTGACGGTCTCTCGTGGGTTACTGGTTGCTGGTGGAGGAATTGTTAGAACGCTGGAAAACACTGATCCAGCTATTCGTGATTCCTTGCGTGTGCTTTGGAAATCTGAGGGATATACACCGCATGCATTCGCGGCTCACCCATCTATTTCACCTATTAACCGAGAGAAGGTAGCAAAAGCATTAGCATCTCTAAATGAAACTGAGAACGGTACAGCCCTATTAGCGGCATTAAAATTTCAGGCGATACAGTTAGCCGATGATTCAAGTTGGAATGATGTAAAAAGTCTAAATATCACAAGCCTTGACCTAGAAAACTAGAAATATAATCAGTTAACTAAGGCAACACATTCGTGTCTCTGAAGTTAAAAACTGTATTTGGAGTGGCATTAATCGAAGCGATTTTGCTAGCACTTCTGATATTTACAGTAACAAAGTATAACTACGATAACGCTGAGGAGGCACTGCTTAAGCGTGTGCAGACGACTGCTGCATTATTTTCAGTAACTGCAAAAGACCCGGTACTCGCTTTCGATCTGGCCTCATTAGAGACATTTAGCCATGAGCTGAGTAGAAATCGTGATATCGAATACGTTCGCACTCGTAGTTCAGATGGAATATTGCTCAGCAGTGCCGGTGATGAGGATTTAGTCGACAAGCCATTCACTGAGGATTTCAAATTAAACTTAGTCGATGATGGCATTTTTGATACATCCGCCGTTGTTTCTGAGAGTGGAGTCGAATATGCTCGTGTCGAGATCGGATTTTCCATTAGTAGTATCGAGGCGAGCCTGAACGAAGCAAAACGGCTCGTTACGCTAATCGCAATTATCGAAATGGTGCTGGTTGCAGTATTTTCTTACATATTAGGTACGTATTTGACCAGACAATTATTAGTATTACGATCTGCTGCCAAACTAGTTTCGCAGGGGGAATATTCACAACAGTTAAAAATCGTAAGTAACGATGAGGTTAGCGATGTAGCTGACGCGTTTAACCATATGGCCAGCACTTTGAGGGAATCGCAACAAGATAGAGATCAATATGAATCACAGTTACTCGATCTGAACAAAACACTCGAAGCACGAGTAAATACAAGGACGGAAAAAATAAGAGTGCAAATGGAGGAGCTACAGGTTACGCACGAGAAATTGGCCGACACTCAGGCAAAACTATCACAAGCCGAGAAATTAGCTTCTATAGGTGAACTATCCGCTGGAATAGCACACGAAATCAATAACCCTTTGTCTTTCATAAATAGCAACGTTAACTCGCTTGTAAGTTACATTGACATCTATCAGAAACTAATTGAAATGCACAAATCTGCACTTATATCGGACTCGAACGCTTGTCCGGATAAATTAGCTGCAATAGCCGAGTATGAATCACACGAAGATATTGATTTTGTGAATGAGGATATTTTATCTCTATTGGAAGATACTTTAGAAGGAACAACCCGAGTGCGAGATATTGTTAATGGATTACGTGATTTCGCCCATGTCAATCAGGATACAAAGGAGCCTTGTGATGTGGTTGAATGTATAAAATCGACGCTGCGAATAGTCAAGCCAGAGTTACAAGCAAAATGTACGTTGCACACAGAGTTTAATTCGATACCGCCCGTATTAGCAAATCGGGGAGAATTAAATCAAGTCATTATGAATTTGCTGATTAATGCTACTCAATCAGTTGGCGCCACTGGCCATATCGTGCTTAAAACAGCCGTTCTAGATACTATGGTCATGTTTTCAATTAGCGATAATGGATCGGGTATCGCTGGTGAGAATTTAAAACGGTTGTTTGATCCGTTTTTTACCACGAAGCCAGTGGGTGTTGGCACGGGATTAGGGCTTTCCATTTCATACGGCATTGTTCAAGATCATGGTGGCACAATAAATGTGGAAAGCGTGCTCGGCGAAGGCACTACGTTTACGGTATCCCTGCCGATGCTCGAAAATATAGAATTATCAAAAGCAGCCTAATCTCTTCTAGTCTGTATTGAGTGGTTAATCGAAGCCCGCTGATTAAGTTGTAGGGTACCTACCCGGTTAAATTATACCGGCACTCTGTAACTGACAGACTTCTGTCTCAGAATACCCAGCTTCAAGTAACACCTCATGTGTGTGCTGGCCAAGTGTCGGGGGAGCCGAATCAACACATGGGGTTCCATGAGCATAAGTGAATGCTGTCACCGGGAACAGGCTTGGATTTCCATCAGCAGCATTGACAATACGCTGAAGGACACCGCGGTATTGTAGTTGCTCCTCCTGTAAAGCCTCATGTAGTGAACGTACTTTTGCAGCCGGCACATGAGCGCGATTCAATTTTGTCTCCCAGTCCGTTGCAGATTGAGACATTAATTGATCAGCAATAATCTTCTTGTCCGAATCACAAAGTTTAGTGACATCGCCACGTTCGGAACCGGAAATCTCTTCGGCTCTCTCATGTTCACCCAAAACAATAAACAGTGATGAAAGTTGTTTATTGGTGAATGCACCAATCATGATTTTCCCATCTGCAGTTTCGTAAGTTGCGTATCCGGCATACGAGGGATGGGAATTGCCATGGGGTACGGGGCTCTTGCTGGTTATAAGAGTATCTACAACTGAACTGCTCATTAGCATAAGTGCTGCGTCAAGCATGGATACATCGATGAACTGACCGGTTCCGGTTTTCGTGCGCTGATACAATGCAGAGGAAATCGCCAGAGCAGCCTGAGCACCGGTACCGTAGTCGACTACTGGGGGGCCTACCCTAACCGGCTCACTGTTGGCTTCACCATTAGCCGCCATCAATCCTGAAAACGCTTGTATAACAACATCATAAGCCGGGTGATCAGCTTTGGGTCCGGTACGCCCGAAACCGGTGATGCTGCAGTAAATTAGTTCAGGGTTTAACGCGGACACAGCATCGTATCCAAAGCCGAGATTTTCTATTGCATCACCAGCGTAGTTTTGCACCAGAACATCAGCAGTTTCAATTAAACGCCAGAGTACATCGCGACCAGCTTCCGTTTTCAAATTGATGGTTATGCCGCGTTTACCCGCATTTTGCGCTTGAAAGCTGGACGCGTAGAGTTGTTCGGAATACGACGGGTCAACACCTTCGGATCTTGTCATATCCGGGTTGATGGCCGATTCTATTTTTATAACGTCAGCCCCCAAGCAGGCAAGCTGGTAAGTACTGAAAGGACCTGCAAAAACATGGGTTAGGTCAAGAATACGAATTCCTTCAAATGGCTTCATGGCTCTACCCTACCAATATTTTACTTTATAGAATTTGACTCAGAAATTCCTTGGTACGCTCATCTTTAGCGTCTGCGAAGAACGTTGCGGGAGGCCCATGCTCAACGATCACTCCTCGATCAGTAAAATAAATGTGATCGGCGATTTCTTTTGCAAACCCCATCTCGTGCGTAACCAGCATACAAGTCATGCCTTCTTCCGCCAGGTCTTTAATAGTGACAAGCACTTCCTTCACCGTTTCCGGGTCGAGTGCAGCGGTTACTTCATCAAAAAGCATAATATCCGGATTCATCGCAAGTGATCGCGCTATCGCAACCCGTTGTTGTTGCCCACCTGACAGTTCTCCGGGGTAGCTATCTTCTTTTCCTTGTAGGCGTACTTTTTCAATCAGTGCCCGAGCTCTGGATTCAACGTCAGATGGTGATTGTTTTAATACCTTGATCGGCGCCATCATCACGTTTTCCAACGCTGTTTTATGTGGAAACAGGTTGTATTGCTGAAATACCATACCTACTTTTTTTCGTAGTTCAAGTTTATCCAGCTTCGAATCATTCACTTCAATACCTTCGACGGTAATTGATCCCGCCTGGATATCATTAAGTGCGTTGATACATCGGATTAGCGTGGATTTTCCGGAACCCGACGGACCAATGATACAAATAACCTCACCCTTCATGACATCCATTGAAATACCTTTCAGGACTTCAAGATTGCCAAACGATTTGTGCACATCTTTAATCGATACTATGGGCTGGCTTTCATCCCAGGAAGATTCAGTCATTTTATAATCCTACAGTTTGACCGCAAAGCGACGTTCAAGCGCAATGGTTGCTCTGGCAATGGGATAACAGTAAGCGAAGAAAATCAGCAATGCGAAGCCGTAAAAAGGCACCAATAATTCAGGGCGGTTATTCTCAGCTTCAATTGCTTGTCTACTTAATGTAATCAGTTCCTCTACCCCTAACAATGAGCACAACGGAGTTGCCATGGTTAAGATTGCATACCAATTCATCCATGGTGGGATCATTCGTTTAAAACACTGTGGAAGGATTATTTGCCACAACGTCTGTTGCCGCGTATAGGCTAACGACTCTGCCGCTTCCCACTGTCCACTGGGTACAGAATTAATCGCACCGCGAACCACTTCGGAAATGTTTGCCATGATCGGCAAACAAAGGCCGAAAACAGCCTTTACCCAATCCGGGATACGAATAATTTCACCAGCAATTTCAACTTCAAACGGCAACGCCAACAACACAATAAACAACAATACCAGCCAGGGAGAATTTCGAAAAATCTGCGTTAGAAACTGGGCTGGCCATCGAATAATTCGCAAAGGTGATATCTGCATAAGTCCAAGTACGACACCGAAGGCTGTGCCAATAAGCATGGCAAAAAACGAAATAATGACATTAAAGAGAAACCCCCCTGTAATAATGAATGGTAACCATCGCCAAAGTGCCTGGAACGCCTGCGTCATGGTGTAGGAGCTTGCAGCTGAACTTACACCAGGCCATGCAAAAATAATCACAATAAGCAGTAGCCAGGCCCATATTGGCGTGGAGGCTAACCAGCGTGAAAACAACAAGTCCTCCGGTTCTCCAGCAGCTTTTGCAGTAAATGGCTTAAGAACTGGTAAGTCAGTGCTTGGACGACTTTGTATACCGGGAATTTTGTTGGGTTTTATCATCACTAGCCTCCATATCCGGGGATATACATAGCTTTTTCCCAACGATGCATACCAAACACCAGTATCCCAACCAATATGATGAACGATACAAACAGCAACAGCATGGTGGGATATAGCGCACTGGGGTAGTCATTCCAGATGCTAACTGACTGATACAACAACTCCGGCACAGCTATACCAATCGCCTGTGTTGTTGTTTTAACCAGATTCACGAGGTTATTGTTCAGCGCTGGCAGCGATACCCTGAATGCTAATGGCAGCACAACTTCCTTGTATGTTTGAAGTCGGGAAAACCCCAGAGCACTGGCAGCTTCCTGAGTGGATTCAGGAACCGCCTCAATACCTGAGCGAAATATCTCTACATTGAATGCGCCAGCAAAAAACGACAAAGAAATAATGGCCCAACCCACGTTGGATATGATCGGTATTTCGGTCCACCCATCAGGTCCGGTCACAGCGGGCGTGAACTGTCCAAGCGCGAAATAGAAAAACAGCAATTGCACAAACGGTGGTGTGTTGCGAAAAAACTGTATGTAACCCTGAACAATACGCCGTACCCACTTTGACGGTGAATTCTGCATCCAGGCGCCAACAACGCCAATGATGACTGAAAATATAACGCATGAAACCGACAGCCAAAGTGTGTATTGGAGACCTTTGACAATGCGCGCCCATTGACGCGGCTCGTAGAAGAAAATGAAATTCCAGCGAGGGTAGTCATCAGCGAGCTGTTTGAAAAATTCTATGAAAGCTTCAAGCATTTAAATCTATCTCAACACA
>CALJNA010000062.1 GCA_937981955.1 uncultured Granulosicoccaceae bacterium
TGCTGCAGTACGTTTTGCTATGGTCCATTTGACCAGGAATGTCTGCATGATCTTCTCGATAATGAATTGGAGAAACCGGAAACGGATAAATTTGATGATAAGAGTAAGAAAAAAGAGCACGATCGCGACTGGCAGAAAAATAAGTAGTAAATACGCTTGGGATGTACGACTCATGCGTTTCCACCGGGCAATACCCTGATCTTTTGTCAACGCGATATTAGCGATGATCGAATTGAATCTTTGCTCCAACAGTCCGTATCGGGCGAGCAGTTTGGATAATGCATTCTTTCCAAACACAGATAGCAATATCTTGCCAATCACTCGCAACACCAAAAGCGGGACCATCAAAATCAGCTTTTTCCAGAAAGAGAATTTTAACAGCAGCGGTGTTGACGCAATAATCGCAAGCAACACGGCATAAAGTAACGGCCCTACTTCATCGTAGACAAAGCCACCAACATACAGAACCAATACCGCTGCCAGAAAAAGGACAAACCGCTTCATTCAACCGCGGAGCTTGATAACGAGTTGTTGAACCCAGCGTACGGAATTACCCACAGATGTACCCAGGTTTTTCATCGTTTTGATAATCAGCTTCCATAGCAATCGCCTCGCCTCTTCACGAGTGAAACTGATACTGGTCAGGGCATCGAGATCTTTGACAATGGCTTGATGCCGATCGGCATCCAGTTGGTCACTTTCTTCAAGCCAATCCAGCGTAGGCAATAACATGGTGGTAGCGCCACCGAGTATAAAACGCAAAGCAAAAACCGGAAAAAAGGCAATACCCAACAATAGGAAGATAATTTTTATCGAGCCTAAGGCGATAATTTTGAGTAATGTAATGAGCGGTACGATCATCAGTCAACAGGCTCCATCGTATGAATATCGGCACCAACAGCCCACTTTCCCAACGCAATACCGGGGCCAATGAACATCTGATGACGCTAAGTTATCAGAGTATTAACCATTGTATTTCAGAGTATCAATGGTAGAGACTCTCCGGCTGCATTTAAACGCACTATGCTCAGACGGTGCAAGCCGAGACACTTCAGCCAACTAGAGATTGTGGTGCCGGACAAACTGCCGCTGGAACTGCGCTGCAGAGCTGAGACACTACGCTTTAATGCGCGTATCATTACCCCAACACAGATAATCAGAGCCTGACAAGTTGCGAACGACCGGGTTGCACAAACCATGAACAGTACTAAGAAAAGCCACGGAAAAAAGAACAGCTATAAGAAGGCACTGGCCCATGCAGAAGCACAATGTGCGGATAGCGGTAGCCGACTTACACAAAAAAGAAAAGTGGTATTGCAAGGTTTGCTGCAAACCGGGCAGGCAATGTCAGCATATGAGCTGGCAGATTTCTGCAGAGACGAGTTGGGAGAAGCCATGCCGACCATGTCGGTATATAGAATCCTGGAATTTTTAGAACAGGAACAGCTTGTCCATAAGTTGAAACTTGCCAATCGTTTTGTCGCATGCATACACATCACATGTGATCATAAGCATGCGGTACCACAATTTCTTATCTGTGAACAGTGTTACAAGGTATCTGAAATAAGCATTAAAGAGTCCACTCTTCGCACTTTGCGCAACAATGTAGAAACAGCTGGATTCACGCTTGCCAGCCCGCAAATTGAATTAAACTGTTTATGCGAGTCGTGCGCAGCCGCGTGATCACACTAAGTTTTCTCAGTACGTTCAAAGTTTTCTCAGTTCGTTTGCATCAATTCGGTAAGCCCTTCCACGCATTTTTTTAGGCGAAAGGCGTGCTTCCGCCAGCAGCGAGTGAACCGTCAATGTCCCGGCTGGTTTCCTCGCGAATCGCTTAAACAACGTCGCCACTCACCCACAACACGTCGCTTTTTAATCTAAAACTCTGGAATTTCAGAGAATTACCGTGGCAAACTAAGCTAGATTAGCGAATCCGGATCGAAGAGAAAATAATATGGCAGAACTATCCAAAGGCCAGTCGCGGCGAGGAGCCAGGGCAGCGAAAAGAGCGCTGCGTGCTGCCCCGCTAGCCGATGAAGATCGCGCGGTTCGACCCGGCATGTCAGGTGGCACGTTTAATCCTCTAAGCGCTGCTGACATGGAAAAGATAAACAATGCCGTGATGGAAGCACTTGAAACAGTGGGACTGTCACAAGCCATTCCATCTTGCGTTGAAGCTGTGACCAAAGCCGGTGGAACCTATAAAGACGGACGTCTGTTATTCCCTCGCTCACTGGTTGAAGACACCATTGCTAATTGCGCGAAAAGCATTGTGCTATATGGTCAGGATCCAAAGCACGATATGGAAATCACCGATCAACGTGTGTATTTCGGCACAGCGGGTGCTGCGGTTCATATTGCTGATGTTGAAAACAATGAGTATCGAGAATCAACGCTGGAAGATCTGTACAACATCGCACGCATTGTGGACAAAATGGACAACATCCACTATTTCCAACGCTGTCTTGTACCTCGTGATGTCACTGATCCTTTGGATATGGATTTCAACACCTGCTACGCATCGGTTAGCGCTACAACCAAGCACGTTGGAACCAGCTGGGTAGAACCTGCCAATTTTGAAAAAAGCCTTGCCATGCTTCATCACATGGCCGGCGGTGAAAAACAATGGCGTGCCCGACCGTTTGTCAGTATGTCCAATTGCTTTGTGGTTCCACCCATGCGCTTCGCCGAAGATTCTTGCTACTGCCTGGAATCAGCAGTGCATGGTGGCATGCCCGTTTTGTTGCTGGCGGCCGGGCAAGCCGGTGCCACAAGTCCGGCCGCCTTGGCGGGCTCAATAGTCCAGGAGGTTGCTGAAGTATTGGCCGGGTTAGTCTGGGTAAACCTGATGGTACCGGGTCATCCAGCCATTTTCGGTACATGGCCATTTGTTTCTGACTTACGCACCGGGGCAATGAGCGGCGGCAGCGGTGAACAAGCCATTCTGATGGCCGGATGCGGGCAGATGGGGCGTTACTATAATTTGCCAACCGGTATCGCCGCCGGAATGGCAGATGCGAAGTTTCCTGATGCACAATCGGGATTTGAAAAAGCTTACACAAACACATTAGCCGCACACTCCGGCGCTAACCTAATATATGAATCTGCAGGCATGCACGCATCATTGCTGGGCTGCTGTTACGAAA
This sequence comes from uncultured Granulosicoccaceae bacterium, assembly GCA_937981955.1. Lineage (GTDB taxonomy): Bacteria > Pseudomonadota > Gammaproteobacteria > Granulosicoccales > Granulosicoccaceae > Granulosicoccus. Next base: position 3,147 of record CALJNA010000062.1, read on the forward strand.
GCTATGTCATCGACAATGACATGCTCGGTGCAATCAACCGAACAGTGCGAGGTATTGAAGTCAATGACGATACACTCTCTCTGCAAGCCATGCGTGATGTCTGCATCGATGGTCCCAGTCACTACCTCGGGCACGAACAAACCTTTGGTCTTATGCAAAAAGAATATATTTATCCTGAGGTAGCTGATCGAACAAGCCCTAAAGAATGGGCTGAGTCAGGTAAGCCTGTGTTACTCGAAACAGCTCGAGCACGTGTCGATGATATTTTGAAGACTCATTATCCAACCCATGTTAGTGAAGAGGTTGATGCCAAGATTCGTGCTGAATTTAATGTTGTGTTACCCAGAGATAAGATGACTCCCGGCGACTGAAGCCGGGATTCTTTTCCCCACTCGCACTCACACGAATAAACTACGCTGTATTTCGTCTATTACCGAGCATCATTAGGCAGATTGTACACCGCCATTGGAAACGCTCTTTAATTCAAAAAATTCGCCCCCACCTTCTTAGCTACACTTAAATCCTTTTTCGTCTCTTTTTTCAACTGACATTGCTTCTAATGGATTTGCTATGAGTACTGCTTCCCCTAAAAAGCGCGGCATTATCACTGGCTTTTTTTTGTTTCTATGGCGTGCTCTTAAGGCGTTCAACATTATTTTATTCGGCTTTATCGGCGCTTTAATCATTGGATCGCTGTTATTCGCAGCACTAAGTCAGGGCGGAGCCAAAATTCCAGGTGGAGGTGCATTAGTACTCAATCCATCAGGGACTTTAGTGGAGCAAAAAAACGCGGTTGGTGCTGCTGCGACCTTATTGCAAGGCGATGATTTGCCGCAACAAACATTGGTAAAAGATCTGGTTGACGCTTTAATGCTCGCCAAAAACGACGACAGAATCGAACTGGTTGTACTCGAGCTTGGAAAGCTTGGACACGGCTTATTACCAAAACTTGAACGTGTATCTGCAGCCATTGTTGACTTCAAATCCAGCGGTAAGAAAATCATTGCAGTCGCAGACAACTACAGTCAATCAGGATTGTATTTAGCCGCACACGCTGATGAGGTTTTGTTAAACCCGGAAGGTATCGCGGTTGTTGAAGGTTTCGCGATGTACAGTCCTTTCTTTAAGAGCTTTCTGGATAAGCACGACGTGACAATAAATCTGTTTAAAGTCGGCAAGTACAAATCTGTTGCTGATCCCTTTTTTCGCGACAACATGTCGAGCGAAGACAAACAGGCAAGACTAGGCATACTTGAGCCATGGTGGGAGTCTTACACGTCATCAATAGAGATGATACGAGGTATGCCTGCGGGAAGTATTAACGAGATGTTGTCTAACGCAAATGAGAAAATACAGTCTGCGAATGGAAACCTGGCTCAACTGTCGATGGACATGGGCTTAGTGGATAAACTGGTCACTGATTCCGAACGACGCGATTATCTGATAGCACTTGCCGGTGAAGATTCCGAAAACAAATCCTATCGCAACATTGAGTACAAAGATTATCTTCGAGCAGCGCGGCTACCAGAACCGGATAAAGCCGGTAAAGTCGCGGTTATTACAGCGGTGGGAAACATTGTTAATGGTCACGCACCTGCCGGAGAAATCGGTGGTCAGTCGTTAACAGAATTGATTAGAAACGCTCGCTTAAATGATGACGTCGAGGCCATTGTTTTACGAATTGACTCAGGCGGTGGCAGCAAATCAGCATCGGAAAAAATTCGCAGTGAATTACTCGAAGCTCAAAAATCAGGTATCCCTGTTGTCGCGTCAATGGGATCGGTGGCAGCATCCGGAGGATACTGGATAGCCGCTTCGGCGGATGAAATCTGGGCAACGCCAAACACGATAACCGGCTCCATCGGCATATTCGGATTGATGCCAAGTTTTGAGAAAACGCTAGCTAATTATGGTGTCTACACTGATGGCGTAGCAACCACCCCGCTAGCTGGTGGTGCCAGCGCAATACGTGGTATTACACCTGAGTACAGGGATGTCCTTCAAACAATAATAGAAGCAGGTTATCAACAGTTCTTAACCCTGGTTGCCAACGAGCGAAGCATGGATGTTGATGCTGTGCACGAAATAGCTCAGGGACGAATTTGGACAGGTGAAAAAGCTCATCAGCTTGGTCTGGTAGATCAATTAGGTGATCTGGACCAGGCAATTGCTGCCGCTGCCAGCCTGGCCAAACTGGAAGATTATTCTGTATGGCACGTGGAACCTGAGCTATCGTTTGAAGACCGGATATTACGCAAGTTTGCGGAAGCCCTCGTGCCTGATTTGCCGAAGTTGATGAATCATCCAATGTCACGGCTCGCCAGTAGTATTAAAAAGGATCTGGCTATGCTGGAGCGCTTGAACGACCCAGGCCATACCTATGTGATCTGTGGTAACTGCCCTTCATCGATGTGACGGGTTGATGTGACAGGTTGATGTTTGTCAGGCAAATTCAACTCCTGTAGCTATCATCGCTCTCATCGAGTAACAATTTGAGCTGCTCAAAATGAGCATCGGCAGAATCTCCATATTGCTCCCAGCCCTGCGCGGTTTTCTCTGCCAACTCATCTGATAGCACTGACAAAGGCTGACCGGTTGAGTAAGCAAGCACCATGGTTTTTGCCGCGCGTTCAAGATAGTACAAGTGCTCAAACGCCTCAGCTACGGTTTCGCCCGTGCAACTTACGCCGTGATTGCCCATCATCATGGTTGAGGCATTGCCAAACGCTTGAGCAATGCGTTGCCCTTCTGCTTCGTCATCAGCGATACCACCGAAATGCAGATCGACAGCAACACGGTTATAAAAGCGCGCCGTATTTTGATCAATCGGCTTAATGGTCGGGTCTTTCAACGACGAGAGCGCCGTTGCGTATGGAGGATGACAGTGTAAGAGCACTTTGGCCTGTGGAACCTGAGCATGCACGGCTCCGTGTATACACCACGCAGACGGATCAGGCGCATCGGGTCGTTGCATAACATCAGTATCATTTGCGTCAAGCAGTAATAAGTCACTCGCTTTTACCAATGAAAAGTGTTTCCACCTGGGGTTCAACAAGAACTGCTTGCCATCGGCTGAAACAGCCGCACTAAAATGGTTTGCCACAGACTCGTGCCAGTCAAACTTTACCGCCAGGCGAAACGCCGCAGCAAGATCAACTCTTAAAGCCCATTCTTGTTCCGAGCATTCCGATTTCTGTATTGCTTGCGTAGCCATCTGAATAGTCCTGTTGTTCTATCTAACGATAATTTCGTCTTGTCGCTGTAATTACGGCATATATACGCGTTACTTCATACTAAAGCCTTGCGATTCGAGAAACTTGCGCATATGCGGTCGTGATTCCTTGCCAACCAAAGCACGCATCTCTTCGCTCCAGCAGCTGTCTTTTTTACCGCCAGTACGCGAACGGTAATACGCACGAATATGCTCATCGTAAGCGTCGATACCCGGCCCCAGCAAGCTACTATCATAGCGCTCCTGCATTAACACCGATTCGATCGGTAATCGCGGTTTCACCTCCGGGTCTTGTTCAGGATAACCAATACAAAAACCAAACACCGGATAAACATTTTGTGGCAGTTCCAACAGTTCAGACACTTCGGTTGGATTATTTCGTAGTCCACCGATGTAGCAGATACCCATGCCAAGTGATTCAGCAGCTATTGTACAATTCTGTGCAAAGAGCGCCACATCGACTGTGGCGATAATAAAATGCTCAGTCATTCCTTGAGTGAATTCACCACCTTGCGAATCACAAGCCTGCGCTGCACGTTTCAGATCAGCACAGAAGACAAAAAAGGCACCCGCCGCAGCAATGTATTTTTGGCCACCGGAATATTCAACGAGTTTTTGCCGCGCATCGGGGTCGTTAATTTGTATAACCGTGGTCGCCTGAACGTTACTCGAAGTAGCAGCCGCTTGTCCTGAAGCAATAATGCTATTGATTGTCTCCTCATCGACCACTTTGTCAGAGAACTTTCGTATCGATCGATGCGATTGCAATAACTTGATGACATCATTCATTGGTAAAATACTTCCTGTTCATTTTTAATCATTGTTGCGTGTTTTCCAGTTAGTCAGCCTTTGGCACCCGAAGTATCCAGAACCAATTGTAGCTCGTGCTCACCAATACCAAGTACATCTCCGGCATACATTTTTCGTCGCTTACGGGTTTCGATTTGTTCATTTACAGAAACCAGCCCCTCGGCAATGATGAGTTTTGCCTCAGCGCCACTTGCTGCAAGACCTTCAAATTTGAGTATTTTATACAACTCAACAGGCTCTCTATCTATTAATACTGTTTGCATAAGATGATTTGTCGCAAAGGACTTATGCCTCTGCTTTGACTTGAGCCTATTTTTTGGATATTCGTGCTAGTTTACCAATTGCTCTGTTAATTTTCCGCACGAATATGCCAAACGCTTTTTTCACAACTGAAGATCACCAATGGTTTAAACCAACTGACCACACCCGTGGTCCCTGGGATATACATGCATGTCATGCCGGACCACCGACCGGATTGCTCGCCAGAGCCATGGAACAACTCGTGCCTGAAAAACGTCTGATCAGGCTGAATGTTGATTTACTGCGGCCAATCCCGTTCAACGGGTTCCGAATAGAAGCCACGCTTGAGCGCTCCGGTCGCAGCGTTGCAACCACAACCGCCAGTCTGTTGAATGAAGATGGAAAAGTCATGGTAAGCGCCTCGGGCCTCCACATGCTAGAGCAATCCCCGGGTGTTAATTATCCGACGCACTCGGAAAATTTCGGCAGTCCAGCCGATGCTAACGCTGGGCCGTTCCCTATCCAGACCTTACACGAGCTTCCTGCATTTAATGGCGACGGCGTACAAATGCGCTACCCACCTGGACAGAATGGCAAACCCGGTCCTACAGTGGTCTGGATGAAAACGGTGCCTTTACTGGAGCATGAAGTGTCCAGTCCATTTCAGCGGATTTGTCCGCTTGCCGATTGTGGCAACGCATTTGGGCGGAACGCAGAACCGATTGATGTCAGTTTTGTGAATCCAGACCTGACGATCGTGCTGCATCGTGACCCGGTTGGGGATTGGTTGGGCTCACAAAGCGTCGGCTATTGGGAACCCAATGGTCAAGGTTTAGCAGACGCTTTGTTATTCGATGAACAAGGTGTTGTTGGACGTGCAATGCAAACCGTATTGCTTATACCGAACGCCATCCAATAACACCTGAGGGCATGTAACTGCAGATCTACGTCAGTGTTTAAGACTGTTTAACTGGGAATATATTGTCGTGTGTTTGCGTACACCACTGCATTCGTATCTGCCATGAACGCACCGAGCGTCACAACTGACGTTTCTTCGCTTAACGCATCTATGGCATGATCGGCCCAAACGTACTCAACTGGCCCCGTGTTTAACACAGACCAAACATCATATTCAAATGCTCTGCTCTGACCGGGAGACAATTCGATTTGTCTATCGCCCATAGCCGCATTCAAATCCATTAGCTTGCCATCATAGACAATGTGGCCCGGCATAAAACGAGTAATAACCAGCACGTCGTCGCTGCGATTGCGAAACACAACAGTGTTATCGGGTACAGCGGTACTGTCTATAATTTGAATTTCCAATTGCATACCGGTGCGTGGAGACGCAGCTGGTAATTTGGGAACCTGTGTTTCAGATGCGAACAGTTCTCCCGCAGACGCAACGAAAGGAAGCGAAACCAACGGCGCAGCACCCATAAATTTAAGCGTTTGCCGCTTTTTTGAGTCAAGCATTTGATTCTCCACTGAATTACCCGATTACCATAGCATGCAACTGGTGGTTTCCCATCCAGCTCGTTGCATTGATTTACAATTCTGCCTCAAACAAGCAGATACACACGTATCTGCTCAGGCTATGTGTAATCCAGCACCTGCGCATGTAATTTTTCAGGAATATTCACACCATTCGCCAAAGAGCGCTTGCGTGCTTCAAAACGTCGAGCTGAAGGTAGTCGAGTGCCTTCTTGCGAAAGTATGTTTTCGAATAAATGTTCTGCACGAGCCTGGGCTGCTTCAACGTTTCCATCGGCCAGTGTGTGCATAGGATTTATTGCTATAAGAAACTCACCGCCACAAGGCCCACCTGTTTTCAAGGTGTCTCTTTGTGTCGATTCATAACTAAACAGATCGCCAATTAGTGCTCCGGCGAGAAGCTCGACCATTAACGCAATGGACGATCCTTTGTGCGCACCAAATGGCAACTGTGCACCGGCTAAAGCATCATCGGCACTTGTTGTGGACTGACCACGCTTATCGATAGCCCAGCCAGCCGGTATAGGTTTGCCGTCGATGGCGTGTAATTGAATTTCACCACGGGCGCTGACACTTGAAGCCTGGTCAAATACCAACGGCGGTTGATTCGCTCGAGGCCAGCTGAACGCCATAGGGTTGGTGCCGAACAAGGGTTTTGTACCACCATGTGGTGCAACGTAGGCATTCGACCCGGTAAATGCAAAGGCAACCAGCCCCTGATCTGCCAATGCCTCGACTTCTGGCCACAGTGCGGCAATGTTGTACACATTATGAATCGCCAACGCGGCAATTCCGTGTTTCATCGCCTTGTCGCGCAACGGATCTAAACCCATTTGCAATGCGAGAGGACAAAAACCCTCTCTGGCATTGACATGCACAACCGATGATTCAGTTAATTTTACTTCCGGGGTCGCAGTTGGGTCGGTTGTCGGATTGGCTGCAGACTTGACATAGAATGCAATTCTGAATAAACCGTGTGAATGACACTCATCGCGCTCTGCGGCAGTCACAGTGGTTGCAATGGCATCAGCCTGCGCTGTCGAAAAACCCTGACTGGTTAACGCGTTTAATGCCAGTTGATGTACGTCATCAAGCGACATGTTTATGGTATTAGACATAGTGGACCCTTAAACTTGTGCAGATTTTGCTGGCCAATTGACAAGCGCAATGCCCAACGCAATCAGCAGCAATGCAACAATGAGATTAATCGTAATTTGTTCATCCAGTATAAGCCATCCGAAGAATACGCCAAATACCGGTGCCAGAAAACTGAATACAGCCATGTTGGCCACCGGATAAATCGACAACACCCAGAACCAGGTCAGAAAGCCGATTGATACGACCACCAAAACCTGGAAAGCAAAAATAAGCCAAATGAATAACGTGGGTTCACGCAAAAATTCTCCACTAAATGCGGCTGCACCAATCAGAACCGGAGCTGAAACGGCTAACTGATACAGTAACTGCATTTCCGGACAAGATGAACTCAGTTTGGTTGTGCGAACTACTAACGCGATGGCTGCCCAGGCAGTCGCAGCAATCAGGCAAAAAATATCACCAAGATAAGACTGAGTTAAACCAGCACCAAAATCGGTGTTACGACTAAGCGTTAACACAATCCCGGCGAACGCGAGTATCAAACCAACACTTTTCAATCGGCTGATATATTCTCCGGGTATGAGGAAGTGTGCACCGATTGTTACCCAGAATGGCATGGTATAAAAAAGTATGGATGCCCTGGCAACACTGGTGTAATCCAGTGCCTGAAACAATAATAAGAATTCGAAACCGAACAACATCCCAATAACGATTCCAGGTATCAGACTGCCATCAGATATTGTCAATCGCCGCTTCATCAGTACTGCAAAAAAAAGTACAACCACGAACGCGCACACAGAACGCAAGCCGGCCTGAAATACAGGTGATAGTCCGGCATTGACCAATTTCACACAGACTTGGTTTAATCCTAACAGTGCTGAAAAAGCAATCAATAGCGATCCGCCCGTCAGGTCTATCCGCTCTTTTCTAGCGCTCATTGTCTTTTATTAATTTTATTGTTTCTCAGCCAGAGCGGCACAGCGGATACACAACGGTGCTGCAGGATTATGATCGAGTCGACGTGGATTAATGGGTTCTTCACAATCAAGGCAAATCCCGTATTCACTGGTATCTATGCGTTTAATAGCTGATTTCACTTGCTGAATTTGCTGCACTCTGTTGATCATTGCGGTTTGGGAGATCGCCTGATTCTGTAATGCATCCATCCTTGACAGTCGCCCTACTCTTGATTGGTCCAGGTCGACGATGGCGCTGCCTTGCTCAGCACCGTTATTCGCTTGAGTTAACTCTGCCAATAGCTTTTCAAGTCGATTTCTGGTCGTTTTGACATCAATTTCTGACATGTGACCTCGATCTCATCTAACCCTTTATCTGACTATCACCGATGCTATCTGACACAGTTGCTCCGTGCATACGACACTACCAGCTCATACTTTAATCAGAAATAATGATGTATTTCTGCGTAACAGGCTCTCAGTTTAGCACTTGGTCTTAAAACATAGCTGATTCAGACCGATAAGCGATCTAAGGCAGCAGTCTCATAAAAGACAAAGGTTCTCGTATGTTTTACTCAGAAATAAAGAGTGTATTGGCAGGCGTTTTTCTGGTATCCGTGCTCGCGAGCACATCTGTTAGTGCAGATACTCGTTACTACCCCACCGGCAGCCCGAACCCGCTGGAAGTCGGGGCTGAGGAATATCAGGACAATTATTCATCTCTTGCTGGTTTAGAGGGCGTACGAGTCGAGACAAGCTTTATTTTGGGATCTGCAAAGAAGTATAAACTCGACGACATGAAATCCGATCTGGTACCACAGATTAAAAAGCGACTCGAAGCAGTAAACCTGCGAATGCTCACTGAGGAAGAACTCAAAACCATACCAGGGCAGCCTACGCTTACGTTCTACCCTGCGTATACCGGCAACGACATCGACAAAATTAAAGGCCTGGCAAACCCGGAAGCAGAAACGGCAAATCAACTAAAAGTTGACCCGGAACATGATTGCTGCCGATCATCCATTTGGGCATCCTTCCAGCAATCTGCATCCATACTTCGCGACCCAAATACTCAATATATGTTCTCCACGTGGGGTTCTGGTGATGATACGGACTCGTGCGAGAATCGTGGCGCATGGACCTACGATGCTGTGTTAAAAACGATTGACAAATTCGTCGACGACTACAAAAAAGCCCAAAATGAACGTGTGCCCAAACTGGTTAGCAACGCCGCAGATGTACCAGATAACTGTGCTCAAGCATGGTTAATGAACCTGAGCGTATTCGAAACCAATAAAACCACCATCAGTGATGCGGTAAAACCAATTCTCGATCAGTTAGCTGCAACCGCGACCAGATGTGATGCCTATAGTTATCTGATAGAAACACACGCGGATAAAAGAGCAGATGCTGAATACAACAAAGTACTCTCTGAGGCTCGCGCACATGCGATAAAAGACTACCTGTTAAGAAAGAACGTAAACTACAGCCGGCTTAAAACAATGGCATACGGTGAATCAAAACCATTATCCAATGGTAATTCTGAAGAAGACCATGCTGTTAACCGTCGTGTTGTCATTATTCCGCAGCGTGACCAAAGCTAACGCGGCTAAAGCAAACGCAATCAGCGCCAATGCAGCAAATACGTTTATGACGCATATAGCTCAATTCAAACGCTGCTGACTCGGCGCACCATGAACTAACTATGCCACACCGAGCCATCGATGTAAGCACCACGATATTCGTCTGTGCATCGCTGTTGGTGGTGACCATGTTCCGTCTAAGTATTGATGGCTTGTCCGGCCATATGGACGAATATGACTATCTGTTCGTTGGCAAAACCTTGCTCTCCGGTGGCTTCTGGCCAACACACACCTATATATTCGGTTGGGACTTCAATTGGTTACTTCTGGCCTGGGGCGATACCCACATAGGCGGATTGGCCGGTGCAAGACTGGTAGCAGCAGCGCTTGGTTTTTCGTCTCTTGTCGCCATGTACCTGTTCGTACTGTTAGTGTGGAATAGTAAACCCACCGCACTGATCGCTGCATTGTTGTTAGGCATGGAAGCGGCACATCTTCATATCAGCAAACTAGCCACCTACGATATTATCTCATTTACTTTCCTAATCTGGTCTTTGCCCGTACTCATACTCGTTTGTCGAGCGAAACCTTACCAATGGGCATGGACAGTAGTAGCGTCTGCACTACTCGTGGCAGCTGTATTAAGCAAATACACCGCTATACTGTACCTTCCATTAATCGCTGTACTGGTGTTTGTGTTTGCACCTAAACAAGGATTGGCAGGCACCGTTCTGATTGTCTCTGCATTGACCGCGTACACTCTGGTTCATTTTGAGCAACTGAACGTGTTATACAACATACAAATAAACAGCGCCCATGAGAAAAACGCGCTCCAGCTGGATATCGTACTTCGTTCAGGAAGGCAGCTACTGCTATTACTGTTAACCTCATTGGCCTGTCTGCTGTACGCCGTATTTATGCGTCGAAGCGCGATACCAGTACTGCTGGCTTTAGTTCTGATGTCATGCCCACTACTTGTCTATCACCTGTTAAGTCAGAACGTTATCTCACTTCAAAAGCATGTGGTGTTTAGTAGTCTATTTTTAATTCCTATTGTGTCCTGGGGCATTCACCAGGCATTGATATTAATACGCCAAAACGCACTAAAAAATATGCTATTTGCCAGCATGTTGTTACTGTACGGTTCGTACAACTACCACCAACTACAGATCATTGACAACAGCTTCGTTAATGTAGAACCTGTTGTGCCTCATGTGCAAGACATGCTGGCATCAGAAACCGTGCTCAGTGAAGACCCTTACCTGTTCCGCTACCTGTTATTCGATAAGACAGTGCAATCCAACATCAATGAAACCACATGGCTGGATAACAATCGTGACGGTAAGCACGAATTTAGAGATGTTGAGCAAGCAATTTGGGCACGGAAATTTGATTATGTTTTCCTGAACGACCAACAACACGCCAAAGGGAATATTAAACTGCGCAATATGCTCTCACAGCGTGGCTATGACGCTATCTTATCGGAACCTTATGAACTGACTACCATGTCTGGTAACAAGCGCTACGGCACCCTAAGCCTGCATGCCAGAACCGATCGCAATGCCAGTCTGGCTGAGATTGACTAGGCTCTCAAACCTCGTGTGATCTAGCACACACTAAGCCGGTCGAACCTGCTGGGCAATATAGATTAATCCCTAGGCGCCGATATTCTCAGCTGGACGATGACATTTTTTCATGAGTAACTTACCCATATTTTATGTACTGGTGACGATCCTGCTCACATCTGTTTCTCAGTTGCTGCAGAAGCAGGCCGCCGTTGAGCTCAATCGTGAAGACGCACCAAAACCGTTACTGAGCAATATTAGCTTTGTACTCAGTGGTGTCTTTCTGGGTGCGAGTCTGATTACCTGGCTTTTAGTTCTTAAGTACTTTGACGTGTCTGTGGCCTACCCGCTTTTGAGTCTGAATTACATTGTTGTTCTGGTTTTGGCAAGCATCTGTTTTGGTGAGCAGATTCCCACCAAACGCTGGATTGGTGTTGGGTGCATCATTACCGGTGTCATTCTGCTCGCAACAGGAAGTATCCAATGAAACCGGTATATGCAGGTATGGCAACTGCGGTAGTTGGTGGCGCATTCGGCCAACTTCTGATGAAAATCGGTATGAAAGATCTGCCCTTTGGCGATTTCAATGCGGTTTTGTATAGCGTTTTGTATCACCCATCGTCCGCAGCTTTAATCCTTGCCGGCATATTCTCCTATATCGTTTCAATGGTTGTTTGGGTTCATTCACTTAAAAATCATGAATTGAGCGCAGCTTACCCGGTTCTGAGCCTGGGATACGTCATCGTTTACCTCGTCGCCGGCATCTGGCCTGGGCTTAATGAATCGATAACAACACAAAAAACGCTCGGTATTTCCCTAATAATATTCGGTGTCTGGTACGCACACACTACACATTCACCGGAGAAAACGTAGTGGACACGAATAGTTTGCACATAACACTGGTCATTCCAGTGTTCAATGAACAGGAGAGAATTGCAAAAACACTTTACAGTGTAAAAGACTATCTTAGCCAGCAATCTTATTCTTCCGATGTGATGATTATTGATGACGGCAGTAACGACCTTACGTCAGAAGTTGTCCGGGTTGTTGACATTTACAGTGAAGAAGTAAAAGAACAAAACTCAGGAGTTTTGGTAGAAAACGTTAAGAACGTTGGCAAAGGATACTCAATTGCAAAGGGTCTGCTAATGGCCAAAGGTGACATCATTGCTTTTACCGATGCAGACTGCTCAACGCCTATTGAGGAGATTGAAAGGCTAATCAGTAAAATCAACGAAGGCTATGATGTGGTAATAGGTTCTCGAAACCTTAAAGCCTCAAATGTAATCGATCGACCAGCTCTGAGAGCCGTACTGAGTAAAGGCTTCAATGTGGTTGCCGGAGCACTGGGATTAATGAACGTTTCTGACAGCCAGTGCGGGTTCAAAGCTTATCGAAGAGAGGTTGCCAGAGATGTAGCTCAAAGACAGAAGACTTACGGCTATTGCTTCGACGTTGAACACATTCACATGGCAAAAAAACTTGGTTATAAAGTGGCAGAAGTACCTGTTTCGTGGAAACACGACGACGGGTCCACACTTTCATTGTTAAATGACTCACTAATAATGTTTCTTGATTTGTTAAAGATCCGATGGGTACATAGAAAACTCTAACTTTCCAGCGCGGCATGTTACTTGTTACTGAATATGGCTCTTCTCAGCGCCGCTACGCCACCTCACGAACGATAATCGATCTGTCATTAATATCTAACCATCAAATATTAACGACTGATAAGTAATTCCGGAGGTGCGAATGCGCTTTTTACTTGCAGCACCCGCTTTGCTACTGGCGACATCTGTATCAGCGGACCCTTTCACCGAATGCCCTGCCAAGGCGTTCCTGACACAAGGTGCAGTACCCAGCACCTACGGATTGAACCTTATAACAGGTGATTACCAGGTACTGGCACATGATATGGGTGTGAAAGCCTCGCTTAACGGACTTGGATTTAACTCGAACGATAGTTATGTTTATGGTTGGTCATACCAGCATAATAAACCTGCTCGGGTTCACAACGACTTCAAAGTTGAAGTACTCGATGTAGATAACATTGCCGGAGTGGATTTTTACGTTGGTGATGTTTCAACTAACGACAATAAATATTACGTGTATCGTCGCGGAGCAACTGCCGGTCTCTATTCCATTGATCTGAACCCGGATTCATCGACGTACCTGAAAATGGAGAATATTGTCGATGGCGCTAGTCTGAGTATGGCTATTGCCGACATGGCATTCCATCCTTACAACGATCTGGCCTACGCGGTAGATTCCAAAGGCGACGTATTACAAATTGATGTACAAGCCGGAACCTCAACGGTATTAGGCAATATAGAAGCACAAGCCGGGTTTGGTGCTGCGTACTTTGATCCTGACGGGAATCTTTATCTTAGTCGGAACAGAGACGGTGCCATTTACCGGGTTGCTATTGACGCAGGTATCTACAAGGCTGACTTCTTTGCCAAGGGGCCTGCTTCAGGTTTAAACGATGGCTTTCGTTGCGCACAAGCACCCGTCATAGACGTCAGTAACACAAATCTGGATTTTGGCGATGCACCCGATAGTTACGGTACCAGCATGGCAAACAATGGCGCACGACATGGCCTTTCCGGTAACAACATATTCTATCTTGGCAGTCACGTTGACGGTGAGTCGGATGCTTCACTGTATCCGCTGTCTGATGATAACAATGGCGATATACACGACGATGACGGCGTTCAGTTTGCCACAAGCATTGTTGAATCAAAAAATGCTATTGCCAAAGTCAATGTTTCAGCACCGGGCATTTTGAATGCCTGGATAGACATCGATAGAAACGGTGCATTCGACAACAATGATCAGGTAGTAAAAGACCTTCAAGTTGATGAAGGTACTCAGTACGTCTACATGCCAATACCTGCCGGAGTCAAACAGGGAGAAACCTGGGCTCGCTTTCGTTTTTCCGGAACCGAAGGCATTCAGGCCGTTGGTGGTGCACCAAACGGTGAGGTGGAAGATTACCAGGTTGAGGTTATTGAGGAAGAAACGGCAGTAACCTATTATCCATCATCAAACGGTTGGACCACATTAGCGTTTGAGGATAACTGGCCGCATGAGGGTGACTACGATATGAACGATCTGGTTGTTCATATGCGCACCGCAGTGCGTAAAAAATCCAGCGGTATCACGCAGGTCAGCATGAAAGGCGAAATCTCTGCAGTTGGTGCTTCATACCATAACGGATTTGCAGTACGACTTACTGGTGTAAAGCGGGACCAAGTCGATGTTGAGAACATTGAATATAAAATCAATGGAAAACCAGTAGACTTTCAGCCGCTCGAAGACGGTCGAGAAGAAGCTATTTTCATACTGGCTTACAACCTTTGGGACTATGTCGGCTCGGGTGAACTTTGTAAATACTACCGAACCGAAGAAGGCTGTGGTTCGGATATTCAAATGAGCTTTTCTGCCAGCATACCCATGAAGGATGCCGTTGATGCAGAACTAAAAGGTGCTTTTGACCCATTCCTGTTTGCGACACCGGGTGCATGGCATGGTGGACATTTTGTGACAGCCCCTGGTAGAGCATACGAAGTACACCTGAAAAACTACGCTCCGACAGAAGCTTTCGACCAAAGCCTGTTTAATGAGCCCGGCGATGATGCATCAGAGCCACAGAACAATTTCTACTATCAAACAGCCAAGGGTATGCCCTGGGCATTGGAAATTGGCACTCACTGGTCTCATCCGCAGGAGTACAAAGACATTGGTCATGCTTATCCTTATTTCGCAGAATGGGCACAGTCCAATGGTTGGTTAAACAGAGCCTGGTATCTGAGCAGCAATGCAAACACACCATTACTGTTCAACGACTAGGAGAACATTATGTATAAATCATTAACAGCAGCATCTGTAGCCCTACTCCTTGTCGCATGTGGTGGCAGTGGAAGTGGAGGCGTACAGAACACCAACGAGTTCATCACTCCAGGTATCGGGTCCGCGCTTCCAGATGCGACCGATACCCGTACGCTGGAAGTTGACAGATCTTTTGCCTTTGCAACAGCCAGGACAATTGACATTGAGTTCGATATTGAATCGGCTAGAAACGCTGATGCAACAGTGTCAATCTGTACTGACTTCGTACCGGTTGCCTCTGAATTTGATGTAGATTTTGACAGTTGCACCGTCAGTGGAGAGCTGGACAACGGTATGTTCAGCCACTCAATGGATGTAACGAATGACAAAAACTCCGTTGTTGGCGTGGTACTTTTCCAGAGTGCAGAAATGCCGCCTCTGTACAAAGAGTTCAATGTTGATGAAAATCAACGAACCAAGGGTGACGGCACTGTCCAGAGTGTCATTGTCTGGAAATAAGTCGTAAGGTCGATAACATTCGACAATGCGTGCTACAAGTGCCTGCGGAGGGTTTACTAACTTCGCAGGCATTCTTGTATTCAGGCTTAGTTCGCTGAACTAACGTATCAGGTTAGCATGAACTAACATTTGTCGTTAGTCCTGTCTACTGACCGCCTAGTGCTAATGAAAGTTCTGCAATCAGCTCATCGGCTTGTACCGGTTTATGCAATAGTCTAAAGCCGCTGCTTGTCGCCTCTTTCAATCTGTCCGGCGAAGTATCACCAGTAACGATAATAGCGGGAATGTCCTGATTGAATTCCTCTCGAACCGATTCAATAGCAACGTCGCCCGTCTGGCCCTGTTCAAGCCGGTAATCGGCGACAATCATCGTTGGCGAAAGATCATGTCGGGTGAGTTTTTCGATTGCTTCAATTGCAGATTTAGCAGTAACGGGCTTGCAGCCATGTGCATCCAATACATGCGACATGCCATCAAGAATATCTGCATCATCATCAATAATGAGTATTGTGTAGCCACTAATCTCAGTATTTTTCGTACTGGTTACCTCGTCGACAACTTGAGATACATCCCCTAATGGCAATTCCAATGAGAAAACCGACCCTTCACCGGACGTTGATTGCAAATCGAATTTAACCTCCAGCAGATCCACCAGCCTGCGCACTATCGCCAAGCCTAAACCCAGGCCAATGGTTGTACGCCGCCCATCGTGTTCCAGTTGATAATATTCAGAGAAAATCGCGTTTTGTTCTATTTGTGGAATACCGGGTCCGGTATCAGCAATTTCGATACGAAGGAATTGTTCAAGCAACTCGCAGCGCACCTCCACCGACCCTTCCGGTGTATACGTGATGGCATTTTGAATGAGATTTCGCAAGATTCGTTCAAGTAAAACTGTATCGGTATAAAGCACGGCATTGCTTTGCTGAAACTTAATCTGCAAAGACTTGTCAGCGGCGACCTCTTGAAATTCTTCCTGCAAGCTCGACAACATACGATTGACTGGAAAATGGATTGACTCCACTTCAACCACGCCGGCATCGAGTCTCGACAAATCCAGTAGACTATTGAATAAAACCGACAATGCGTTGCTGGAATTCTTTATTTTGGTAATCAGCGCTATTTCGTCTTTACCCTCGAGCTTGGTCTCGAGCACGTCAAGATAAAGACCAAGTGCATGCAGAGGTTGGCGCAAATCATGACTGGCGGTAGCGATAAACTTGTTCTTTGCAGTTACTGCAAGTTCAGCCATGAGTCTGCTGTGGTCAGCCTTCAGCTTTTCCTGCGTAACTTTCTCAAGCATCTCGCTGCGTTCGCGTAATACCTGTTCCGTTTTAACAATGGCCGTAACATCCTCAGAAATAACCAATAGTGCGTATACTTCTCCCCAATGGTTTTTTAACGGAACCCGTATCGTTTTTCTATGTCGTGTATCACCCGTGAACACTCGCCAATAGGGATTGGTTTCAACTGTTGGCTCGCCTTTGGCTATAGCGTGATCGTCCTGAGGCCAGAAACCCGGCCAATCCGCTTTCTCGCTACCAAGCACGACATCTTTGCTGAACCCGATTTCCAGATCGGTTTTACCAATGACGCTATCAAACGAACGTTCAAGAGAACCGGCGTACTCTTCGCTGACGGCAAGAAAACGATGCTGCAGATCTTTGATGAACAACCAGTCACTGGAATGATTAACAACCGTTTGAAGCAACTTAGCTTCCGGTGCATTGGTTGAAGTTAGTGATAAAGGGTCGCGATATCGATTGACAAGTCGCTTTAGACGTAGTGAAAACGACGCAAGACCAATCTCCGCTTCGCAGACAAAATCATTGAATCCAACAATGAGTTCCAGATCGTTTTGTTCCTGATCTGCATTGATCAGAGCAACGACGGGTTCGCGACCAGATTGGTTTGCAAAGTAACGTGCGACCTCTGTATCGGCATTTCGCCAATCCACAAACAGACAGTCATAGGTTACCGGTTCACAGCTACATTCTTTAACGGAGCCTTGATGCCGCTCTACTTCTATTCCGGACGCAACCAGCTTTTCAAGAATACGCTGCTCAATTTTATGCGAGACATGACCAGATGCTCGATGTACCGATTCAGTGGATTCGGTAAATTCACAAACCCGTAGCTTCAGCGCTGTTTCCTGCTTTGGCATGCTTACCCATTTTCATAAACCGAATACGCTGCGTCGACTCCGGCACACTGTTTTGTGTTAAATCCGTGGCGCTTTAACACCATTTCCAATGAACTCAGGCAACGCAGTACATTCGCTTGCCTGCAAACATACCCCATTGTACCAATTCGCCAGATTTTTCCATCTAACGGGCCAAACGAAGTGCCGATTTCAATGCCGAAATCGTTAAGTAAATCGCTTCTTACTGCAGCACCATTGCCACACTCAGCGGGAATGTAGATGCCCGTCACATTGTCCATCAAGTGCTCCTGATCGCCAAACAATTCCAGCCCCATCGCCTGCAAACCAGCTCGTAAGGCTTTAGAGGTTTTCTGGTGTCTGGCTTGACAAGCTTCAAGTCCTTCTTCGAGCAGGACCCGCGCACATTCACGCGCGGCATACAACATACTCGCCGATTCGGTGTGGTGATTTAATCTATGCGGACCCCAGTAATCCATCAACATAGCCAAATCAAAATAGTTTGACTGAATAATCGGACCGTCTGCATCCTTGACTCCCGGTGGTCGAATACCAGCTTCAGTGTGTTTGCGATCAAGCACCCGTTCTGCAACTTCATCAGAAAATGAAATTGGTGATGATCCTGGAGGACCTGACAAGCACTTCTGTAGTCCGGCGCTGACTATATCAATGCCCCAATCATCTACGGGTAGCGCGTTTCCACCGAGACTGGCGGTAGAATCTACGTACAGGATGCAACCATGTCTCTTACAAATTTCACCGAGTTCTTTGAGTGGCTGCTTGACCGTAACGGATGTATCACCTTGGCTGATGGCGACAATTGCAGGTTTATATTTTTTAATCGCAGACTCTAACTCCTCTGCTGTAAACACTTTTCCCCATTCAGTTTCAATACTGACGGCATTCGCACCCGCGCGCATGGAAATTTCTTTTAAGAGATGACCAAACCGTCCAAAGATGGGGGCCAGCACCGTATCACCCGGGCATATGATAGAAGTGAGGCAGGCTTCTATTCCTGCTCTTGCGGTACCGTTAATAAGAAATGTTTGCTTATTCTGAGTTTCATAGACCTGCCGGTAAAGCACCTGAACCTCATCCATGTAACGCGTGAACTGTGGGTCAAATTGACCTTGCAGCGGTGTTGACATGGCTCTGAGTACCCGCGGGTACACATCAACTGGTCCCGGCCCCATTAGCAGGCGCGGGTCTGGGTCGAGTTCATCAAACAGTATTGGCTTATCGGACACGTTTATTCTCTGGTCAAATGGTTAGTCGCACAGGTTCAGAACAGTTTGCATTAACACTTGCGCACCGGAAATGGCATCGTCCTCGGTTACAGATTCGTCCGGATGATGACTAATACCTTCTCTACACCGAACAAACAGCATCCCAACGGGGGCGATGTCAGCCATGGCTGCGGCATCGTGCCCTGCTCCACTGGGCAAAGTAATAAGATCATAGTTCATGGAAGCAACGGCAGACTGCATGTGCTTGACGATGAGTGCATCACAGTTGACTGATGCTGCCTCATGAACATTTTCAATATCAATTTCAATGTTTCTACTGGCACAGACACTACTCATTTCTTCAACAATGGTATTGACACGCTCTACCCTTAGTGAATCACTGGCAGCGCGAATATCGATACTGAATTGCACATCACCGGGAATAACATTTCCGGCACCCGGTTTCGCATTAATACGTCCGACAGTCCCAACCAGACCAGCTTCCGTTGAGCAATTGCGCTCGACAATGCTAATGCATTGAGCAGCTGCTGCCAAAGCATCACGACGCAAATTCATTGGTACCGTGCCCGCGTGACCGGCATATCCAGTCAGATTAATCATTAAGCGGGTAGCTCCCGAAATACTGCTGACCACACCAACAGGTGTATTGCCGTTCTCCAGCACCGGACCTTGCTCAATATGCAGTTCGAGATAAGCGTGTAAATCATCCGGATTGACGGCAGCGGAGTCGATCTCGTCGGCGCTGGTTCCGAACTGAGTCAATGCATCGGTTAACGTAATTCCCTGTTCATCTTCTCGGCTTAATACAAGCTTGTTAAATCGGCCTGCCATGGCCCTGCTGCCAAGATAAGTTGACTGGTATCTAACGCCTTCTTCATCGGCGAACCCCACTACTTCAACGGCATAGGGCAACCGCATGTTTTGTTCATGCAGGCTTTCAACACAAGCTAATGCGCTAAGCACACCGAGCATACCGTCGTAGCGACCAGCATTTATCACGGTATCCAGGTGTGAGCCAAGCATAATAGATGATGTTTTAGTTGAGCGTTCAGCGGCGGCATAGCGACCAACCACATTGCCAATGGCATCTTCTCTAACCTGCATACCGGCATCTTTCATCCAGCTTGCAACCAGATCGTTCGCCATTCGATGCTCTCTGGTGGCAACCCGGCGAGTCAGACAATCGGGTGATTCCGATATTTTTGCCAGCTCATCTATGCGGTCCATGATTCGCTTTGCTGCGGCCGGCGTAACTGGCATTGAAGAACTCGACGATGACATATATTTTATATTATTGACTATGGACCAAGTGTACACCCGACGATGATGACTCAGTGAAAGCAATGCGACCAGCATCTGTTTTTGTAGATCCGATATCATTTACAGAAGACTCGGATATCGTATTGAGACACATAACAAATCCTGTAAACCAGTCCCAACCTGAACTGGCACCGACGCTACTGAGTTGCTGACCGACTCTATTCGGACAATTCATATGCTCGCCAAACAGTTCACTGGTTAGTAAGCTTACGCGTTCGGACTGTCGGCCGTTTGCCGATTGCTGCAACAGTGCAAACGCAATATCGGTTGTAGCATTACGACAGTGATCGACCATCTGACACCACAAATCAGATGCGATGCGAGCATACCCTGTCAGATAGAGTGCGTGAAATGCACCACAAAGAAAATCATCACCCGACGGGGTTAATCCAGGGCCAGCTCCAACCAAACGAAACCAGCTTGCGTTGTTGCTCCACGACGAGCTGTGCGGCACCACACTAATACGTTTAAGTTGTGTTTTTAAGTCGATCAGAAATTCATTTATTGCCGGAGCAACAAACTTTAAAACTATTGATGCATGTGCAAGATTGGTTCGAGTCTGCAACAGCTGGGCAATCCCATCCGATGGCAATTGCAGCTCGCGAAGCATTAAGTTAATCTCGGTTACGTGTTCATCAGTGACACGGTATGCTGATATTTTGGATTCATGCACATCGGCAAAACGCATCGAATAAATTTGGTCGGCTGACAATATTAACGATACTGATGACATAACAACATTCTGCCCAGGACTCAACGAATTGAGTAAGGACACACCCGGCGCATCAAATAGAATATTGATGGGGCCAGCGCCCAACTCAGATTCAGCCAGACAGAATATCGATTGATCAAATTGCAAATAAGCACAACGTCTGAACACACTGTGAACTGAGCCGTGAATTGCCTTCGACTGATGCCGCCTCAGAGCATCGAACGACACATCTCCGATACAGGTGATTTTCATTGATTTCAAAGGCAATTCACCGGACATATTAGTTAAAAGCTTTCCACTCACAAGCGTTCCACTCACACGCATCCTTAGAAACGCAATTCACTCAAACGCATTGTCCGTTAGGATTTGTGTTCCAGTCTCACCTTGAAGTGCCGATAATGCGCTGTCAAGATCGCATATAATCACTCGCTGCCCACCACCATCAAGAAAACGGATAGCGGCTTCGATTTTAGGCCCCATGCTTCCCGGCGGAAACTGGCCTTGTTGTTTGTACCGTTTTATCTCGCTGAGCGACACACGTCCAAGTTGCTTCTCGTTATCCAGCCCGAAATTGATCGCGACGTGGCTAACGGCAGTCAGTATCATCATGACAGGTATGCCAATCACGTTAGCCATGTGCGCCGATGTCATATCTTTATCGATAACAGCGGCAACACCGGTGCGAACGCCTTTCGGTCCACGCACAACAGGAATGCCACCACCACCTCCAGCAATAACAATGGTGCCGCGCCGTGCAAGCACCTGCACCAGGGATACATCGCATATGTGCCTTGGTTTCGGCGAAGGTACAACATGTCTCCACCCTCGGCCGGAATCCTCACGCATCAACCAGCCGAGTTCATCGCTGATTTTTCTCGCATCTTCTTCATTATAAAAAGCACCGATTGGCTTGGATGGGTTTTCAAAAGCAGGGTCATCCTTATCTACTTCAACTTGCGTAAGCAGTACTGCGCAGTGCCGATCGTTATCAATCGCCCGCAATGAATTTTCAATGGCCTGCATTAGTAAATAGGCAATGCCGCCCTGGCTGTGTGCGACACAGATATCGAGCGGCATTGGCGCAATACGCTCACGCGTCAGCACCTGGCGCATCAGAATTTTCCCGACCACGGGTCCGTTGCCATGCGTGATGATCAATTCATTATTTAGCGAGGTCAGAGGAAGCAGTGCCTGGGCTGTAGTTTCAGCCATCGCTGTTTGTTCCGCCGAGGTACCTTCAATATCTTCGGGGTGAGTCGCGTTACCACCAACGGCGACGAGCAATCTGGGTGGAATATCGAATGCTGTACTCACGATGCACCGATACTTGACAACGCCATTCGGGTTGCAGCTGCATTACTGGAAGCGACGACAATGCCGGCCTGATTTAAAATGGACATTTGGCGACTGCGTTGCTGCGGGTCATCGTCGGTGCCGGTAACTGACGCAATAATGTCGATATCTGAATGACGAATGCGCTTCAGACTGTTAACAAACTGTGTTGCCGGATCGCTATGCGCGCCAAAACCAATAACCATATCTACCAGCAACACACCAACCTGACTATTTTCCATTACTGCTTTGATTGCATCGTCACGAATTGCCGGCTCAATCATTGGATGAGGTTTACCTTGTGTGTATTCATCCGCGCCCAAATCCAGCAACCGATGTCCGTGAGGATCGTCTTTGCCAATCCCATCCATGGTTATATTAGATGTTACCGCTATACCTGCCCGCCTGGATAAAACCAGTGATTCGGTGCACAAGGTGCCACCACAAAATAATCCGTGCAACAATTTACCTTTGCGTTGATTAGCATTGAACGCAGGTTGTTCCACCTGATTGAGTGATGACTGGCCAAGTGCGTGTGCAGCAGCATCGCTGAGCGTACCGGCCCAACCACAATTATTCGCCATGGCAGGCTCATCTCCGCCAAGAAAGCATATCGTGTATGGCTTGGCAGACTCTCCAGCCTTATTCAACACACGTGCTGCAACAAGCTCGGAGGGTGGCTTTGATACCAAAACAATGTGACGAGTCTGTTCATCCTGCTCAAGTGCATCCATAGCCATTAATGTGGATATACCACCGACTGATTCCTGCAAGTCACGACCACCAACGCCAATTGCCTGAGAGATACCTCGTTCATTCTGAGCAATCAGGCTGGTGATTTCCTGTATGCCGGTACCCGAGGCACCCACCACACCGATATCACCACGGGGGACTTTATTGGCAAATGCTAATGGCACACCGTTAATAATGGCCGTACCACAATCCGGGCCCATCACCAGTTTGCCCATGCGCCTTGCTTCCTGTTTCAGATCAACTTCTTTTTCAATAGGCACATTGTCGCTGAAAATCATCACATGCAAACCACGCCTTAAGGCTTTACGCGCTTCACTAACGGCGAAAGCACCTGGCACAGATATAAGTGCAAGGTTTGCCTGCGGCCTTGCAGACAAAGCGTTGCGAATGCTTCTTGGCCGCCATTGGCCTGCCTCACCAACTTCGGCAGGTGCATCGAGTAGCGTATCAGCCGTTTTGAATGCATCAGATACGCAAGCCTCATTGCGTCCTCGGATTCCAATGATCAAATCCCCGGGTGCCGCATCAATGGTATCCGCATCGAGCAAGCCAGCGTTACTCATTATCTCGATGTTGGATGGCGTCCCCATCATCATGGCCGCTTCAACGATGTCCGGCATAGCCGCCAAAGACTTCGAAAAACGCATAAGTGCTACCGAATCCAGATAAAACTTCTGGCGCACCTTCACTTGATGATAATCGCTCACGCTACACCCTCTTTGACAGCGAACGCGCGTAAGGCATCGGTAAAACAACGCATTGGTGCACGAACAACACCAGCACCAACCTGACCAATGCCCGGTTTCTTATGTGCAATTCCGGTGTTTATTGTTGGAGCAACACCAACGTCAACAACCCGTCTGATATCAATTCCGGTGGGCACGCCCAAATAATCCATACCCGGTATGCTCCACTCCGGATTTTCAGCACAACAAATTTCGCTCATGTCTTTGGTGAAGATCGCTGCATCTGAAGCTGCACCAGCACCAACAAAACCGGCAACTGCGGGGGACGCTCCCATTGCAAATCCGCCCAGACCGATGGTTTCCACAATGGTTGAATCCCCCATATCAGGGTTGGCATCCGCCTCTGAGAAGCCAGGAAAATAAAGCCCTTCAGGCATCTCCACCGGCGCGGTGAACCATTGATCACCAAGCCCGCTAACCCGAATACCAAAGTCAGTCCCGTTTCGAGACATGGCAGTAACGACCGTCGAGTGCGCGATATCTCTTACCGGATCCATAATCGCTTTACCAGTTGCCATGCCAACGTTCAGAAAAAACTGATCGTTGCTTCCCATAAAACGCAGTGCTTCAGACAACAGCTTGCTATCAGTAGATACCGCCGCCATGTGCGGCGCGAGTTCACGCAGCAACAATCCTGAGCAGGCAACATTGCGTTGGTGCATTTCATCACCCATTGTCAGGCCGCGAGCAACGATATTCTTTAAATTAATCCCTTCACTATGCTTTATCGCCGCACTCATCAACGGCGCTAATGCATCTTTAAGCCAGGCTAATCGCTGTAAAACACTTGCATCGTTACCACCAAACCGCATGACCTTACCCAGGCCTTCGTTAATGCAACAATAGGCATGATTGCCAGAGGTCCTGTTTAAAACAACCATCACCGGCTGGCTGCGTGTAGTCATACCCGTCATTGGACCCACCGCACTGTGGTGATGATTAGGCTGGAACTCGAACTCTCCTGACGCGGCTTTTTTGGTTGCATCATCAAGGTCGGTTGCCCAACCCTCAAACACCGCAATACCCGCCACAGCACCCTGCATCGGGCCACACATACGTTCCCAGCTAATTGGTGGACCAGCGTGCAGGATCAGTTTGGCTTCAGTCAACGCAGGGATAACATCGCCGGCAGTAACCACATCAACCAGCACCGGATCGCCAGCGAGCATGGTTTCAACTGCCTTTTGATTTGCTAGTTCAATTCGCTCCATGTCAGCTGCCCAATTTTGATAATAGATCTGCCAGTTCCGGGTCGCCTTCGGCCGGTGGTCGCCAATCCAGATGGGTTACCTGAACTTGCTGGCTGGACAACTCATCAGCAAAACCTTCAAGACCAACGCTGATGATATCAAGGGACTGCTCGAACAGCGCACGCGGGCCACTTTCGGGTGATGATTCGTGGGGTGGTGATTTATCCAAAATAGCTCCGATCTCGCTCCGATAATCAATATGACGATTGTAATGGGTTTACGGACAATAACCTAAATAAAATGCGCTAACAGATGACCGAATTGGTTGATCGTATCACCGACGACCCTGCCGATACCCGTGCAACGTAATACGTCGATTTCTGAGTAGCCCAACTATACTTTTTCCGGTTACCATGCCAACAATACTGACCCCGCAAGGCGAAATTCAGCGTGGCCGATACCCTAACGATGCTTAAATCCGAATATGAGCACGCTCTATTTGTCATCGCGAAGCCTGTCTCCACTATGATTCACACGAAGAATTAAACGAAATGATCAATACAAAACGCGCTTATAACGGAATGGTTGTGGCACCGCATCATCTCGCTTCTCAAGCTGGGCTTCGAGTGCTGCAGGAAGGTGGCAATGCCGTTGAGGCCATGATCGCGGCTGCCAGCACTATTGCTGTTGTCTATCCCCACATGAACGGCCTTGGTGGCGATAATTTCTGGCTTGTGCATTCGCCAACGCAGGCAATGCACGGTATTGATGCTTGTGGAGGCGCTGCCGGACTTGCCTCTCTGAACTTTTATCAAGAGCAAGGCCTGGCTCAGATACCAGACAGAGGTCCACTAGCAGCCTTGACTATGGCGGGTGCAGTCAGCGGCTGGCAAGCCGCGCACCAATACAGCCGACAGGCACTTGGGGGCACATTACCGATATCACGCTTGCTGGAGGATGCAATTTATTACGCTGGTGAGGGTGTTGCTGTTACTGGCACGCTGGCAAACAATGCGAAGGCGAAACGCTCGCAACTTGAAGCGCAACCCGGTTTCGCAGAACTTTACATCCCGGACGGCAATACGCTTGCCGAAGGAAGCAAACTGCTCCAGCCAAAAATTCAGGCCACCTTGCAAGCGTTGGTTAAGAACGGTTTAGATGATTTCTATCACGGTGAGCTAGCAGCATCCATGTCCTCTGACCTTGAGCGTGTTGGCAGTCCACTGCGCCAGGATGATTTTTCTCGGCATGCCGCCCTGACACCAGAACCGTTAACACTTAATGTGGCCGGTCATCAGGTTTTTAATATGCCACCGCCAACCCAGGGTTTGGCATCGCTGCTACTGCTCGGTGTTTACGAAAAACTTGGGCACTATAAAAATGAAGACGCAGATTTCATACACGCTCTGGTAGAGGCAACCAAGTGTGCTTTCCGTGTTCGCGATTCACACGTAAGCGATCCCGAATTCATGCAAGTCACAGCGGAGAGTTTCCTGAATGATGAAACTCTGTCTAACATGGCAACATCGGTTGATGCCAATCATGCAGCTCCGTGGCCGGATGCAGCAACCAGCGGCGACACTGTCTGGCTGGGTGCAATAGATAAACACGGAAATGCGGTTAGCTTTATTCAAAGTGTTTACTGGGAATTCGGTTCAGGTGTTGTACTGCCCGATAGCGGTATTACCTGGCAAAACCGCGGGACCAGCTTTTCGCTTGATGAAAATCATCACAATTATCTGGCTCCTTATCGACGGCCGTTTCACACGATTCAACCAGCTATGGCAAAGCTCAGTGACGGGCGCGTGTTATCTTACGGCACCATGGGTGGGGAAGGACAACCACAAACTCAGGCAATGATTTTTGCTCGCTACGTACTAAATCAAATGCCGCTGCAAAGCAGCATCACCGCACCACGCTGGCTACTGGGAAGAACATGGGGCAGCGAGGCAACCAATTTACGTATTGAAAATCGTTACAAGCAATCGGTCTATAACACGCTCATTGAACGCGGACACGATGTTGAAGTTGTTGGCGACTACGAAGAAATTATGGGACATGCCGGTGCATTGGTATGTAATCCCGACGGCCTTATTGAAGCTGCCGCAGATCCGCGTAGCGACGGCAGCGCCGTTGGCTTTTAGCTGACTAAGCGAACCGCACGATAAATACCCAAATGCGGCAAAGCCATATTAATTATTGCCGCATTTTTATACGCTCATATTGAACGACATTCTGGCGCCGCAATTACCTCATACCGGCAATTAAATGATTATCAGTCAATCCAGGTATTCTGATAACCGTTCTGTTTTAATGAATTGGCAATCGCCGCAATATGTTCCGGACCAACTTCACAACACCCTCCGACAATCGAAGCGCCTTGTTCAACCCAATTCATGGCAAAGCGTGCATAGCTTTCCGGGTTCAAATCATGGCGAGCCTCCAGCGCATCAACCGTACCACCCGGTTCCAGTGCACTAATAGAAGTAAATCCATTCGCATACGCACCAATGGGCGCACGACCAGCTGCCAAAATCTTCCAACAGGCATCAATGGCTTCAGGTTTACTGCAATTTAGCAGCGTTGCACTCGCACCTATCTTATCGATGCTGGTCACAGCTTCAGCCAGGGGTTCTCCGCTTCTTAGCAATCCGGAGTTATCGTCCTGAACACTCAGCGCAACCCATACCGGCAGTCCGCTTTCAGCAGCTGCGGTAAGCGCAGCGTTCGCTTCTGCAACTGAAGACATGGTCTCACACATAAAAAGATCCACCTCTTGCTGTTGTTGTTTCACAATCAGTCTGTACGTGGCGAGCATGACATCATATTCTGGAGCTTCTTCTGGCCGGTAGCTGCCAACCAAAGGAGGTAAACACCCGGCAATACGAACATCTGATTGTCCAGCTGATGCCCGTGCGGACTTGGCAATATCAATGGCACTTTTTTGCAAAGGCTCAAAATCAGCAATATCACCGTCGCGCTCAAGTCTTTCAGGTGTGACCGAATAGGTGTTCAGTGTGATAACACGAGCCCCTGCTTTGATAAAATCGGCGTGAAGATCACGCACAATGTCTGGTTTATCCATTAATACCTGTGCAGACCACAAGGGTGTGGGTTTTGCACCACTGCGTTTCAGTAACTCCTGCCCCATTCCACCGTCGATCAAAGTGACTCTTTTGCTTTCAGTTTGCATAATGCTTGTATCTATAAGTAATTTAACAATGCGTTCTGTGTCGCAGCGCGATACGAACCGCCAAATTTAATTGCATGAACCGTTAGTGGTGCAAGTTGATGTAGCGCTACTCTATCTTGCCAACCAGACTGTAGCGGATAAATCTCATTGTAGGCATCAAAGCAGGCAGTATCGTATCCGCCAAAAAGTCGCATCATCGCTAAATCGAACTCGCGATGTCCGCCATGGGCAGCAGGATCAATCAGCCAGCTTTTACCGTGAATATCCACTACGCGATTACCAGCCCATAAATCTCCGTGCAACAAGCTCGGTGGTTCCTCATCAAAGCCAAATTCGTTAGCGCCAAATTCAATCAATTTGTCACTGAGCTGTTCCAGCATGGCAATGACTTTTGCAGGTAACGCATTTATATCAAAAGCTATTTTTGCCAGCGGCAATAATCGCTGTGTTGCATAAAATTCAGACCAGATACGGCAAGGTTTGTTCGGCAAGGCCTGACTACCGGTAGTTCGATTATCCGGACGACCAAAACTTGTAAACGGCTGCTGATGAAGCTGCGCCAGCTCATATCCAAAGTTTTCTTCAGTGTTTGCCTTACTTCTGCCTATTTCAACCCACTCCATAGCAAGATAGGGAGGTTCATCACTGTAAGCCAGTACCTTGGGCACGTTTACCTGCTTGCTATCGTGAAGCCATTGCAAACCGGCGGCTTCGGTACTGAAAAATCCCGCAGGTGGCTGTACGTGGGTTTTTATGAATATATTCTGCTCATTGGCAAGCGCTGCCTGATAAGCTTCAGCAAAATCGCCACCGCCTACTCTGCTTTTCGCAACTATTTTACAGCCAAGCTGACGCTCAGCATCCAACTGCCAGTCTGTGCCCATTAAGCAAGTATAGCGATAAGTGCAGGCGGGGCAGAATCTACAGGCGCTCTGTACCTGTCAAAAGTCGACTAATTCCACCCATTCTCAGTTAGATCGAAAAAAGTAAAATTAATTAACCCCGATCTTCCATGCGCTGCGTCTTTACCTTTAAGACCATAAACAAAAGGAAAAAAAGTGCGTACACCTCATCAAAAAAGAATTCTTGTGCAATCTGTCGCAATTGGTATATCAGTACTGGTTCTCAGCGCTGGCTGTTCAACGAATACCAGCAGCCCGCCTGCGGCAAAACTGGAACGCGTTACTGCCGGAGCTGATTCGGCAACAATACCAATTCGTATCACAGATAACCGGGAGCATAAAAAGCAAATACGGCAAGATTTTCAGCAGCCCATGGCTGAAGCTGAGATGAATGAACAGAGCTTGTCTGATCACACTGATGCCCTTGCACAACCTGCACCAAGCATCAATAGCGTGCTAACTAAACCGGCCACAGCGAGAGAACTGGTTCAGCTGCTGAGTAAGGAACACACTGTCCAGGTTATAAAGAATACCGAGAAATACCAACAGTTAGATTCGAATCCTGTCATTCGCGTTGCCGACCAATCAACTTCTACATTCAGTATAGATGTCGATACCGGGGCATACGCCAATGTTCGCCGATTTCTCAATAGCGGACAACTACCACCTGCCGATGCAGTTCGAGTTGAAGAAATGCTGAACTACTTTCGCTACGACTACCCTGTGCCCGATTCGACTGAAGTGCCGTTTTCCATTCATACCGAGTTATCCCATAGCCCGTGGAACGCGAATACCCGGCTATTACATATCGGTCTAAAAGGATACGAAGTTAATCCTGCTAACAGACCAGCGGCCAACCTGGTTTTCCTGCTTGACGTATCTGGCTCAATGGCAGACACGAATAAGCTACCGCTTCTAAAGTCATCAATAAACATGTTGACAAAAGAGCTGAACGAGCACGATCGAGTCAGCATTGTTGTCTATGCGGGTGCATCAGGTGTCGTGCTGGAACCTACCGCTGGTAACGAGTATCGCACCATAAGCAAAGCGTTAAATAAACTGCAAGCTGGCGGTTCCACCAACGGTGAAGCTGGCATTGAACTGGCCTATTCTCTGGCCGAAGAGAATATGACCGATACCAGTATAAACAGGATTATTCTCGCCACAGACGGTGATTTTAATGTCGGTATATCGAATATTGACAAACTAAAAACGCTGATAGAGCGAAAGAGAAAGAGCGGAATTGCACTGACCACGCTCGGGTTCGGTACCGGTAATTACAATGATCACTTAATGGAACAAATAGCAGATGTCGGTAATGGCAGCTATGCTTACATCGATACATTGAACGAGGCGCGCAAGGTACTCAGTGAAGAGCTCACATCCACATTACTGACCATTGCCAAAGATGTAATAATTCAAATCGAATTCAATCTGACACAGGTTAGCGAATATCGCTTGCTCGGCTATGTTAATCGACGACTGGCCAATGAGGACTTTGCCAATGATAAAGTCGATGCCGGAGAAATCGGCGCTGGACATACAGTCACCGCGCTTTACGAGATAGCACTGACCGGTGATGGTGGTGAGTGGAATTCAGAATCACGTTATAAGCAGGACCAAAAAGTTCTACCAGATGCCGCACTCGGCGATGAGATTGCTGAAATCAGACTTCGATTCAAGCACCCCGAACAGAACAGCAGTGAGTTGATCAAACGCCAGGTTAAACGCTCGTCACTGATCGACAATCTGACAAACGCCAGCCCGGATTTCAGATTCTCTGCGGCGGTGGCAGGTTTTGGTCAACTACTCAGACAAAACAAGTATCTGGATGATTTTAACTATGAAATGGCAGCAGAATTAGCCAGTGACGCAAAAGGAGCTGACCGTTTTGGTTATCGGGCAGAACTCGTTCAAATGATCGATCTGGCTGACAATCTTGATCAACAGCGTCAAGCAAACGTTGTTTCACCGAATAAAATTCAAATAGATGAAAATGAAGGCTAAATGTGTAACAAGAGCGCGCCTGTTGCGATAACAGGCGCGCTCGTTTTAGACTACTGGCTCTATGGACACAGCAATCGACAAGGATCAGCGAGCAGACACCATGCTAATGGTTCGCTATCGCGACGGTGATCTCGATGCATTTAATGAGCTTTATAATCGACACAAAACAGCGTTGTACCGCTTCATGAGAAGCAGCTGTAGCACCGAAGCCATCGCTGCGGAGCTTTATCAGGATGTGTGGGCACGCGTTGTAAACGGCAAGCATGGCTACTCAAGCAACTCTCCGTTTGCAGCCTGGTTGTATCGCATCGCCCGAAACAGACTCATTGATTTTTACCGCTCGAATAAAATCAGCACATTGTCTTCATCGTTCGATACGGAGAATGACGAACACGTTACTCAGCTTCAGACGAGCCTACAACCAGACGAGATAACCGAATTGGCCTCGCGAAAAGATGCGCTTTCACTAGCGCTGGATTCCTTACCGGAGGAGCAGCGTGAAGTGGTGCTGCTACGGCACATTGCCGGGTTTGGTGTACAGGAAATAGCAGAATTGGTCGATGAGAACACTGAGACGGTGAAAAGCCGATTGCGCTATGCATTTACCAAGTTGCGAAAGCAACTCAGGAGGCTCTCATGAGCAGAACTCCAAAAAACAATGATGGACTCAACGATGCAGATATAGCCGCCTTGTTTGCCGCTGACGAACGTTCTGCAATGGCCACCGCTCCATCAGCAGAGCTGGATGCGGCGATACTGGAAAATGCTAGAGCTGCACATCAGCAAAGTCTCGTCACACCCGAACCGGAAACTTTCCAACGAAAATACGCTCCGGTATTTGCCACTGCAGCGGTGTTGTTAATTGGCATTGGTCTAACACCATTTAACACCAAAGCGCCGAAAGACGCATTCGAAGCCGATGCTCGCCTAGCTCTGGACACGGCGGCGGATACAGATGCACTGGCAGAAATTAACGAGGAAACTTTGCCAGAAGCGCTAGTTGCATTGCCCTCAGTCGATAGCGGACCGTCACAATCAAAGGTCGCCGTGGCTGGCGAAGATTCAACCAGAAAAAAGAGTGTCGAAACGGACAGTCAAGATCTGCTACAAAGGCAAACACAGACACGTCTGGAATCAGAAGAATTGTCGGTAGTAGACGCAAACTCGGAAACCGAAGTTGAACAAGCTCTTGAAACGGAAACGACAACAGCGCCGAAACGAGTGATTGTCGAAAACGCAATAATAGAGACCGATGTCAGTATTGACGCTGAAAGCAATCTTCAACAGCAGTTTGCAAAGCGAGAACAGAATACCCGCGGCGCATCGATCACGAACGATAGTAACAATGCAAAAAAACAGGCTGACAACACCGCGCTCGCTTCAGAGAGCAAGACTCAGCGCTACGATGTAGAGGCGTTAATGGAAAGCGCACCAGTGGTGACGCTGATACCAAGCAGCCAGATTCAGTCAGACGCAGATAAAGATAGCAATGTATTGGCAAAACAGGAAACCAATGCAGCCCCATCCTCCCGCCTAGTAGAGCAAACACCGCAACCAGTAGCCGAAGCTGTAACGGAACAAACAGAGTTACCAGCACAAAGCCAGATAATAGCGTCTGATCAATCCAACTCATCGCAAACTGCCGCACCCGCTCAGAAAGAACGACGTGTCAGGCCAAAAAATTATCGTAGCAGTCCACTGCTTTGGATAATTGAAATCAGACATCTTCATGACGAAAAACAGAATGAGTTGGTTCGTGAAGAACTCACCGCGTTTAGAAAGAAACACCCTGATAACTCTAACGAACGGCTGCTACCGAAAGAGTTACAAGCGTTAGAAACAGAATAACGCACTTCTCATAACAGCTGATTAACTGTTAGCTGGCACCTGTTCCACACTATTGAGCTGTAAATTAAGGTTAACAATAGCCGTAGATATACGGTCGGAATGAATTTAACCACCATACTTGCCGTTGAATGCGTTGTGCACCAGCTAATAAGAGGTAGTGAAAATGCTCAAGAAATTCATCATAAGCCTGACGTTCCTGACCGCAATGTTATTTACCGGTCTGGCCGCTGCAGCTGAAACGGTTAATATCAACAAAGCCAACGCCGCAGCCATACAACAGAATCTTGTTGGTATTGGACCAATCAAGGCGGAAGCAATTGTCCGATATCGCAATCAAAACGGAAAGTTCAAAAGTCTGGATGATCTGCAAAACGTAACCGGTCTCGGGCCTGCACTGATTAAGAAAAACAAGCGGTATTTGTCGCTCTCCAAAGGCGTGGTCAAAGGAGATGACAAAGCGTATGCGGCCGCCAAAAAACAGGCGGGGAAATCAAAATCCACCGGCAAAAAGAAAACTGCAGCAAAATCCGCCAAGAAAACCGATAAGTCAAAAGCGCAAGCAAAAACCCAAGCAAAAACCCAAGCAAAAACGAAAACCAAAGACAAGACGAAAAGTAAGGCTAGCGCTAAAACAAAAACAACGGCCAAACCAAGCAAATCAGATAAAAAGAAAACCAGCACCAAGAAAAAGAAAAAGAAGAAGAAGAAGAAGACTTCCAAGTCAACTACCTAGTAGAAAGTACAGTAGGCCGCATTCATTGCGGCCTACTTTTTTGTGCCACACCCATCCCCGTTAGAATCAATCAAGCAGTAACAAACACAGGCTTCATGACAGCCTTCACGTTTCGTCACGAAGTAATGGTAATAGGAACATAATCAGGCCTGTTTCACGTGCTAGATTGCACATATGGAAACTCGCCCCATTTTCGTGTTCATTGCTGTTGCACTAATATGTGCGGCCGGGGCGAAATGGGTGCATCAATCGGTTTTAACAGATGGCCATCAAGCGAGCCATCATGCAGCCACTGACCATCAAAACTCTGACGACCACATACAGCATCAAGCCGGCAGCATTGCGTCGACAAAACTACCACTAACTGACCTGAACGCGTCTCAACAGGCATCCGATCTGATAAACAGTGCAGTCCATCCAGTCCACCAGTACCCATTAAACGACCCACTCAGGT
Source organism: uncultured Granulosicoccaceae bacterium (assembly GCA_937981955.1). Classification (GTDB taxonomy): domain Bacteria; phylum Pseudomonadota; class Gammaproteobacteria; order Granulosicoccales; family Granulosicoccaceae; genus Granulosicoccus. Next base: position 37,073 of record CALJNA010000062.1, read on the forward strand.
TGTTTCCAAACACACCACAACGCCTAGCATCGAATCGTGTAACCGACAATGACACAACAGCTGTGTACAAGCTACTCGCTGATCAGGGCATCAGGCTGATCGGTATCGATGAACACAGCAGCCATATCGACGCCTTGTTCGCTGCCTATTTTGATCTTGACGGTTCATCAAACAACCTGGCGCTAGACATCATTATTGGCAGTTGGGTAAAAACGCATCCGGCCGATGCCTGGCAGTGGATTGAAAACAACGACACCACCGGCGTTCTTCACCGATTCCATCCCACTATTATTCAACAATGGTTACCCATAGACGCTGATGCTGCTCTTCTGGCCATCACGAGTCTGGCCGAATCTCCTGAAAAGGACAGCTTGTTAGCCGACTACGGCGCTTTCATTGCCGCTGAAGAACCCGACAGAGCGTTTTTTTGGGCGTATGGATTAACCAATGAACAATCACGCAGAGCCGTTCTCGACCGTGTGGTGTACGAGTGGGCATCATCAGATGCTGAGGCTGCTGTAGTGCATCTGGACAGCATCACCGATTTACAAACACGACAGCAATTATTATTTCAGGCCGGGCCGGCAATATCCGCTAATCTGATCCAGACCGATGCACAGCAGGCGTTAACATGGGTGACATCGCTCGGTGGTGATGTACAGACATATTTAAGCCCTATCGCATTTCATCAGTGGGTCAATAAAAATCCTGAAGCAGCGCTCGACTGGCTAGTTGCACAGCAGTACGAGGTCAATGTCGATCTGTTCATGAGCAGCGCAGCATCAACCCTTGCCTACCAGAACCTGCCTGAAGCAATGCGCATATTTCCATCAATGAGCACCAACGTGCAGCAATCTATGGCTTCTTCAATTGCCTTCAGCATGTATCAAATAGATTCCAACCTGGCGATGAATTGGATTAACAATCAGTCTTCTATCAATGTGCGTCACAATGCC
>CALJNA010000063.1 GCA_937981955.1 uncultured Granulosicoccaceae bacterium
ATGCGCATATTTCCATCAATGAGCACCAACGTGCAGCAATCTATGGCTTCTTCAATTGCCTTCAGCATGTATCAAATAGATTCCAACCTGGCGATGAATTGGATTAACAATCAGTCTTCTATCAATGTGCGTCACAATGCCAATCGAGGCATATTAAAAGCCAGCGTGTTGCACGAACCCGAACTTGCACTTCAAATGGCGTTGGAGCTCCTTGTTGGCAATACTTCAGGCGATGCTGCAGAGGTTTTAGTGAGCACGGCAATTGAAGTTGACCAGCAACACCCGGGATTAGTGGAAACCTGGCTGACCACTGCGCCGATTACTGACGTGCAGCTTGATGATATTCAGGAAGCGCTAATTCGCACCCCACCTGATTAGTCGGGTTTGAAAGACTGTAAGATTTGACTTTGGCCTGTAATATGCTCCTAAATCATCAATCAAGTACAGTTTTTCTACACTTTATTGCTCATGGCCAGATCTGTCCGACTACTGACCGTCCTGAAAAAGCAGTTAAAACAGCAGGGCATCACCTATAAAAAACTGGCAGCCGAATTAGAACTGACAGAGTCTGCCATTAAACAAATGTTTGGCTCGGACAACATGTCGCTAAAAAGAATGGATGCCATTTGCGAGATACTGAATATTGATATCAGTGATCTGGTGCAACTCTGCGAAGATCAGGAAAGTAAGATCGAGCTGCTTACTAAAGAGCAAGAAGCCCTACTGGTTGGAGACGAAAAACTGTTGTTGGTGGCGTATTGCGTTGTCAATCACTGGACGTTCGATGAAATCATCACTCGATACGCACTAAGCGAAACAGATTGCATAAAACAGTTGGCCAGGCTGGATAAGATGAAACTCATCGAGCTACTGCCGGGCAACCGCATCAAAGCGCTGATTGCACCGAACTTTGCATGGCAGCCTAATGGACCTATAGAGCATTATTTTCGAACAGAAGTTCAAGGGGCATTCTTCGACAGTAATTTTGATGAAGCGGGCTGTTTGCGATTAGTTAAAAACGGAGACATTTCACTTACTGCCCGAAAACAATTGGTTGAAAGACTCAAAGTCATTGGCCAGGCCTTTGATGATACCAATCGCGAAGAGCGCAAGCTTGAACTCGATGAGCGCAAGGGTACCAGCATGGTGCTTGCTATTCGCAACTGGCAATTTCAAGCGTTTGTAGCACTAGAGCGTTCCGACGCAAAAGACTGATTTGCCGTTTATCAGCTTTTCAATGCAGCATCATACGCGGCGACAATGTCACTGGCATGTAACGCAACCAAATCAGGACTCATACCTGCTTTGTATAAGTTAGACCCGATGCCAAAACCGGTGATACCCGCAGATATCCAACGCGCAAATTCAGCTATGCCAATTCCCGAAACACCGTAAAAAGGGACAGCCGAAGGCACAACAGCTTTCAACGCACTTAGTCCATCAACACCCAGAACCGACGCCGGAAAGAGCTTCAATCCAGTTGCACCGGCCTCTATCGCTGCAAAGCATTCCGTGGCGGTAAACACACCCGGGTATGAAGCTAGCCCATGCTCGATAGTAGAATTAATCACTGCCGGGTTGCAGTTAGGTGAAACGACTATTGTGCCACCTGCATTGTGTACATCTTTTACCTCGTGTACTGAAAGCACCGTGCCCGCCCCGACCACAGCCTCATTTCCAAACTGTTTTACGAGTCGTTCAATACTGTCGAAAGGGTTCGGTGAATTTAATGGCACTTCAATTTTGGAGATACCCGCATTAATTATAACCTCACCGATTCGTTCAACCTCATCAGGTTTTACACCGCGTGTAATCGCGATTAGCTCTCGCACAATTTTTCTCCAAACGGAATGCTATCCATATTTGACTTGTACAGCCTGGTACTGCAATAAAAGAAACTCAGATTGGCCGAACATTTGTTGATACCGCCAACACTAATACTCATCCGATTGCTTTCCATCGTTCGCATCCTGAGCGGGCAATGCTTTCAGGATCTTGACAAACTTGGAAGCAAACGCCCTTCTATATAGCACCGCCGTTACCCAGATAGTCGCCAATATAAATACCCAGGCACTCAAAAACCAGGTGAAAGCGGCTAAAGCAAAAAAGTATGCGTTTAACCCGGTTGTAAAATGTTGCGCAGCTAAGGCGTGCATGGCTGCCATGGTTCGGGCGTATTCATCATCAGCTTCAGGGCTTTGCTCACCAGGATTGGGAGCCGCGCCGGCTATGATCATCACATAGTTGAACTGACGATAACTCCAGGCAAACTTAAAAAACGAAAACACAAAAATGCAGGTGATAAGCAACACTTTGATTTCCCACACCGTCCGTGTGGTGGCAGTTGCAAATGGCAAGTCTGTTAGCATATCAATAGCTTCTTCAGTTGCGCCCAGACCAGCCAACAACGCACCCACGATCAGTATCGAGGTAGAGGCAAAAAACAACACGCCCTGTTGAAATCCGTTTTGAATCAGCGCATCGAACATGCGAGGGTCACGATTCATCAGTGCTTTCATCCACTGCACCCTGCGAACGTTCATGTGGTGCGAAATGGTGCGTGTACGTAACGGTGAACGATTGATTATCCAGAAATGGGCAACCCATGACACGATGAAAAAGCTGACCGCGCAAAGATCTGCCGCGCTAAAACCCCACCACTGCATAAATAGTTTCCGAAAGAATCACCCAATGCCGTTATTATACGCACCTGTTAGTCAGGAAAATGATGCCGTGCCAGCCAATGACACTTTAATTGCGCCACCCGATGCAGACGAACGTAGAGCACGCAAACCTCTGGTGTGCTACGACATAGACGGATTGCCCGCCTATCCAAAAGCGCATTACCAGACTGCACGTGAGCATCTGGTAAAGGTCGACGAAGTGTTGGTCCAGCCCAGAGATGCAAGCACCTTTCTGGTTCCAGCAGGGCATTTTTTCAGAATTGTCGGTGTTGAAGGCCCACAGGTTGGAGATCCGAATCTGTGGAACAGCAATGATTTAAATGAACATTTCTACAGCGGTAAAACCCGCCAGCTTCACGCCACTCACCTGACAACCGGTGATCGCTTGTGGAGCAGTCACCCGGGCATGCGAGCAATGGCCACGATTACTCACGATACCTTGCAATGGTACGGCTGGGATGCAGACGGTGGTGGTGTGCACGATGTTATTGGTACCCGCTGCGACCCGTACACTAACAAACTACTTAAGGGTGACGACTATCATTATTGTTGTCATTCAAATTTAACGCGTGCTTTGGCGACACACACTGGCAAGCCAACGCAAGACATTGAACATCACATACACGATGTTATGAATGTATTCATGTGTACTGGTTTCACCCTCGATACGCATCAATATTTCATGAAAGCCAGTCCGGTCAGACCAGGAGACTATATCGAATTTTTTGCAGAAATAGATTTGCTCGGTGGTTTGTCGGCCTGTCCAGGCGGTGACTGTGGCAGTAGTCATTCCGATGATTCAACTCCGTGCTACCCATTGCTGGTACAAGTGTTCAAGAGCGAATCGGATGCATTGCAAAACTGGCAGCCAGCAAAACGCAATGCCTATTCCGGCAAACACGGGTTATAAGAACATTCAATTTTTAGTGAGGTGAGTGAATATGAGTAATCTACAGACTGTACCGGCACGACGAGGAGTTGCTGTACCCTTAGCCAAGGGCCAGGCATTGAAAATCATTAATACCCACGGTCATCAGGTGGTGGATTTCTGGGCTTTTGTCGCCGGTCACCTCACCGAGTTCAGCGGTATGGAACAATGCCGGGCTACCTGGTTAAAGATGTGCCCTGAAGTTGGCGATCACTTGTATTCGAACCGTCGCCGCCCGATCATGACGCTTGAAGAAGATACTTCACCCGGTCGACACGATTCGGTGATGGCGCCATGTGATAACGAACGGTATGGGCTGTTGGGTTGCAATGGGTATCACGATAACTGTAAGGACAACATGCATGCGGCACTGGCAGCGTTGGGGCACAGCGTGCCGTTTACACCCGGTTCACTCAATTTATTCATGAACATCCCGTGGCAACCCGACGGCACATTGTCTTTCGATCCACCACTGTCAAAACCGGGTGACTATGTTGTTTGGCGTGCCGTTGTGGACTGCATCGCCGTTATGTCATGTTGTCCGCAGGATATCCTGATGATTAACAATAGAAATACGGTTGAAGCGCACTACGAAATTCTGGACTAGTGAAATTCTGGACTAGAGAAATTGTGAACTAGAGAAATTCTGGACTAAAATATTTCAGACTAAAGAGTCATTAGTCAAACGAAATTGCCGACCGATAGTGATCAGAGCGGTGGTGCTAACGTTAAACGCCTTTAGCGCTGGTTTGTAGCCAATTGATATATACCCGTTCTGATAAATTCGCGAACGTGTTCATATGCGCAGCACAATCATTACTGAGCTGGCTTGCACCATCTTTACCTAGTGCTTTGATCAGTGCCTGTTTATATTCGGGAATATCTTTCCAATTGTCTACGGTGTCTGCTTCAATCTCAATATGAAATTGCATAGAGTAAGCGCGAGGTCCCCAACTCATTGCCTGTACTGCGCAATCAGCAGACGTTGCAAGACACGCGGCCCCAGCTGGCATGGTTTTGATTTCAGCGCTGTGCCATTGCAGGCACGGAAAAGTCTCGGGAACACCATCAAGCAAAACACCACTGGCACCCACTTCAGTTAGCTGGACATCTAACACGCCGATTTCAGGTGTATCGCTTGGACCCACTGTGCCACCAAGTGCTTCTGCCAACAATTGATGGCCCAGACACAAACCCAGGTAAGGTAAACCGCGCTTTTCAACGGCTTCCTTTATAAATTGTTTTTCGGCTACTAACCACGGGTGCTCCTCTTCCTGCCATACATCCATTGGCCCACCAAGTGCCCAAAGCCCGTCATAACCATCCAGCGAAGGCAGTGCCTCACCTTCGTTCAAATGCACAGCATCCCACGAGTGTCCATCTTCTTTCAGGTAGTCACGAAACGAACCAGGATGTTCCACTCGTTCGTGTTGCAAAACCAAAAGTTTCATACCGGATTTCCCGAATTGATTGCGCTTGTTGACCGTGATCGTAACACTGAAGGCGCTACTCCGTAGCGAGTTTTAAAGCTGGATGAAAAGTGTGCAGCACTGACAAACCCGGAGGCCATGGCAATATCTGTCACTGAAAGTTGGGATTGTTGCAGCAGATTCTCAGCAATCCCGAGACGCAGATTACGATAAAACGCAATGGTGCTGACTCCGAGTTTCTGTTTAAACAATCTGTTTAACTGACGTACTCCCAGCCCGACAATACTTGCCAGTTGACCAAGTTCGAGTGGTTCGGCTATGTGATTCTCCATAACCTCTATGGCAGTTAATATCGATTGATTATGTGTGCCGTACCGTTCAGCCAAACCAGATCGTTGCGGTGCGTTGGACATCCGGATAGTGGTGTGTAAAAACCAGTCGCTGACGCGCCGGGCAAAATCAGCACCATGGTGCTGGGTGATCAATGCGTGCATCATATCCAGTGGTGCAGTTCCGCCAGCACAGGTGAGCCGGTTTCTATCGATAACATACAGGCTTCGCTCGATTAATGAATCGGGTGAAGTTTCCGACAGTGTTTGCGCATGCTCCCAATGCAAAGTCATTCGATAACCACTCATTAATCCTGCCCGTGCCAAAATGACCGGACCACCAGAAACACCTCCGATCAACGCACCCTGTCTCGCCTGACGACGAAGCCATTTGCTTAGCTTGGAAGAATTCAGTTTGAACGGGTCGCCACCGGCCACCACCAGAATAAGATCGAAAGGCTCCATCGACGATGCCAACGAGCTTGCCGGGACCACGGCTCCACTGGAACTGACCGCACCGCCGTCCTCCAGGCTGATATGCACCATGTCATAAGCGCCCGGTCGCAATAAATTGGCCGCCCTGAGCGGCTCCTCGGCCGATGAATAGGACATCAGCGCGTAACCGTCTACGAGCAGAAAACCAACACGAAAGGCACCGGATTGTTTCAAGGCAGTGTCCATAATTGACAATAATACGCCCATTTTCGGCAAGTTTCACGCTGCAATAAGCCCCATCATGCGCCTATTCCATCGCAGGAAAGACCATGCGCTATTCAGCACTGCAAATACTCAAACAGGGATTAACCGGCAACAAGGGTTGGACGCCCGCGTGGCGAGAACCTGAGCCACGAACCGAATACGACATTATTATCATTGGCGGTGGCGGGCACGGACTGGCAACGGCCTACTATCTGGCGAAAGAACATGGCATCACCAACGTTGCCGTTCTCGAAAAAGGCTGGTTGGGTTCAGGCAACATCGGCCGCAACACCACCATTATCCGTTCCAACTACATGTTGCCTGGCAACGAGCCCTTCTATGAGTTATCAATGAAACTCTGGGAAGGACTGGAACAGGATTTCAATTACAACGCGATGATTTCGCAGCGTGGCATTTTAAATCTTTGCCATAGCGACCCACAACGTGATGCCTATGCACGTCGCGGTAATGCCATGCTGATGGCAGGTGCAGATGCTGTGCTACTCGATGCCGACGGCGTCAGAAAACTTTGTCCCGATATGGATTTTGATAATGCACGCTTCCCAATCAAGGGAGGTCTTTGGCAAAAACGTGGGGGCACAGTGCGTCACGATGCGGTTGCCTGGGGATACGCTCGCGGTGCGGATGAGCGCGGGGTCGACATCATTCAGAATTGTGAGGTGACCGGGCTACAGATAAACAATGGTGTGTGTACTGGTGTAGACACAACGCGTGGAAAAATCAGCGCAAAGAAAGTCGCTGTTTGCGTCGCCGGTTCATCCAGCCGTGTAATGTCCATGGCTGGTATGCGTTTACCTATTGAAAGTCATGTCTTGCAAGCGTTTGTTAGTGAAGGACTCAAACCAACAATACCGGGTGTTGTAACGTTTGGTGCCGGCCACTTTTATATCAGCCAATCGGACAAAGGCGGACTGGTGTTCGGTGGAGACATCGACGGCTATAACACTTACGCACAACGCGGAAACCTGCCAACCGTTGAAGACGTCTGCGAGGGCGGTATGGCTTTGATGCCAAACCTGGGCCGCGCAAGACTGCTGCGAATGTGGGGCGGCGTAATGGATATGTCAATGGACGGCACACCGTTTATCGACAAAACCGACATAAGCGGTCTGTTTTTTAACGGAGGGTGGTGTTACGGCGGCTTTAAAGCAACGCCGGCAAGTGGCTGGTGTTATGCCCATCTGTTGGCAACAGATCAACCTCATGAAACAGCGACACAACTAAGACTTGATCGATTCAAGCGTGGCCGAATGATCGACGAGAAAGGCGTCGGTGCACAACCCAACCTGCACTAGTCGTCAAACCGGAGACAGATACCCATGATCATCCATCATCCCCTTCTCGGTCCAAGAGACGCAGCTGAATTTGTGTACCTTGGTGATGCTTCATTGATCAATCGGCCAGATGCTTCAGCCGACGATGCAGCCGAGCAATTTTATGAATACCAGTATTTACGTGACAACGTCGCCGGTGAGATGCGTGAGCTGTGGTACCACGAGCAAGGTGACCGATCGTGGCTTGTGGTAACGCGCAACACGCTAACTCACGAAATAAGCAAAGTTGAACTGGCACGCGACGTGGCACGTGCAAATGGACGAGACCGATGAGTCAGACATATCGAATAGGACGCGGACTGGTCGATACGAACAGCACGATTAAATTTGCGTTTAACGACCAGCAATACACCGGACATCCTGGTGACACGCTGTCATCAGCACTACTGGCCAACGGCATTCGGCTGGTTGGCCGTTCCTTCAAATATCACCGACCGCGTGGCATTTTCTCCGCGGGTTCGGAAGAACCCAATGCGTTGGTCGAATTACGTCGTGGCGCATACCAGGAACCGAACACGCGGGCCACCGTTGCAGAGTTGTTTGATGGATTACAAGCGCGCAGTCAGAACCACCGTGGCCCGTTGGGTTTCGACTTTATGGGTGTCAATGACCTCTTGTCACCATTTCTGTCAGCCGGTTTTTACTACAAGACGTTTATGTGGCCAAAAGCGTTTTGGGAAAAGCTTTATGAACCGGTCATACGTGCATCAGCAGGATTGGGTTCATTATCAGGCAAACCTGATCCCGATAGCTATGACAAAGGGTTTTTACATGCTGATGTATTAATTGTTGGTGCAGGTCCCAGCGGGCTGGCAGCTGCATTGGTTGCCGGTGAGTCAGGAGCCCGAGTCATTCTGGCTGATGAGGACTTTCGACCAGGTGGGCGTTTACACGCAGAAACCATGCTAGTTGATGATATTAGTGGTGAGCAATGGGTCGCCAATACCCTTTCTCGTTTACGCAAAATGGACAACGTTCGTCTGATGATACGCACCACGGTATACGGTGCGTTTGATCATGGCATTTATGGCGCTCTTGAAAAAAAGACCGACCACCTCGCCTCCAGTGATGGTATGCCACGGCAAGTTTTATGGCGTATTTATGCCAAGCGCTGCATTGTATGCGCTGGTGCAACCGAACGATCCATTGCCTTTGGCAACAACGATCGGCCAGGTATCATGCTGGCCGGTGCAGTGCGTGCTTACGTCAATCGTTGGGGAGTCACCCCAGGTAAACGCGTTGCTGTGTTTACCAACAATGACGATGGCTGGCGTACCGCATCAGATCTTGTCAATCAAGGCGTGGAAGTCTCAGCTGTTATCGACTCACGCGACATTGATGCTCCATTGAGTATCAGCGGTGCATCGGTTGTGATGGGAGCAAGCGTTGTCGATACCATGGGTCGTGCCGGTATCCATACGATAAAACTATCCAATCGACAAACGATTAAAGCCGATTGCCTTGCCGTTTCAGGAGGCTGGAACCCAAACGTTCACTTAACGTGTCACCAGCGCGGACGACCTGAATGGAATGAATCGCAAGCTTGTTTTGTGCCCGGTGGTGTTTTACCCGACGGCATGAGCGTCGCGGGTGCAGCTAATGGCGCGTTGTCACTGAGCGCTGCATTAAGCTCGGGTATAGACAGTGCCTCCCTAACTTTGCAATCGTTGTCGATAAAGCCTGCGTCCGTGGATACTCCGCGAGCAGACGATGAATCCACTCGAGTAAGCGCATTCTGGCATGTTAAAGAAAGTACAAAACGCTGCTGGATCGATCTACAGAACGATGTCACCACTAAAGACATAGTGGTATCGCATCAGGATGGCTTTCGGGCAGTGGAACATTTGAAACGCTACACCACCTTGGGTATGGCAACAGACCAGGGTAAAACATCCAACGTGCTGGGTCTTGCCATTATGGCCGAGCATGCCGGCAAGAGTATTCAGGAAACCGGCACGACTATTTTTCGCCCACCTTACACACCTGTACCAATGGGCGCTTTCGCCGGCCGTTCCAGAGGAAAAGACTTCAGGCCAACCAGAAAAACACCGAGCCATGCATGGGCTGAAGCACGAGGAGCCGTGTTTGTTGAAACCGGCAACTGGCTGCGTGCGCAGTGGTTCCCGATTGACGGCGAAACTCACTGGCGTGAAAGTGTCGATCGTGAAGTAACACAGACGCGTAACTCGGTGGGTATATGTGATGTCAGCACACTGGGAAAAATTGATGTTCAGGGAAAAGATGCTGGAGAATTTTTGAACCGTGTATACGCCAACACGTTTGCAACCCTGGCTGTGGGCAAAGTGCGCTACGGCATCATGTTGCGCGAAGACGGTATATTGATGGACGATGGAACCACAGCGCGACTGGGTGAAAACCATTTCGTTATGACCACAACAACTGCCAATGCGGTTGGAGTGTTCCGACATATGGAATTCTGTCGACAGTGCCTGTGGCCTAATCTGGATGTTCAATTGATCTCAGCCACAGAACAGTGGGCGCAGTTTGCCGTGGCTGGTCCCAACGCCCGCAAGCTGCTGCAAAAAGTGGTTGATGCAGACACACCCATCGACAATGAGTCCTTTCCGTTTATGGCGTGTGGCGAAATATCGATTTGCGGTGGAACCCCGGGTCGACTGTTCCGTATCTCCTTCTCGGGTGAGCTGGCATATGAGATAGCGGTACCCACTCGCTATGGGAATTCTATGATGGATGCATTAATAAAAGCCGGTGAAGAATTCCAGGCTGTTCCTTACGGAACCGAAGCACTGGGTGTTATGCGTATCGAAAAAGGACACGCCGCAGGCAACGAATTAAACGGACAAACCACTGCGGCAAACATTGGTCTTGGCCGTATGGTGTCGAAGAAAAAAGACAGCATTGGAAACACCTTGTCTGAGCGTGAAGGAATGAACACCGAGAACGATTTGGCCTTGGTCGGTTTCATGCCAACCAATAAATCTGTCTCACTCAGTGCGGGAGCTCACTTTGTTAGTAAAGGCAATGAGGCCAACACCGAAAATGACGAGGGCTGGATGACGTCGGTCGCGTACTCACCGTCACTTGAATGCTCAATTGGTCTTGGATTTATTCAACGTGGTCAGGACCGCATGGGTGATATCGTAATAGCTGCAGACCCGCTGCGCGGCGGAACAACTGAGGTGGAAATCGTTTCACCCCACTTCATTGACCCTGAAGGAGAACGCTTACGTGGCTAATATAACGCTGCAGGCAACTTCGCCTCTAAACAAATATCATCAGCAGTTCGGCGATACTACTCTAAGCGAGATGGTTGATCTGTCGATTTATTCAATCGGCCTGGCTATTCAACCGGATGCCGCACTGAGATCAATCAACGATGTACTTGGCATAGCATGGCCCGAAACCGGTCGATATACCGTTAACGAAAGTGCTAAGGTCCAGCTATTGGGTTTGCAAGCTGATCAGGCTTTTTTACTCGTTGGAGCAGATTTAAGCAAAGACGCAAGACCAAACCTGGGTGCATCGGCTTATATCACGGACCAGTCAGATAGTTGGGCGGCTTTGCGATTGAGTGGGTCAATGTCACGCCGTGCTCTGGAACGCATATGCCCTGTTGACTTGCACCCGTCTGTGTTCAAACAGGATTGCGTTACCCGAACCAGTATGGAGCATTTAGCGGTGATTATTCTTTGTGAAGCTGACGATCAGTACTTACTGCTCTCACCGACTTCTTCGGCCGAATCGTTTTTACACGCAGTGGAAACATCAATAAAAAATATTTACTGACTTACCGTATAGGTGGTGCATATAACAAACCACCATCAGTCCATAGCCGGTTGACGCCACGCTTCAATCCTAGTGCCGTGTTTTCTCCGACATTACGCTCATATGATTCAGCGTAGTTACCAATGTGCGAAATAATGTTCGCACACCACGTCAGACTAACGCCAAGTTGAGGTCCAAAGTCACCCTCTGTACCGAGCAGTCGCTGTTCTGCAGGATTCGTACTATTGGCATATTGTCCAATGTTTACACTCGATATACCCATTTCTTCCGCGTTTATCATGCAGTTTAACGACCAGCGAACCAGGTTACCCCAGGCCGTATCCCCTTTGGGAACCATCGGCCCCAGAGGTTCTTTGGAGATGACTTCAGGCAGAACCAGGTGCGCATCAGGTTGTTTCAGAGTTGCTCGTTCGGCAGCCAGAGCCGAACGATCAGTCGTTAAAGCAACACAATCGCCATTATCATAGGCAGTTCGGACTTGGTCGTTGTTGTCAAAATACACTGGCTTGTACCGCATTTTGGCTACAGTGAAAAAGTCGATCGCATTTAATTCTGTGGTGGTTGCCTTTTCCACACAAATGGGCCTGTTACTTAACTCCAGAGCACTTCTTATTCCCGAACGCTTGGGAACCATAAAACCCTGCCCATCGTAATAGTTCACACCCACAAACTCACCATAGTCAACATTTCGCGACATTGTCCATGTCGTATTACGGGCAAGTACATCGACTGAAGCAGATGCAATGGCAGTAAAACGTTCTGACGATGACAAAGGTACGAACTCAACAGCCGTTGGATCGTTGAACACCGCGCTGGCGACTGCGCGACAAAAATCGGCATCAAGTCCTGAATAGTCTCCAAGACTATTGGCTTGAGCAAAGCCTTTCAAATTTGAGTTCACACCACATTTTACTGCACCGCGTTCTTTCACCTGGGCAAGCGTGGCTGACTGGCTGTATGCAGATACCGAAAACAAACTGCATACACAAACCACAAGACCCACAGCACAATGTTGCAGACCTGAAACAAGAGTCGGTCGAGATAACTTTAATTTATACATAATTTGTTGCCATTTATTCCCTTAGATGCAGCAAGCCATTGCTAAAACTGCGATTCCAGATACCCAATGAGCTGTTCTACTTCTACGATATTATTGATTGCCAGCTTAAGCTCACCATCAGGTGCATAGACGATGTAGCCAGGTGCTGCGGGAAAGTGTTTACCCGTTTCTTCTTTGATTTGTTGACTAAATACATCTCCAAAAACAACAAGACTGGGGAAAATGGTTGGTTGCTTGTCAACAAATTGCTGAATTTGCGACATATACTCGTGACCATCTATTACCAGTCCAAGTACATGTGCGTTTGATGCCTTGTGTTTTTGATGAAACGCTTCCACAACAGGTTTGTGTAGCTCGCAGGGCACACAATTTAATTGCCACAGCATGACCACAGTCCAGCGGCCGTCACCAATATAGTCTTTTACGTCAACACGCATCCCTTCAAAGTCAGTAACCAGAAAAGCATTGGCCGGACTTGAGGTAATCAAAAAGAACACAATTGCAATCAGTTTTTTCATGAAAATTTGAGTCAAATTTCTGCGGAGCCGTATTGTCGTGCAGGTGAACAAGTGTTCATTGCAGTAAATGGAAGCATTGCCTTTAACTTCAGCAGATGGATTCTAAAGGCTACGGTATTGAACAACTGAAACCGCCACGGGTGAATCGTCCGAACTATGCCGGTAGCTGACCCGGATACAGGGCTCTATTTGCACAGCTTCCGAGCTAATGCCATGACTGACAAACTCTTCCTCAACGCGAATACCTCTAATAAGCGACTCCTGATTCTTTCCATCAGCATCGGTACAGGCAACGATTGAGAAAACATCACCGTCAACATAATCCCTGGCAAGCAAGCGTATTGCCTGCTTATTGCCGCGTCCCATTACAACAGAATTCTGATCCTCAAAAATCAACACAGTTCGCCGCAGCTGATCGTAATCTTCCAGATCAATCGGATTGTTCGCACTGTCTCTGGCGTAAAGTTGTTGTCTGGCCGAGCTTAAAATATTGCCTTGAGTTGTGCGCTTATCAACTGGTGTGACATCATAATCATTTACCGTTACCGTATCGATATCGGTTGACGGAGCATCGATCGAATCGCTGCCAACTCCAGAAATAAACGAATCTCCCGTTCCACCCTGCTCAGCAAAAATATTATCGTTCAGGTCTATATCGACAATGCTACGGGTACCACTTACCAGTAACAGTGATGCCGGAAACACGCCTCGATCGGTAATGTCGTATTCTCGCCTTACCTCTATTTCACCAACTGAAATACTGAAATCGGTCACTGGGCCTGCTTCTGTCTCAGCGAATCTTTTTCCGTACGTAACGTAATGCAAACCTTGGTCTGCGGTAACCCGCTGGATGCCAAAACCAGCATCTTCAAGCGCTCGAACCAAGGTATTGCCAAAAGCGGTCTTAGGCCGGGAAACCTGGAGAGTGGCTGTGCCAACCTGCATTTCCGGGATTTGCACCAGAGCTGATACCAGATTGGTGGAGATGAGCTGCAGCTGTCGGAGTTCAGCTACAGGCGTTTCTGCAATTACGGCAGCATTGCCGCCCAATCGTGGTATGTACAGACTATCGTTACGCTCAACCTTTTGTAGTTGGCATGCGCTTAACAACAATGCCAACGTAACTATAAAGAACGGAAACGACCTCATTAACCTGCCCTCCGCCATAAATCTACAACAACACCCCGGTTTGGAAATCCAGGGGCATCAGTTGTGGGCGACCAACAGCCTTCATCCAACACTTTTTCACGCGAAATACCTGCGGCTATCAACTCCTCAGCAATGCGCTGCGCTCGCCCCATGGCAAGACCTTCGTTACCGATGGCAAGGCTGGTTGGACCATTACTACAACCGATGATACCGAACAGATCTGAATTCTCGGAGTATCGATTAACCAGTTTTTTTACTGTCCGTTTGCCTTGCTTACCAAGGAATTGAGAGTCGTTAGGGAAGATAATAAACTCTCGAATAATACGGTTGTAGTCATCAAGAACCGTTCTGAACTCACTCGGACCACCATTAAACAGATTGCCAAAATTATCGTTTCCTGCATTAAGGCTGGCAAGATCAGGCCCGGCTGTTGCAGTGTCCGCCACACGCTGAACGAGATCTTCGGTAATAAGTGATATGGTAGGAATGCCACCATCAATTGGCGCTAATGCAGCGAATTCCACCAATCCCGGAGCAACTTCCCCAACTTTGTCTGATACATTATTCTGGGCTAGCTGAATATTAATTCCGGAGAGCAGCAATGTCTGCCGAGTACCGGCGACTTTTAGAGAACCAACCGGAATAACTGCCTGCCCACCGCGCCAAGCGAGGCTGGCTGAATCTATGTTGGCGTTAGACTCAATTATTCGATACGAGCGAGTGAATTCCAGATCACCAATGGCGAGCCTTAGACGGACGCTACCAGATACGTCGCCTTGTGATGCAGGCAAATCTGTTAAGTACAAAAAGTGACTGCCCTGATCTGCGTCAACGCGTTGTATGCCATATCCCAGATCAACCAATCGTTGCACTGCGGCCTCTGCATTGCCTGATTCAGTATCGCTAACCTGAATAGTACTGTTCAGTGGCTCCAGTATTTGCGGAAGCAACGACAGCAGGTCACTGACCATATCTCCACGAAACTGCTCATCGAGTGGCTTGACTGCAACGGTTACCGGATTTTTTGTCACTGTCGCACACCCTGACAGAAATATCAGTGTGATGAGCACAAGAAAATAGGACAGAATAAGTTTTGGAGGAACTGTCACTGACGTTCGGTATTCAAGTAAGTGACAATTATGCAGATAACGTATCGAATCAATTCGCATACTGGTAGCCTTATGGGCAGGTTGCCTGAAGATAACTACAATCAACAGGCAGAGCCGGATCAAACAAAACAAGAACGATGGACAGGCGCTACCGATTGCAGCGCAAACCCGTGAAAAAGTTCGTCAACGCTAACAAATAATTGCCGAAAAATCAGCTCTGGCTCCACCGTTTCGAGCCGCAGTAGCCATAATTGGCGGAACCACAGCGTGTCACGCATGCTATACAAAAGACGAGTCCACAAGACGACTATGCTAAAGACCAGCCTTAACGGACCAAATTTACCGGATTCATTTTTATTCGGTGTTGCAACAGCCGCCTATCAAATTGAAGGTTCAGCCGACGTCGATGGTCGTGGTCCATCCATATGGGATGATTTCTCCCATACCGACGGCAAAGTGGTTAACAACGACACCGGTGATATAGCTTGCGACCACTACCGGTTGTGGCGTTCTGATCTTGACTTGATAAAGTCACTGAATGTAGACGCCTATCGATTTTCATTTTCCTGGTCACGTGTACTACCCGATGGTCGCGGGAACGTTAATGAAAAAGGCATGGCTTTTTACGATCGTCTAATTGACGGGTGCCTCGAACGCGGCTTGCAACCCTTCGCAACGCTTTACCATTGGGATTTGCCGCTTGCGCTATACGAGACCGGTGGCTGGACCGAACGCGGCACTGCAGAAGCCTTTGCAAATTATGCTGAGCTAATGACAAGCCGGTTTGGTGATCGTTTGGCATCCATAACCACGTTTAATGAACCATGGTGCTCTTCAATACTTAGTTACTTGTATGGTGTGCACGCACCAGGCAAAAAAGATTTATCTCTGGCATTGAAAACCGTTCATAACCAGCATCTTGGCCACGGCATGGCGGTACAAAGAATAAAGTCCGTCAATCCAGCACTCTCAACCGGAATTGTGCTTAATCTACAATCCGTTTATGCAGGTTCCGATACACAGGAAGATAAGCAAGCGCGCGGCCGTCATGAAATTTTTCACAACGGCATTTTCATGGAACCACTGTTTCAAGGTAACTACCCGTCTGAGTTTATAGATGTACTCGGACATGAACTACCACAAGCATGGCAGGAAGATTTAACGATCATCAATCAACCTCTGGACTTCTGGGGCCTGAACTACTACACCCCAAGCCGAGTCATAAACGAAGCTTCCTCCAACGCAAAGTATCCGCGCACAAAAGAAGCACCGATGGATGACACCGTAACCAGAACAGACATAGGCTGGGAGGTCAGTGCAGATTCGTTCTATGATTTATTAATCAATATATACGATCGGTACAAACTGCCGGCCTGCTACATTACTGAAAACGGCGCCTGTTATAACAATGAACCAGTAAATGGCGAGGTGGAAGACACCGAGCGTTTGCAATACATAAAAGAACATATTGAAGCAGTAGCCAAAGCTTGCGAAAATAATATTCCTGTTCTGGGGTATTTCGCCTGGAGTCTGATGGACAACTTTGAATGGGCTGAAGGCTACACCATGAGATTTGGTCTTGTTCACGTTGATTATGAGACTCAGCAAAGAACGATTAAGCAAAGCGGTCATTGGTATTCCCAATTGGCTGCCTCTCATCGTAAGCAAACAATATAGCGAAGCGTATAACTGACTAAGCGCGAACAAGCATAATCACCAAACTCACAACACCAAACTCAAACACCAAATTTATTAATAGCTACAGCGCCGGCGACCGCGACAACCGCTGAAATACATATTCCCCAAACTAAATCGACTGCACTCATCAAAACGGGCCAGTCTTTCAGTGTTGCCAGGTTAGTGGCATCGTAGGTGCCATAAGCAATAAAACCAATAACCGCACCGTAGAACGCAACGCTTATTATAGAGTGACCGGGCTGGTCTGGCCTGACAGCCAGCAGCACAATTCCAGCTGCATAAAATAAATAAAATATACCAGCAGGAAGAAACAGAATGTCCTCTCTCATTAGCGGCCCAAGCTGGTTCGCATAGAATTTTTTTGCTATTAGCCCCAGCCAGATAGCATCTATCACCAGAAAACTAACCAATGTGGCTAAATAGGCAATAATAAAGTTTTTCATGTGCCGAAGAGTCTCAACTTTTTTGAATATTACGAAACAAAATGGATTTCGGTTTGCAGCAATTAAAACGGCGCCTGGCTAATCACCTGAACCCGCTCATTAGTTACAGGATGCCAAAAACCAAGTCGATCAGCATGAAGCATAAGTCGGCTCGCTTCCTGCCCGTATAGTCGATCTCCAACAATCGGTGTATTCAGTCCATAAATGTTGGCTGCATGCACCCGGAGTTGGTGAGTTCTTCCCGTGATCGGCGTGAAGTAAACGCGTGCGTCATCCGTTTGGTAAGTAGACTCTCCTCGAACACTCGTCCACAGTGTTGTGGCAGATTTACCGTGCTCGAAACACACAATCTGCACAGGACGATTTTCCAAATCCAGCCTCAGCGGCAGCGAGATTTGACCACCAACTGCATCAGGCGATTTTGTTAAAACAGCGGTATAGCGTTTGCTTATTTTTCGATGTTCAAATTGTTGTTGCAAATCTCGATGAACCCCGGCTGTTTTGGCAAACACCATCAATCCGGAGGTATCCATGTCAAGCCGGTGCACAAGCATGGGACCATCTGCATGCGGGTAGGCATCGCGGATTTGCGTAGCCATAGAACCATCAACTGTTTTACCGGGCTGCGATAAAACACCTGCTGGCTTATTTACGACCAGCAGATGATCATCTTCGAAACATATATCCAGTGGGTTCGTCATACAGCTGTGTTTATAAATTTCGTTACATGAAAATTGCGCGGCGAATAAAGTTCAAACCAAGTATTAAAAAAAACAGCAGCACCAGCTTTTGAAAAATATCGTTTGCCAGTTTCCTGCGTAGCCACTCACCTACAGTGAAGCCTGCTATGGCAGGTAACAACAATGTTGTTGAAAACAACGCATTACCTGCGTGAATCATACCATTGCGTATGTACCCCGCCAGCAGAATGGTACTGCCAATAAACAGCAGTACACCAACAATTTGTATGAATTGAGCCGTACTGACACGACGGGATGTCAGATAGACAATAATTGGAGGAGCCCAGATACCTGCAAGGCCGCCCATTACTCCAGAAACCGCACCTGCCGCCCACTGAGCGCTATGATTATATTGATCTGGAAGTACCGGCGGCGCCTTCCAAAGACTGAAAACAGCAAAAATCGTAATGGCAACACCCAGCATTAGCGTGAGCCCACGTATGGGCACTTCAACTGAGAGAACTGAAAACACAGCGATAAAAATTACCATACTTGTAACTAACCGCCAATGAACCACTATGACGTCAAACAAGTGACCAGTGCGAAATATTTGCCAGGCGTTTATCAAACACATTGGTATGACAACAGTGGCTATGGCAGTTCTGGCGTCGAGTACAATGGCGGTTAAAGCTATAGCTGCGGTTGGAAAACCAATTCCTAAAGTGCCTTTTATCAAACCAGCGATGAAATAGGTTGCGACTATCGAAATCAGAATGACTTCATTCATGCCCGGCTATATTTATTTTAGAAACACGTTTCACTGTCAATATCCAATAGTTTGGCAATGCATCCACTGTTAACTTATGGAAATCGACCAGAAAACTGCCAGAGCGCCGTAAGACAAGAAGCCCAATACGACAGCGACTCTTAGCCAAACCGATGTGAACCTTCGTAAGAGTAGCACGATACAAACCAGTCCAATCATCATCTCTATTGGTTGCCAGTACAACGCATAGTGATTGGAATCCCAATACGATACTGGAGATTGAAATATCCAATCGCTAAAGGGCCAGAAATGCGCATGACCATCATCAAAATGTAACGGTAAATCGGTGATGCAATGCAATAAGGCCGCAATCGAGAAATACAACATCAACTTGCCGAACAGCGAATACCCTGTTACCAAGGGATCAGAATACGGTAGTTGATTTGTGCTTAAACGACCACCGAGCAATCGTCCGATAATCGCGAAACCAAGATACATAGGTATTGAATTGGTGATTGCCCCTGCTTCCTGCCAGAAATTCGAATAGTACAGATCTTTCCAGATCACCTCGTCAGCAATCCCTCTGATTTTGGCCTGCCCAAACATGATGAACAGGCTCACATCTGGTGCAATAGCGCCCATCAGTATGGCGATGTTGACCATTTTATTGGCCGGTATCAATCGCTTGCCACTCAACTGGCTTGCGACACCCACAGTTGCCGGTTGACAAAGCAGCGCGGAGGCCAAAAATAAATGGGTCTGTGTATTCAAATACGACTCAGCCGGGTAAGCATTGAATTGAATGATAAGCCACGGCATGATAGCGTCGCAAACTATAAAAGACATCATTTGGAGCCAGCCTGTGTGCGGTATCGTAGGACTGTATTTAAAGAACGAAAGCCTTCGCCCCCAGCTGGGCAGACTGTTTCAGCCCATGCTCTCGGAAATGAAGAGTCGAGGACCAGATTCTGCTGGCGTTGCGATCTACAGAAACCCGGTAACAGGTTCAGAAGTCAAGTACTCATTGGCTCACGATCACGCACAATACCAATGGCAACAGTTAAGCGACGAGCTTGCCGAGCAAGCAAAATGCAAGAGTCGTATTCAACAGATAGACACGCACGCCATTCTGGTCACTGACGCGCCGGAAAAAACGGTTCGAGATTGGCTCAAGGAGCAACATCCGGGAGTCAGGCTTGTCGGGTCTGGCTCAAGCCTGGAAATTTTCAAAGAAGTTGGTTTGCCAGACGATGTTTACGAGCGTTTCGGCCTTGAGTCAGCCAACGGCACGCACATGATTGGACACACACGAATGGCAACCGAGAGTGCGGTTACCACAGCGGGCTCCCATCCGTTTGCAACCGGTGCAGACCTCTGCCTGGTTCACAATGGCTCTTTGTCTAACCATAATCGGTTACGTGAGGAACTGGAAAAGTCAGGACTCGAGTTCCAAACCGAGAACGATACAGAAGTCGCTGCTGCTTACATGACTTTGAAAATTCGAGAAGGTGCTTCTCTTCGTGCTGCGCTGGATCAGGCATTGGTCGATTTAGACGGGTTTTATACATTTTGTGTTGGTACCGAAACCGGGTTCGCCGTGCTTCGCGACCCTATCGCATGCAAACACGCAGTACTTGCCGAAACCGAAGACTGGGTCGCAATGGCAACCGAGTATCGCGCTATTGCTACTCTGCCAGGCTCAAACACAGCCAGCATCTGGGAACCCAAACCACAAACAATCTATGCCTGGGGAGATCTTTCCTGATGACAACTCTTGATCTGCAAACCATCGGTCTGAGGGAAGTCAACACCACGTTGCAATCGGCAGAACTGAACAGGTACACAATTACCAACCCAATGGGCGGGCATGCCATCGCGTGTGGTTTGCAAGGTAATTTGGACGTGACTATAGAGGGGCACGCCGGCTTTTACTGTGCGGGCATGAACAAAGATGCCACTGTAACAGTGCAAGGTCATGTCGGTGTCGGTGTGGCGGAAAATATGATGTCAGGTACTGTCAGAGTTACCGGTAATGCCAGTCAGTCCGCCGGTGCAACAGCACACGGTGGGTTACTTATTATCGAGGGAGATGCATCATCGCGTTGCGGAATCTCGATGAAAGGGGTCGACATCGTTGTTGGGGGGTCGGTTGGCCACATGTCTGGGTTTATGGCTCAAGCCGGTAATCTCGTCATTTGCGGTGATGCAGGTGAAGCTCTTGGCGATTCAATCTATGAGGCAAATATTTATGTTCGAGGCTCGGTTGAAAGTCTCGGTGCAGACTGCGAAGAAAAAACCATGGATGCAGAACACCTTGATGCGCTGAGCAAGCTTTTAAAAAGCGCCAATATGGACGCCGATGCTGGCAGCTTCAAACGTTATGGTTCTGCACGAACACTTTACAATTTTCATCCGGACAATGCTGGTGATTACTAGTGGGTGCGTTTAACAACTGCACAGGCACCAAAAACAAATCGATAATAGACTATCCATGAAAACGAAACCCCAAACGACACCACGTTACTCAGCGACGTTCGATGAATACACGTTGTCCGAAATAAGACGAGCTGCAAGCACTGGCATTTACGACATACGCGGCGGTGGGGCCAAGCGCAAACTGCCGCACTTCGATGATCTACTGTTTCTTGGTGCTTCAATGTCGCGTTATCCTTTGGAAGGCTATCGCGAACAATGTGGGACTGACGTAACACTAGGAGATCGACACGCGAGCAAACCATTAAAGCTGGACATTCCGATAACCATTGCCGGCATGAGCTTTGGCTCACTCTCTGGTCAGGCAAAAGAAGCGTTGGGACGTGGTGCGAATGCAGCCGGCACATCAACGACCACGGGCGACGGCGGCATGACCCCTGAAGAACGTGAGCATTCTGCATTGCTCGTTTATCAGTATCTGCCATCGCGTTACGGCATGAATCCGGATGACCTTCGTAAAGCCGATGCAATTGAAATTGTTGTTGGTCAGGGAGCGAAGCCCGGTGGTGGCGGCATGTTAATGGGACAGAAAATATCCGACCGCGTTGCGTCCATGCGAACACTGCCAAAAGGCATTGATCAGCGCTCGGCTTGTCGTCACCCCGATTGGACCGGACCGGATGATTTGGAAATCAAAATTTTGGAACTACGCGAAATCACCAACTGGGAAAAACCGATTTTCATAAAAGTCGGTGGAGCTCGCCCCTACTATGACACCGCGTTGGCCATTAAAGCCGGTGCTGATGTCATCGTGGTTGACGGCATGCAAGGTGGAACTGCGGCAACACAGGATGTATTTATTGAACACGTTGGCCAGCCTACGCTTGCCTGCATTCGACCTGCTGTGCAAGCCTTGCAAGATATGGACATGCACAGAAAAGTGCAATTAATAGTATCGGGCGGTATTCGTAACGGTGCCGATGTTGCCAAGGCGCTGGCACTCGGCGCAGACGCTGTATCAATCGGAACTGCAGCACTCATAGCACTCGGAGATAATCATCCACAGTACGAAGACGACTATCAGAAACTCGGTTCCACCGCCGGTGCTTACGATGACTGGCATGAAGGTCAGGACCCAGCCGGAATAACCACACAAGACCCGACATTATCAGCAAGACTCAACCCCGAAATGGCCGGACGCAGACTTGCGAACTACTTGAAAGTGATGACACTGGAAGCACAAACCATTGCCCGGGCCTGTGGCAAGAGTCATGTTCATAATCTTGAACCTGAAGATCTGGTTGCGCTTACGGTTGAAGCATCCGCCATGGCACAGGTGCCATTGTCGGGAACAAGCTGGATACCAGGTCAGAATTAAACGTTACGGTGGTCTGCACAGTGATAATGCAATGTACTGAATCACAGTGATACAAAGACAATCCAGAATAGACTAATCAATACACGGGAGACAGCATGTCGGACTTAGCCAAATTTGCCAAAGACAAAGGTGTACGGTTCTTTTTGTTTAACTTTACCGACCTGTTCGGCATCCAGCGCGCCAAACTGGTACCGGCTCAGGCCGTTGGTGATATGCAAAAGTCGGGCGCAGGCTTTGCAGGCTTCGCCACCTGGCTCGATATGACTCCGGCTCACCCGGATATGTTTGTCATGCCCGATGCCGACTCAGTGATTCAATTACCCTGGAAACCAGAAGTCGCATGGATTGCGGGCGACCCGTGGATGGATGGTGAGCCTGTTTCCCAGGCACCTCGAAACGTGCTTAAAACCCTCATGGCCACCGCAGCCGAAAACGGTATGTTGATGAAGTCCGGTGTTGAACCTGAATTTCATCTGATTTCAGCTAATGGTGAAAAGGTGTCAGACAAGCGCGATACGCAAGAGAAACCATGTTACGACCAGTCGGCGATTATGCGTCGATACGATGTTATCTCTGAAATCTGTACCACCATGATTGAGCTTGGATGGGGGCCGTATCAGAATGATCACGAGGATGCGAATGGACAGTTCGAGATCAACTGGGACTTTAACGATGCACTAACCACAGCAGATCAACACGCGTTTTTCAAATTCATGGTCAAGTCGATTGCAGAAAAACATGAACTACGCGCGACCTTCATGCCAAAACCTTTCACCGACTTAACAGGTAACGGCTGTCATGTACATATCTCTGTCTGGAATAAAACCGGTAAGAAAAACCTGTTCCATGACAAAAAAGGTGAACTCGGTGTATCACAAACCGGCTACCACTTTCTGGGCGGCTTGATATCCCACGCCGAAGCGTTAAGCAGTATAACGAACCCGACCGTCAATTCATACAAACGTATCAATGCACCTCCAACACTCTCCGGAGCAACCTGGTCACCAAGTTCAATCACCTATGGTGGCAACAACCGGACGCATATGGTTCGCATTCCGGATGAAGGTCGTATCGAATTCCGGCTTGCCGACGGCGCTGCCAACCCGTACTTACTGCAGGCAGGTGTTCTTGCCGCAGGTCTTGCTGGAATAAATGATAAAACCGATCCGGGAAAACGGCTTGATATCGATATGTATACCGAAGCGCACAAAGCAAAAGGCGCAAAAAAACTACCACTGAACCTGCTTGATTCAATACGGTGTTTGCAGAAAGACAAAGCGTTCCAAAAGGCCATGGGTACTGATTTTTGCGATGCCTACATCAAGCTTAAGAATAACGAGTGGAATAAATACACTCACCACCTGACCCAGTGGGAACGCGATACAACGCTGGATTGTTAGCGAGGCTATCCAACCTAAGCAATCGCCGGTTTTGTTCTGTTTGACTTTAAGTGGAACTTAAGCGCTCAGAAACTGAATATAGCCAGTCTAATCAATGGACTGAATAGACTGTTTGAGCGTATCGACACGCTCAGCTAAAACGCTGCGTCCGCCTTTGATCAACGCGGAGAAGTAAGCGTTGCCAGCTTCAGACTTCGCAAACTCGCTATAGGCATCAATATCAGCATCAGATACGGACTGATAAACAACAGACGAAGGAAGAATTAACTCCTGACGCATAAAACTGCGGTACAAGGGTTCGGCCCCCCTCTCGTCCCTGATGACAGCTTCTGCAGCTCCAATATTATCGACTGAACCAGAGCACACACTCGCCATTGCAACAAGCGCAGACGTTTCAGTGTTAATCGCAGATATGAAATACACTGCGCCGGTATCTGCGAGCATATTTCTCATGCGTAGATTGCGTTCGTCAGTGTTTTTGTCTGATGTCTGATAGGCCGCATACAGTTTTTCAAACTGAGCCTGGTCAATGTTGATTGATTCAGCTTCCACCTTATGAATCAGTTGCCCGGCCGAGCTGTTTGCCCACGCTATTATCTCGTTTCGTTGATCACGCGTCGTACGCTCTTTCAACTCTGCCTTAAAACTAGCGCGCAAAGACTCAAGCGACAGGAGTTCGTTTAGTGTTTTTTGCAAGTCGGGAATATCATCCTGCGATTCGCAATTTTGATGCGCTTGTTCAGATTCCTGCTGAACCGTTGACAGGACCCAACCAAGGTGCGCTTCTACACCGGATAGCTTATATATGTTTGTTAGCTGATTTTCGTGGGCTGTCGAATCGTCAGCATTCGCACTGCCGACCAGGAAGGCAATGCCAACCGCCAAACAAATAAGCCTAACGTAGTTGACGGACAAGGCGTTCACTAGGCGGAACCACATGTTCTTTCTGATTTTCTTCAAGTCCGTCCCACCTCTCTAATAAGGACTTGCCAAAACTGGCAATATGTCCCTGCATGGTTTCTTTCGCTAGCTCAGCGTCTCTTGCATGCAATGCTGATACCACAGTTTCATGCTCGAATACCAGCTGTTCAAGAATGTCTGTATCGTCTCCAATTCGCCGGTGCATCCGCACCCACATCGGCAATCGCGTGCGTTCACGCCAGAATTCCGATACCATTTTTATTAAAGCGGTATTTTCTGTTGCTCTGGCAATATGCACGTGAAACTCCTGATCTGACTTTCCGCCAGAAACGACTTCCACCTTTTCCCGTTTCATTTCGATGTTGCATTGTTCAAGATAACGCAGCTGCTTTTTTGTAATCAACTGAGAGGCAAGAAAGGCAATTTCACCTTCGAGTACCATCCGCGCTTCAAGTAGCTCGAACGGCCCTGGGCCTGACACCGCCGACAACGCACCCGCAGCAGGTGGTATGCCACAAACATAAGCGCCCGCACCAAATCGGTTTTCGATATATCCAGTTATTTCCAATGCAATGATGGCCTCACGCACAGTTGCACGGCTGACACCGAGCAGATCAACCAGTTCGCGATCTGTGGGCATTTTGGATTCAGGTGCCAGCTGACCAGAGGTGATCAGCTCGGCTATTTGCTGCGCTACCAGTTTGTATCGTGGTACTTGTTCGACTGGAGTAAATATGTTTTTGTTTTCAGACATAGTGACTACAAACTACACAAGCTTGTCTGTCGGTTTAATGCCTGCAAAGAAAGCGTCAAGATTATCCAGTGCACGAAAACCCATGGCATCACGAGTCTCAAAAGTTGCACTACCAATGTGCGGGAGCATCATGATGTTCTTATGCGATGCAAACAACGGATTACCACCCGGTTCAGTTGCAAAACAATCCAGACCGGCCGCAGCAAGCTTACCTGACTCAAGCGCATCGAGAAGTGCAGCCTCATCGACTAACGCACCTCTGGCCGTGTTCACCAAAATGGCACCATCTGGCAACATCGCCAGCGTGTCCTTGTTAATCAACCCTTTGGTTTGATCAGTAGCCGGACAATGCAGACTAAGAAAGTCAGCATTAGACAACAGGGATTCAAGCGATGAGTGATAGGTCGCACCCTGCTCTTTGTCGGACTCCAGACGGTTCCGACTGTGATAGTGCACCTGCATATCAAATCCGGTTGCGCGTTTTGCCATAACCTGCCCTACGCGCCCCATACCAATGATGGCCAGACGTTTACCCGTTACCTGCGTGCCCACCATGAAGGAGGGACTCCAGGATTGCCAATCACCACCACGTACCATGGCATCACCCTCGGCTGCACGTCGAGCAGCACCGAGCAACAAAAGCATCGCAATCTCTGCTGTTGCATCAGAGAGTACATCCGGTGTATTGGTCACACAAATGCCTTTTTTGGCAAACGCGTTCAGATCGCAATGATCTACACCCACCGAGTGATTAGCAACGATCTTTAGTCTGTTATCAAGTCTGGATACCGTTGCCTCATCAAACACTTCTGAATGACAGGGAATGATGGCATCCACTTCAGCACTCATGCGGACAATATCATCTGCCGTACTTAGTGCATCGGACGGGTTCAATACAACGTCGTAGTCGCGCTTTGCTCTTGCTTCTGTGTTGTCCGATAACTTACGAGTGATCCATAGTCTGGGCTTACTCATTTTTTAATCCAGTTATAACCAACAGTATTAAAAGAAATAAAAACTGGTGGTTTTTAATCACTTCTTCTTTCTAATCGCGGTGTCGTACCAGTCATACACAGCGAGTGAAAGGACAAAGATCACTATGCAGGTTACCGGCAGCCCACCACCAAACCCTATAAACCCTGCAAAACCCTCGGAAATACTTTTAGCCAATCCGAGAGTAAACGTACCTACCATGATCAGCGCAATTAGTCCGGTAATAATATTGAGCCTTCTTGAAATCATCTTTTTGTCCTCGAACTATGAGTTGTGCAACTGTTGCAACACATGTCTGGTTGTTCTTAAAAGTCGGTCATCACGCCTTTTCGCACCCACCAGTTGTACTCCCAGGGGCAACCCATTTATACCTTGCAGTAACGGCATGCTAATACAGGGTAAACCGCACAGAGTCCAGATCGTGCAGCAAACAGGATCGCCGGTACTGCCCATAAGCGGTGCTTCAGAAACGGCAGAAGGTGTAACAATGGCATCGTAATCATGGAAAAAAGTAGCGAACCACTCTTCTGCTGCTTGCCGAATATCCAATGCTTCGCGATAGGCTTCATCGGTGTGTTTCTTCGCTTCGAGTAATGTGGGTTTTATTGTGTCGCTGATAGCTTCCCACTCACTTGAAATTTGTGAATCAAGTGCCCGCACAATTTCATATTCGTGAATGATTTTATGACAAGGCAACAAGGCTGAAAATGATTTTGGTGCAGGTACACGCTCTACAGAACCGCCAAGTGCATCCAGTAGTTCGTCAAATGCCTCGGTGGCGTCGGCCGTATATCGGTCTGCATAAGGCATATCAATCCAGGCAAGCGTTGGCGGAACCGGCGCTTCCGACAAATAGCCAGCCAACATGCCCGGCTTTGGCGCAAGATAACTCGCTGCATCCGATCGGTCATACCCCGAAATCGCATCAACAAGCAGTGCAATATCACCAACATCACGGCCGAACACACCGACTTGATCGAGCGTTTCAGATGTCTGCAAAACTCCCCGACGCGAAATAATGCCACTGCTTGGTTTAAAACCATAAACTCCGCAAAACGATGCCGGACGAATAACCGAGCCGTTAGTTTGAGAGCCAACCGATAAGGGTACGTGGCCGGCTGCAACGCTGGCGGCGGAACCGCTTGACGAGCCACCAGGGCTGTGTTGTTTGTTATGCGGGTTTCGAGTATCCGATGGATGCATGAAGGCAAACTCAGTTGTTACTGTTTTACCCATGACCAATGCACCGGCCTCTTTCAATTTTTCAACTACACAGCAATCGGTTTCAGGTTGGCGCCCCTTGTGAATGGCAGAACCGAATTCAGTCGGATAGTCAGTGGTGTCGTAAATATCTTTTAAGCCAACCGGTATCCCGTGCAATTTACCCAGTGGTTCGCCTTTACGACGAACATCATCAAGCATGGAGGCGTGAGCCAACACCTTTGACTTATCGAGTTTGGCCCATGCGTGCAGTTCGGGTTCGTCTTTGTCAATCAGCGAAAACAGGTGCGTCGCCAACTCTTCCGAGGTCAGCGCGCCTGTTTTTATGTGCTCAATACACTGGCGCGCTGTATCGGTACGAATGGAGTTATCGTTTTCCACCTAAGGGATGTACTCGCCAAACAATTTGTCTGGAAGCCAAAGCGCAATACCTGGAAACGCATACATTAATACCATAGTGAAGATAACGATACCCAGGTACGGCATGATGCCCCTGAATATATCCATTAGCTCAATCTGATCCTTCAATACACCTTTCAGATAGTAGGCGGACATCGCCATGGGCGGTGTCAGAAAGGATGTTTGCAGGTTCAGCGCAACCAGCATTGCAAAGAAATAGGGGTTAACACCAAATGTATCGAGCATTGGCAAAAAGATAGGTACAAAGATAATCAGAATTTCCGACCATTCCAGCGGCCAGCCCAACAAAAAGATAATCAGCTGTGCAAGCACAAGGAATTGCCATGGTTTTAAATCCATTGCCAATACCCAGTGCTCAATAATGTCATGCCCGCCGAGATAGGAGAAGATGGACGCGAAGGTCCACGAACCCACAAAAAGCCAGCACACCATCGCGGTAGCCTTGGCAGTCAGATAAACCGACTCTTTTAATTTGGTCCAACTTAAAGATCGATACAGTATGGCCAGTACCAAGCCGCCCATCGCACCCATGGCGGCGGCTTCAGCGGGCGTTGCAAACCCACCCAGGATAGAACCCAGTACCAGCATGATCAGCAAGGTCAATGGCAGGAAAGAAGTAACCAACTGCCACATAATTTTTGCGTTTGAAATACCAGGGTCAACAATGGGCTTGGGTGCAATTGATGGGTTCAGGTAAACCCGGATAATCACATGCACGATATAAAACCCAGCTAGTAACAGTCCTGGGAACACTGCCGCAGCGTAGAGCCTGAGCGGAGACAGCTCTGCTATAGCCGAGTAGACAATCAACATGATCGACGGCGGTATCAATATACCCAGCGTACCACCAGCGCAAATAACACCTGAAGCAAAATCTTTGCGGTAATTCGCTTCAGCCATGGCCGGATAGGCCAGTAAACCCATTAGCGTTACCACAGCGCCCACAATACCGCTGGCGGTTGAGAACACGGCGCAGGTAATCAACGCAGCTATGGCCATTGAACCCG
This sequence comes from uncultured Granulosicoccaceae bacterium, assembly GCA_937981955.1. GTDB lineage: Bacteria > Pseudomonadota > Gammaproteobacteria > Granulosicoccales > Granulosicoccaceae > Granulosicoccus. The sequence continues at coordinate 29,144 of CALJNA010000063.1, forward strand.
GCAGGTTTCTGGCTGCCAGATTCAATGAGGAGAAAAGTCGGTTGACAATATTTGCCCGTTCGACGACGTAGCCCATGAACAGAAACAGCGGTATGGCAACCAGTGTGTCGTTCTCCATAACCGAATAGGTATTCTGATTCAGTAAGTAGAAAATCTGATTGCTAAAAATATCCGAGAACGTTTCAATCGATCCGGCTTGATAATATGCGTAATACCCAAAGCCAACGCCCATGGCCAGTAGCGTAAACGCAATCGGAAAGCCCAGCATCACCATAAAGATGAACAGGCATAACATTAAAATGGCAACTTGTGGATCGGTCACAGTGGCATCTACTCAGTAATTTGGGTGAATTTCGTTATTCTTTAAAACCGATTACGCGTCGGGTTTAAGCAAAGCCGGATCATCAATAAGCGCATCTTCCGTCTCTTTTACGTCATCGAGACGCGGCATCCAGACACCAGTACGCATCGCCTTCCATGCGCGGATTAGTTCAGCAAACCCTTGCAACAATAATAAAAATCCTGCCAACGGAATGAGTGTCTTAAAGAAGTAAATCTGGATTCGGGCTGGGCTGTTCCAGCTCACCTCTTTGTAACGCCATGAGTCCTGGGCAATTTCGGTACCGAACCAGCACAAGGCCATAACACCTGGGAAGAAAAACAACAGATACAATATAAAATCAATAAAAGCTTGCACACGCACGGGAAACAAACGGTACAAAACATCACCACGAACGTGTGTGTCTTGCGCCAGAGCATACGCACCCGCCATCAGAAAAAGCGCGCCGTACATTTGAATCATCATGTCGAAAGCCCAAACAGTCGGCCTTAACTTGATACCAAACTTTTCGTCAAGGCCCATACTTTCCAACTGCGGGCCACCGTAGCGCATAAGCACCTCATAGGTGACGCATAAAGTCAGAATCAGTATGCACCAGCCGAATGCCCGGCCGACCCAGATACTCAAACTCTCAATGGCATATACCAGTTTAGTCACGCAATCGCTCCCACGGTGCTGCATAGAAAACGGGAACCCAAAAAGGGTTCCCGTTGTAGTGCACTAACTAACTTGAAATACGAATTAACCGAAGTAGTGCTTATAAGCCAGTTTGTAATCAGGCTGATTCAGGTTGAGGTAGTTCATCACGCTTTCTGCATAGACTTTCTGTGAGTCAATTACCTTAGCGAAGAATTCGTCCTGACCGGACATACGCTCAACAACCTTATCCCAGGCTTCAAGTTGAGCCTGCATAACACTATCTGGTGTGCGGTACACATTAACGCCCTGCTCATCACGCAAGGTAACAAGATCGTCAGCGTATCGACGGGTGTTGTTCCAGTAGAAGTTAGAATTCTCTGCTTCAGATGCGTACTTCAAAATAGCCTGCAGCTCTGGTGACAGTGAATCGTACTTCTTCTTGTTAAAGGTACACTCGAAGAATTCCTGAGACTGGTGGAAGCTCGCCAGGTGGTAGTGCTTGGAAACATCCTGCATACCAAAGTCACGATCTGAAGTCGGGTTGTTGAATTCTGCAGCATCGATCAAACCGGATTTCATCGCAGGCTGGATTTCACCACCAGGTAGTTGCACGACGGACATGCCCATTTCAAGCAGAACGTCAGCAGCAAGACCAACAGTTCGGTACTTCAAACCGTCCATTTGACTGGCGTCTTTGATTTCTTCTTTGAACCATCCCAGAGGCTGTGCAGGCATTGGGCTGTTGAAAAAGCTGACCAGGTTCAAGCCAAGCTTGCCCATAAGCTCATCAAACAGTTCCTGGCCACCACCGTAGTTGATCCAGCCCAACACTTCCTGACTAGACCAGCCAAAGCATGGGCCGGTTCCGAACAGCGATGCAACAGGAGACTTTGAATACCAGTAAGCAGGTACGTAATGAGCTGCATCGAGAACACCGCGGTGTACTGCATCTTGCATTTGACTGGTTTTTACTACCGAATCAACCGGCAGCAATTCAATTTGCAGGGCATCGCCCGCCATGTCGTTTACGCGCTTAACATAAGATTGGGCATTCTCAAGAAAGATACCGCCACCCCAGGCAGCTTGCATCTTCATGGTAATGGGTGCCGCCTTCACAATAGCCGGTGCAGTGATGGTTCCGGCTGCGGTTGCTGTTGCAGCAAGGGCTGAGCCTTTCAGGAATTTGCGGCGATTAGCTTGTTCTTTCATACGTGATTCTCCAAGTATCTCTAAATTCTTTTGCGTTAACCGGGTGCTAACCGGACAAGATTAAGCAACCTGCTCCAAACAAGCAACAGAAAGATCATATTGGCAGATTGTCTGACAATCTTACCGATATGACGATACAATCACAATAAGCACAACGACATTTTGTCCATGCACGCCAATTCCAGCAGCAAAATACACCTAAACACGCTAAAAGACATGTTCTCATCGGCTGTGGATGCCGCCCTGCCCGACAAAAACCTAGTGCGCTATTTGCCTTCAAGACCAAGCGGCCGCACGATTGTTGTTGGTGCCGGAAAAGCCAGTGCCGCCATGGGCCAATGCGTCGAAAAGCATTGGCCAGAAAAGCTATCCGGGCTTATCGTCGTACCTTATGGGGAACATCCGGCTTGCAATGACATAGAAATAGTCCAGGCCAGTCATCCGGTTCCCGATGAAGCCGCAGAGCAAGCGGCCAGCCGTATTGTCGATCTTGTCAGCAACCTCGGCGAAAACGATTTGGTGCTTAGCCTGATCTCTGGTGGAGGTTCTTCGTTACTCAGTTTGCCCGGCCGCGGTATATCACTCGATGACAAGAAACAGGTTAACGCCGCATTACTCAAAAGCGGCGCTGCAATTGATGAGATGAACTGTGTGCGTAAGCACCTCTCTGCAATCAAAGGTGGTCGATTGGCTGCAGCGGCGTATCCTGCAAAAGTTGTTACGCTTGCCATATCCGATGTACCTGGTGATGATCCGTCGATCATTGCATCAGGACCCACCGCATTGAACAACAGCACCAGAGAAGAAGCCCTTGCCATTGTCGAGCGTTACAACATTAAGCTTCCCGAGAACGTAAAAGCGCTGTTGAACAGTGAACATGCTGCGACTCCTGCAAAAGATGATGTACGAATGTCTACATTGCAAACCCAAGTGATTTGCAAACCACAACAATCTCTGGAAGCCGCAGCCAAAGTTGCAAAGCAAGCAGGATTAAATCCGCTGATTATTGGTGATGCCATCGAAGGGGAAGCGCGTGAAGTTGGAAAGGTAATGGCAGGGATTGCAAAGCAAGTGCTCAAGCATGACCAACCGATCAAAAAGCCCGCAGTACTCATATCAGGAGGTGAAACCACTGTCACCGTGAAAGCAAAAGGCGGGCGTGGCGGGCGCAACGCAGAGTTTTTGCTTGGCTTTGCTGAGGCAACGGCAGGTATGAAAAATTTCTGTGCCATAGCAGCCGATACGGATGGTATTGATGGAACCGAGAACAACGCCGGCATGATTTGGACACCAGAACTTGCAGCCGAGGCGGCCGAAAAGGGCCTGAAAATGTCGAGCTACCTTGACAGAAACGATGCCTGGTCTTTTTTCAATGCTATAGACGCGTTGATAACTACCGGCCCAACACACACCAATGTTAACGATTTTCGCGCCATCATAATTACCGATTGATACCTATGCCGAACACAGTAGAACTGGCCTATGGCAAAGCGACGGTTTCGATTCAACTACCGCACGATGCAAACGCCACATTAATTTCAAAACCACCTTTTCCGGCCTGTCCGCCCGCCAGCACCATCATTGCCGATGCTTTGGCCAGCCCGGTACAAAGCCCTACCCTACGAGAGCTTGCCAAAAACGTATCGAGTGTATGCATTCTGATCTGCGATATCACCCGACCGGTCCCAAACGGCACATTTCTTAAACCCATAATCGATCAATTACTCGGTGCCGGAATTGAGTTGGCCAATATCACCATTCTGGTTGCCACTGGTCTCCACCGACCTAACGAAGGTGAAGAGCTCAGAGAGTTACTCGGCGATGATTGGGTTTTTGAAAATGTTCGCGTGTTGAATCACTTCGCCACTAATGAAGAAGACCAGGTAGATCTGGGATTTACGAAAACACGCAACACTCCAGTGAAGTTAAACAGACATTTGGTTAATGCCGATTTGAAAATTGCTACAGGGCTTGTCGAACCGCATTTTATGGCTGGCTATTCCGGTGGTAGAAAAGTGATTGCGCCGGGCGTCGCTCATCACGAGACCATTCGCACATTTCACAGTGCCCGTTTTATGGAGCATCCCGCTGCAACCGAATGCATATTGAAAGACAACCCACTACACGAAGAGCAGCTGGAAATAGTCAGAATGCTTGGCGACGCCTATGCTTTGAACACTGTTCTGGATGAACATCGAAACCTCGTGTTTGCAAGCTTTGGCGAAATCATTGCGAGCCATCTAAAAGCCGTGGAATACACTCGCGACTACACTGAAATTCCAATCGGGCGAAAATTTCACACCGTGCTCACCTCTTCTGCCGGCTATCCGCTTGACCAGACCTACTATCAAACAGTCAAGGGCATGGTTACCCCACTGGACATTCTTGAACCCGGTGGAACCATCATCATGGTCTCGGAATGCGCCGAAGGCTTCGGGTCATCGCATTTCCGCGAAGCACAGAAAAAGCTGATAAACATGGGCGAAGATGCTTTTCTGCTTAGCCTGGAACAAAAACAACTTGCATCAATTGACGAGTGGCAAACCGAAAAGCAAGTCAAGCCCATGAAAAAAGGCACAGTACTCCTGTATTCGAACGGACTCTCTGATGATGATCACAAGGATACCGGTGTAAAGCGCATTACCGATGTGACAAAAGCACTGTCAGAGTCCATGGTGCAGCACGGCTCAAACGACATTGCGGTGATCCCGGAAGGCCCGTACGTTATACCGCTAAGTCGAAACAATGAAGTTCGGCTGAACTAATGTCAACCCACATACATATAGATACAATCGGTGGATTATCAGGCGATATGTTTATTGCCAGTATGCTCCACGCTATGCCACAGCTAAAAAGTGGTGTAGTACAGGATTTGCAAGCGGCGGGTATACTTCTGCACGTTGAATTAGAACAATCAGAACAGCTGGTTAATGGTGTCACGGCCGGTGCAATCGACTTTCCGGCTACAAGAGCAGATCCACGACCAACTCATCACTACAAGCATATTAAAAGCAGGCTGGAAAAATCCAGGCTAAACCGGACTGTTCTTGAAAGAACACTGGCTATCTTCGACTTACTGGCGGCCGCAGAAGCAAAAGTGCACGCAGTAGACATAGAAGACGTTCACTTCCACGAAATTGCCGATTGGGATTCACAGGCTGATATTGTTGCCGCCGCAAGCATCATTGAACAGGTGAACGCATCTACCTGGAGTTGCAGTTCGCTACCAATGGGAAAAGGCAGTGTGCTAACCGAGCATGGAAGACTACCCGTTCCCGCACCGGCGACCACCGAGCTGCTTTATGGATTTGTTATGTACGATGATGGTGAATCTGGCGAGAGGATAACGCCCACCGGCGCAGCCATTTTACGTTATCTGATTAACCCAGATAAAAATACGCAAAGGCCAAATGGGAAACTAGTGTGCTCAGGTACTGGATGCGGAAAAAAACGCTTTGACTCTTTACCAAATATTGCCCGGGTAATGGTTTTCACCACGACAGCAACCGAAGGAACCAAATTCAACGAGCACCTGCTTCACGATAACGTCAGCATTATTCAATTTGAAGTTGATGACATGACATCAGAAGAGCTGGCAACCGGATTGGAACAGCTACGTCAAATTGTCGGTGTGCTTGATGTGAGTCACCACACTCGAAGTGGCAAGAAAAACCGCACGCAATTTTCCATTCAATTACTGTGTGAACCTGAGCATCAGGATCACATAGTTGAAGCATGCTTTTTACAAACAACCACTATCGGTTTACGCACGAGCATTTGTGCTCGAACCATTTTACGCCGCCGACAAGGTGCAATTGCTGCCCATGGCAGTTCACACCCCGTGAAACAGAGTCAGCGCCCTGATGGCGCCAGCACCGTAAAAATAGAAGCCGATGCATTGGTTGGTTATTCAACACTTGCCGAGCGAAGAAAGGTTGCGAATGACGTTGAGCAGCTTGCTCCTGCACTCGATGACTAACGCGGCAAAGGAACGACTTTCGGTTTATCTGGCGGAACTTCCAGATTTCGCCATTGCACTTAGTGGTGGCGTTGACAGCCTGACGCTTGCATGGATAGCTCATGAAAGTTCTTCCGGTCGATGTCAGATGGTCCATGCGATTTCGCCAGCTGTTCCTCCCGAAGCCACACATTTGGTGAAGCGCTATGCCGAATTGGCGGATTGGAACCTGACAATTATCAATGCTGATGAATACAACGACCCAAGATACAAAAGTAATCCGGTTGATCGTTGTTACTACTGCAAGACCAATTTATACACCCGTATTAAAGAAGTCACCGGACGAGTAATTGCATCAGGTACAAATACAGATGACCTTTCCGACTACCGCCCTGGTTTGCAGGCGGCACAACAGCACAATGTTGTTCACCCTTATGTAGAAACTGGTATTAACAAACAGACGGTTCGTAACCTGGCTTCAGCTTGCGGTCTGACAGAAGTCGCCTCACTCCCCGCACAACCATGCCTTGCCAGCCGGGTGCAGACAGGTATTGCCATTGATGCGAACGACCTTGTATTTATTAACACAATGGAAAACATGTTACGCAAACATCTGGACACGGGTGACATTCGATGTCGCCTAACCACAGAGGGCGTGAAAATCGAATTCGATAAAGCGCTGGTTCTGGCAACTGGCGAACAGCATGCCGCAACTCAGCTGCTCAGTATTGAACAAATGATTAAGGGATACTGCATCGAAGCAAACAAGCGCTTTCGCGGTATCGGACCATACTCGCGTGGCAGCGCCTTTTTACGTCAGACCAACATTCGCGTAGAAATCACATGAGTGACGATTTTCGCTTCGACTGGAACAGAGAAGCACGCACCGGAGTACCAGAAGCGGTACTTGCGGAAAACAAATCAACCGAACAGCTTATCGCCATTATCAATCAGGCCTTGGACCGTACCCATCCATTGTTGCTGACTCGCATGAGTGCGTCACAGCATGCAGAGGTAGCCGTGCATTGTGATGGAGTCGAAGACTACGATGCTATTTCAAAAACTCTGATAATTGGTCAACCAGAATTAAAACCTACACTCGAAAAGAACGCTGGAGCATCGTCCACAAAAACCGCTACACCTGCCAGAAGCATTGGCGTGGTCGCTGCAGGTACATCCGATGTACCGGTAGCATCTGAAGCCGCAAGAACTTTGCAGTTTTATGGCATTCCTTACGCACTTTATACCGATGTGGGTGTTGCAGGTTTGTGGCGACTGACTGACATCCAGCCAGAGCTTAAAAATCACTCGTTGCTTATTGCCATTGCCGGAATGGAAGGCGCTCTGTTCAGCGTGTTATCCGGTTTGGTCTCATCACCGGTTATTGCGGTTCCATCGTCAGTTGGTTATGGCGTGGCAAGCGGTGGCACAGCCGCATTACACAGCGCACTGGCCAGCTGCTCACCCGGCCTTGTCACCGTAAACATCGATAACGGTTTCGGTGCGGCATCAGCGGCCAAAAAAATGCTATCCATCGATTAAGGCGGATACTGCATCGAAGCACCTGCACCCGTGCTTCCAGTATGTTGAATTTCGGTAAAACTACCATCTTGTGCGCGTCAAACTTCACCACAAATTGCATGTGTGTACTGGCACAGTGTTGATTAAATTCAACAGCTTGATCACACCACTACGGTGCCGGAGTTCAACATGGAAAAGTACAGTGTATTCAGTCAGCGTATCGGTTTAATCTGTCTGGTCAGTTTACTCGGAGCATGCCAGCCTGCAGCCGAGACTCCATCAGGCACGCAAAACACAACTTCGCCAACCGTGCAGCCGTTCGACAACAGCGACTGCCTGGAAACAGGTTGTGGTTCGACCTCATTCCGCCCCGACGACGTGAACACCGGTCCAAGCGACAGGGAACAACTCGAAACAGCCTTACGAGCATCATTAATTGGACAATCTGGCGGACTGGGATTAACAGCGTTCATGCTTCCCGACAGCGATGACTTCGCGTCGATTCCACAAGATCCTTCAAACCCGATAACCAAAGAAAAAGTCGAACTTGGTCGTATGTTCTTCCACGATAACCGGTTTGCACTGGACGGTTTTTCAGATCAATCTCCAAGTTGGTCTTGTTCAACCTGTCATACTGTCGCAACCGGCTTTAAACCCGGCGTACCACAAGGTATCGGTGAAGGTGGCGAAGGCATTGGCGTTGATCGTCGATTATCTTTCGGATTCGATCCACTGGCGGCAGACGGGTCAGTCAACAAACCCGATATGCAACCCATCGCCGTCCCATCCATATTGAATGTTGCATTCCAGGAAGTTGTTTTGTGGAACGGACAACTGGGCAATGCGAGTAACGGCTTGATCAACAGTGCATTACCGACTGATGTCGTTATCACCGATAACCTGCCATCCAGCGTTAATTCACATCAGTTAGCTGGCATTGAGTCTCAGGCCATAGCCGGACAAATCGTGCACCGCCTGCGATTCACTGAAAACTCGCCTTTGCAAAATCTGCAAAGCTATAGAACCATGTGGAATGCAGCATACCCCGGCGGAAGCAACGATGTATTAGAGGATGTTGCCAAGGCAATTGCGTCATTTGAACGAACGGTCTATGCGAATCAGGCTCCGTTTCAACTTTGGCTGCGCGGTGAGAGTGATGCGCTGAACGAATCTGAACTGGCTGGCGCCAATTTGTTCTTCGGCAAAGCCGGCTGTTCAGCATGTCATCAGGGACCGGCACTTAGTTCTCGTGAAGGTGCCGGAGAAGATGAATTGTTCTTCGCTTTAGGGTTTGCAGATTTCGACAATAACAAAGTCGCCATCCATGGGCATATTGAAGATAACGCACGATTAGGTCGTGGCGGGTTTACCGGCAACCCTGACCAAAACTATCAGTTCAAAGTACCCCAGCTGTATAATCTGGCCGATACTGAAGTGTTTGGCCACGGTGCAAGCTTTCATTCAATTAAAGAGGTGGTTGAATACAAAAACAACGCAATACCTCAAAATGCTGACGCGCTGGTTAATATTGATTTCCGATTTCAACCGTTGAATCTGAGTATTCGTGAAGTAAATGAGCTGACAACCTTTCTAACCACAGCTTTGCATGATCCGAATCTTGCCCGTTATCTGCCCGAGCAATTGCCCCGCTAGGATTAACCATTTATCAATCGTTTCATTGTGCCCGCTGTCGTGGGCACAATGAAACGAAACCAAAAAAGACGTGAAACTAAAAAAAGATTTTGCTCTGAGTGTCTGAGCCTGACACTATACAAACACTAGCCGTTTAACGAATCTGTTGTGATCTTTCCTGTGTCCAGCAAGTGCGCAAACTGCTCTACATCAGACTGAATAGCCTGCTTCAATGGTGTGTGCGGCACCTTGCCCAGCAGACTGCGTAATCCTGCATCATCAAAATCCGATGGAAACGGCAATGCGTTATTCTTCTCGAAAGTTATTTGAGACTCGGGGTATAGCTGCTTCAACAATGCGACGTACTCTGCGACCTCTATAACATCGTTACGTAAATTGAAAACATCAGCCCCTTGATATTCCGCCAAAGCGCTGTCAATGAATATCCTGGCAACATCGTTCGCATGTTGAACTGTTATTGGTCCATCGAACCTTATATGAAAGGGTTTGTTAGCCGCAATGGCCAGCGTCGCTTTGGCAATATCAGCCGTCATTCCCTGATCGCGACACACTCCATAGACGGTATAAGGCCGCAAACCAACACTGCCGACCTGCCAATCCTGCCAATACACTTTTGCCGTGTTTTCATTTGCCGTTTTATAGACACCGTACAGATTGTTCGGCAAAGGCAGGTCTGCGTCGGTGAGCGCCCGATCAGGATAATTTTCTGGTGCACCTAACACACCAACTGAACTGGCATAACTTAAACCACGAACTCCGTGATGCCGAGCTGCTTCAAACAGGTTAACTGTACCGACCACATTGACGGCAGCGCCCAATGACGGATTGGCTTTGCAAAAAGGTATCTGTAACCCGGCAAGGTGTACGATGTGCGTTGGTTTAACCTTCTCTACAAGCCCGTTTACGGCTTGCACGTCCGTGACGTCCAGTTTTTCCCACTCAATGGTGTCAAGCTCCTGGTCACTCAATAACAGTTTTGGCCGGCTCACGGTCATATCAAGGTCGGTGGCAATGATTTTCGCGCCATCGTTTATAAGGTTCCTGAGCACCCACGCGCCAAGACACCCCATGGTGCCCGTTACCAGAAAAGTCGCATTGCTTGCAGACATGAATGTATCAACTCCTGATGCTGTTCAAAGAACATTACTCGATTATCGCTTACACTACCGACAGGCTCTCTGAGCGTCAACAGAATAAAATCATGTCCGATATCATCCTGCACCACTACCCGCCTTCGCCAGTCTCGGAAAAAATCAGAGTGGCTCTGGGTTTCAAGAAGTTGGCGTGGAAATCGGTAGAACAAAACCGGTTGCCGGACCGCCCAGAGCTTTTTGCCATGACAGGCGGATACAGACGCATTCCAGTCATGCAAATTGGCGCGGACATATACTGCGATACGCAATGCATATTCAGAGAACTCGAACAGCGATTTCCAAAGCCAAGCTTTCACTCGTCCGGAAACAGCGGCGCTGCATTCGGCCTGTCGCGATGGATTGATGCGCCACTTTTTGAGCTAGGTGTGCGGGTCGCGTTTGCCCCTGTTGCCGATTCATTGCCACCCGAGTTAATCGCTGATCGAACACGGCTCTATTTTGGTCCCGAAGGTGACATGGCTGCCGAAGCTAAAGATCTGCCGCACACGCTGGCCCAACTTCGAGCGCAATTGGGTTGGCTCGATGATCAACTGAAAGCCAATGGTGCTTTTATGCATGGCGCTAAAGCCAGCCTGTCTGATCTGCTTGCCTGGCATGTCGTGTGGTTTGTAAAGGGCCGCTATGGTGATGCTGAATTGCTGCTGTCAGAGTTCCCTGGTGTATTAGGCTGGGTTTCGCGCATGGAAGCGATCGGTCATGGCACTTCAGAACCGCTAACGCCAGATGAAGCTCTTGGTATTGCGCTAAACGCCACACCGGAAACGGCTGAACAGACCGATGCGGCCGATCCGCAAGGCCTCAGACCTGGAATGAATGTAGGTGTGTCTCCGCTAACCAACAGTGGGGAAACCGCGGTCAACGGCGTTGTTCGGGCGGTATCCCGCGACCGGATTTCGCTGGCCAGATACGACGATCGCTGTGGTGATGTGGTCGTCCATTTTCCACGTGTAGGATATCGAGTCAGCGCGCTCTGAGCGGTCGCTGCCACAGGCACACAAGTGCTCCGGAGTGTATCGTCAAGTGCATGACGGTACGACAAACCTGAACCGGCCCGAAAAACCGGTATTAATATCAGTACGGCAACACGCTCGTGCGCGTTTTAGGTGGTCAAACATGAGTCAATGCGGTAACGTGGCTCGGCTTTGCTGTTGCACAGTCAGTCGCCTTTCGGAAATGACCCCAAAACACCCATGACCACACATGAAACCATCGCGTTTAGCGATCTGAAACTGAATCGCAATGTGCTTAGCGCACTGAACGATGTTGGGTACGAAACACCCTCACCAATACAAGCGCAAACCATCCCGCTGTTACTCGATGGCGCCGATCTGGTTGGTCAGGCCCAGACAGGTACCGGAAAAACAGCAGCGTTCGCATTGCCGGTTCTGTCTAATCTGAATCTTTCCACCAAACCTGTTCAAGTGCTTGTGCTTACACCGACTCGAGAACTTGCTATTCAGGTTGCCGAAGCTTTCCAGAAATACGCCAAACATTTAAAAGGCTTCCACGTACTGCCAGTATACGGCGGTCAGGATTATCAAACTCAACTACGGTCACTGAATCGCGGTGTACACGTCGTTGTCGGTACGCCAGGCCGAGTCATGGATCACATGCGGCGCGGTACACTAAAGCTGGACGCACTCACCACTCTGGTGCTTGATGAAGCAGATGAAATGCTGCGCATGGGTTTCATTGATGATGTTGAATGGATTCTGGAGAAAACCCCGGCTAAGCGTCAGATCGCATTGTTCTCTGCAACCATGCCAACACAAATCAGACGAATCGCAACTAAATACCTGAACAGCCCCGAACACGTCACTGTTAAAAGTAAAACCAGCACGGCCAGCACCATAAGACAGCGTTTCTGGCCCGTCAGTGGCACGCACAAGCTCGATGCATTAACCCGTATTCTTGAAGCTGAGCCGTTTGATGCGATGCTGGTGTTTGTCAGAACTAAAACCTCAACGCTTGAACTTGCAGAAAAACTGGAAGCAAGAGGCTATGCGTGTTCCGCATTAAACGGTGATATTCCCCAAAACCAGCGCGAACGAACGGTCGAACATTTGAAAAATGGCAAAATCGATATTATCGTTGCTACCGATGTTGCTGCTCGCGGACTGGATGTTGCTCGAATCAGTCACGTTATTAACTATGACATTCCGACCGATATAGAAGCCTATATACATCGAATCGGTCGAACCGGTCGTGCAGGCAGACACGGCGATGCCATTCTGTTTGTTGCACCTCGCGAACGAAGATTGCAATTTGCGATAGAAAAAGCGACCGGCAAAACTATTGAACCGATGGACTTGCCGAGTAACGAACTAATCAATGAACGACGCGTAAAACGTTTCAAACAGCGCATTACCGATACATTGGAAGGCGATGATTTATCGTTTTTCGAAGAGCTGATCGAGTCTTATCAACAAGAGCACGATGTACCTTATGAAAAAATTGCAGCAGCACTGGCTCAGCTGATGCAAGGCGACACACCTTTCTTGTTCTTGAACAAGCCTCCACGCAAGACTCGCGCTAATAGCGCGAACGAGAAGCAACGCGAACACGAGCCGACCAGTAAAAATCGCTCGCATAGAAAAGGAGTTTCCAACGATACCTCCCTGCTTGCTGAAGAATTCAAACCTGCAAAACCTGCTGTCCATCGCCCGGTTGAAAAAGGCATGGAACGTTTTCGCCTTGAGGTGGGTTCGATCAACGATGTTAAGCCGGGTAATATCGTTGGCGCCATTGCCAATGAAGCTGGTATTGATAGCCAGTACATCGGTCAGATCGTTATCGAATCAGATCACAGTCTGATAGACCTGCCAGAGGGAATGCCCAAGGAGATCTTCGCAGATTTGAAAAAAACCCGAGTGTGCGGCGTACCGTTGCGGCTTTCCAGATTAAAGGATGCCAGAAACCAGTCAACCGATGCGTCGGAGGGGAAAAAACGCAAAGCCAGCTCCAACCCGAAAAACAAGGCGAAGAGCAAAAGCAAAAGCACCAAGTCGAAAGGTAATCCTAAAACCAAAAAGAAAAACAAGGAAAAACACCCAGCCTGACAAACGGTAGCGATGTCGCGATTTTATAACAACACCACCATGACCAACGGTTAAACTGATACCCACATAGATTAAAGAGCAGGCCGCTATGAAAGAGAATCACCCCGTTGTTGGTAGTTGCTTATGTGGGAAAGTCAGCTTTAAAATTGACGAGCTGATCAGAGACGTGGTCATGTGCCATTGTCAGCAATGTCGAAAGCAAACAGGGCATCTCGTAGCAGCAACGCGAATCAAAGACACTGGTATTGAGCTCAGTGGCGACGAACATTTAACCTGGTACTCCGCAAGCGACGAGGCAAAGCGAGGTTTCTGCAAGCATTGCGGCTCTGTGCTGTTCTGGAAGAGTAACGGCTCAGATACCACCGCCGTCATGGCAGGTTCTCTGGAAAGCCCAACCGGCCTGGAAACCAAATCACATATTTTCACCGAATACAAAGGTGATTACTACGAAATAACCGATGACCTGCCGCAACACAAACACTCGGACTAATCTAGGGTGACTATCCTGTTATTTGACGCAGGCGGTGTGCTCATTGAGCTTGGCACTCCTCCAATCAAACTGGTAAAAGGTTCAGCTGAATTACGTGCGGCTGTGCAACAATTGGAGTCTTTACCAGAGCAAATGACTATCCCGACAAACTTCCTTTGCTAATTTCATAGACGGGCGTTGATACATATTAAGCGCTCAGACTCCGCTCACAGAAAAAACAAATCTATATCAGGTCTTAATGGACTAACGATTTTTAAGTGCCAGCAGCAAACCATTGCCTGATTCGCGATTGTAATATCTCCCACACAGCAGGAGCACCTCGACTCACTTTAACCCCCACCCGGCTTTCAAGCTGCTCGGCGGTGACATTGAATTCCGGCCAGGTACCGCCATTAGTTTCAAGATTAGCCACAACCGGCTGCACACGATCAATCGATTTGGCAAAAACGGCATCGTCGGTTTCAGCTGCTTCAAACTCATCCCACAGCGCCCGGAAAACCTGTGCCTGATCAGCTGGCAGAAGAGCGAAAATTCGATCGGCAGCTGCCTCTTCAATAGCTTGATGTTTTTCCAGATCATGCTCCGCGTGAATAGGCATATCGCCGGCATCAATCTCAACCAGGTCATGTATCAACAACATTTGAATAACTCTGCCTATATCAACCGGATGACTGGCATGTTCCGAGAGAATTAACGCATACAAGGCCACGTGCCATGAGTGTTCTCCCGAATTTTCACGACGCGACCCATCGCACAGCTGCGTGGCTCTTAGTGTCGACTTAAGTTTGTCGGCCTCGTTGAGAAAATCCAATTGCTGTTGCAGCCGAATTTGCGTTGTCATGTTTGCGGTGTTTCTCCACTTTTTGCATCGTGGGTTCAATGTAACCCGATGATGACAGACGAGTTGGTTTTATTATTAAACCGTCTGTGTCCTCTGTTCATGGCAATTTACCCGTAATGCAGTATTGCACTTCACGCCTAATCGTAATAATCTGGTGTGGCTTGGTGGAGCAACCCACCCATAACTAGAGGTTATACCGTGAACGAGACCGCTTCAGGCTTCGCAGAGAAGCCGCGCGTGCGTCCCGCAGACGCTCGCTTTTCTTCCGGCCCGTGCAGAAAGCATCCCGGCTGGCATCTGCCCTCCCTGACAACCGAACACCTTGGCCGCAGCCACCGTGCGTCCGGACCTAAAGCGTCGCTAAAATCCGCGATCGATCGATCCGCTGCATTGCTTGAGCTACCCGATGATTGGAAACTCGGCATTGTCCCAGCATCCGATACCGGTGCTTTTGAAATGGCGATGTGGTCGCTATTGGGGCCAAAACCGGTCGATGCCATGGTTTGGGAGAGCTTCTCATCAGACTGGGCTAAGGATTTGGCAGCACTCGAGCTACCGGGTTTATCAATCCACGAAGCTGATTACGGCAAACTGCCAGAGCTGGACAAGGCATCAAGAAAGAACGATGTCGTATTCGTTTTCAACGGCACAACCAGTGGCGTTCGAGTCCCGGATTTGGAGTGGGTTGCTGATGATCGCGAAGGACTGGTGTTATGTGATGCTACGTCCGCCGCTTTTGCCATGCCCATCGACTACAACAAGGTCGATGTATTAACGTGGTCCTGGCAAAAAGCACTTGGTGGCGAAGCGGCTCATGGCATGCTTGCGTTGAGCCCGCGTGCGGTGGAACGCCTCGAATCCACACCTGCTCCTCGAGCTTTACCGAAAATATTCACACTAACCAAAAAAGACGCCCTGATTGAGGGCATCTTTTCCGGTGCAACCATCAACACCCCTAGTATGTTGGCAGTTGCCGACCTGCACTCTGCACTCGACTGGGCCGATTCAATCGGTGGCCTGATCGGATTGCACGATCGCTCTGCGGCAAATTTCAATGCGATTGATCAATGGGTCAGCTCAAGTAACTGGGTTGCCTGGCTGGCCGAAGCTGAAAACACGCGCTCCAGCACATCAATGTGTTTGCAGATAACTGCTGCGGCATTTCAGGCACTTGATCTTGATGCACAACAGGCAGCGGTTAAAACCATGGTTGGTTGGCTGGCCGAAGAAAACGTCGCGTTCGACATCGCCAACTACAGAAGCGCACCACCAGGCTTTCGTGTCTGGGGCGGTGCAACCGTTGAAGCCGCAGATGTAGAAGCTCTGACCGCCTGGCTTGACTGGGCCTACTCCCGATTTGAATCCACTGTTTTAAAAGCTGAGGTGAACGATGTCTAAACCACGCGTATTAATTTCTGACTCCATGTCTTCTCAAGCTGTCACTGTGTTCGAAGAACGCGGAGTTGAGGTGGTGCAATCGGCAAAACTTTCAGTCGACGAACTAATGGACACCATCGGTGATTTTGATGGCCTTGCTATTCGATCTGCAACGAAGGTCACCCCTGATCTACTAGCCAATGCAAAACGACTGAAGGTTGTCGGACGTGCTGGTATTGGCGTAGACAATGTTGACGTTCCAGCCTGCACAGCCGGTGGTGTGGTTGTGATGAATACGCCCTTCGGCAATGCCATCACAACAGCCGAACACGCTATGGCAATGCTGTTCTCTCTGGCCAGACACATTCCACAAGCAAGCCAGTCAACCCATGAAGGCAAGTGGGAGAAATCCAAATTCATGGGTGTGGAACTTACCGGCAAACAACTTGGCTTGATAGGTGCCGGGAATATCGGTTCCATCGTAGCGAGCAAGGCACTGGGCTTCGGACTTCATGTTCTGGCCTATGACCCATTTCTGACTGAGGAACGCGCATCAGATATCGGTGTGACTAAAGTCGAACTGGATGAACTACTTGAGCGCAGTGATGCCATTACCTTGCATGTACCAAAAACACCCGACACAGCGAATATCATTGACGCAACGGCTTTAAACAAAATGAAAAAAGGCGCGCTGCTGGTTAACTGTGCTCGTGGTGGGCTGGTGGACGAACTGGCACTTAAAGTCGCGCTGGAATCCGGTCACTTACGTGGCGCTGCACTTGATGTGTTTGCCGAAGAGCCAGCCAAGGAAAATATTTTATTCGGTATGCCTAATGTTATCTGCACACCGCATCTGGGAGCATCAACTTCCGAAGCACAGGAAAAAGTAGCAGTTCAGGTTGCGGAGCAAATGAGTAACTATTTAACCACGGGCGCCATAACGAATGCGCTCAACGCGCCGAACTTAAGTGCTGAGGAAGCGCGTCAACTCAAACCGTATCTGAATCTTGCCGCTCAACTCGGTTCATTTGTTGGTCAACTGACTCACGACCCGATCAAGAAGATGACGATCACATACGCAGGCGACGTTGCAAACTACAACACGGAACCGCTAACAACCGAGGTGTTGAAATCTTTGTTAAGCCATCACAGCGCAACTGTCAATACGGTCAATGCTCGCGAAGTAGCCCGGGAACGGAACATCACCGTTGTCGATGCTAAAAACGATGGAAAAGATGAATACCAATGTCGGATTACCGTTGATGTCGAAACCGAGAAAATGCAACGCGCTATTGCGGGTACATTAATTGGAAAGAAACCTCGAGTCATCGACGTTAAAGGTATTTCGCTGGAGTCTGAATTGGGTGAACACATGCTCTACATTACCAACGACGATACTCCTGGCGTGATTGGTGCGATAGGTACAACCGCTGGCAACAAGGGCATTAACATCGCCAATCTGCATCTGGGAAGACGCAATGACAAACCAAGTGCAATTGCCTTATTAGAGGTTGATGCCGAAGTGGGAGCAGAAGATCTGCAAGCATTGCGATCTATCCCGAGTATCAATGATGTGCAATACCTGCACTTCCCTACTCCACGGTAGTTTGGGAGTCTGGTCGCATTTATAATTCGCTGAGCGCTGAATGCACGATTAATCTATCATTCAGGCGCAGCAGTTCTGCAAAACCAATGTCGGCATTTCATTAGTGGAAATGCCGACAGTTCTATGAAGTGGTGCTTTGGAAAAGCGATATAGGTTAAGCGTGGTTTCACATCGGCTGGCACGCCATTTTTAAATGACTATCAGGAGATCATCCTGGCAATCATCCATAGCGCCATCCCTAACATCATGAGATTTTCGACGAGAGAAACGAACCCTAATGGGACCCGACTATCTCCAAGGCACGCACATTTTAATTCTCGTTTGTCTATATAAACTGCCTTGATCACACTAACCGTACCGATACCAGCGACTATTAAAGTGGCGGGGGCTGATAACCACGTTAGAACACCCATCATCATCAACAATCCGGCTACCGTTTCCACAAACGGATAGATATACCCATAACGTACCCATTTTTGCGCAAGCAAATCATAATTGAGGAACATCGTTGCAAAAGTATCAAGATCCTGAAGTTTTTGAAGGCCCAAAAGCACCATCGCTATAGAAATAAACCACACAATTGTTTGCGGCTGAAACAACGCGCTGTTAACCAGCCATGTCACCGCAACAGCGAGGGCAAATGCCACGCCGAAAAGAACAATGACAGGTTGATAGGTTACCGAATCTTTTTGTTTGGCAGATTTGCCAAAATGTTCAACCAAGTCGTCAAACCCGCCAATGCGAACATCATTGATAAATGTCTGCGGAGTCGTTTTAACCCCATGCTCCATTTTGAAGTTATCCACCTCTTCGCGGGATGTAAGATGTTGATCATCGACGATATACCCTTGACGTTGCAGCAGGTCTTTGGATTTGATTCCGTACGGGCACATGTGATCGGTCATCACCATTCTGTACAGCGTGGCTGATTCGTTTTTCATAAGCACGATCCATGAAAGTATTTACAGGAGCAGATTATCGACATGGCGTCGATTATGTGTGCAGAGGTATATTAAGTCGATACAGCTAATAGTGGGAATAAACTGCCGTTTCACCAGTGGCTGTGAATGACAAAACGTCATAATCTTTCGGAGTGCGACTTGCCATTCCCGGAGACATCATCGGCATGCCCGGTGCGCTTAGTCCCTTTATATTCGTTGGTCTTTCTCTCAGCAGCCTTTCGATGTCGTTGGCAGGAACATGACCTTCGACTATGTATCCGTCAACGATCGCAGTGTGGCACGATGCAAGCTTAGGGTCCGGCAATCCGTATTCTGCCTTTATCGCATTGACGTCGTCGTGATCTATCGCCGTGACCTTGAATCCTTCTTCCTCCAGGTAGGTTACCCACTCTTTACAGCAACCGCAAGTTGGGCTTTTGTAAACAGTAATGTCGGCTTTGTGGAGCGAATCAATTGCTTTGGAGCTGCTTGATTCACTCTTGGTTTCTTCAGATTGACAAGCTGATAGAGCAGCCACAAAAAACAAAATCGTGAAGGATGTTTTAGTAAAGCTTCTCATGATATTAATCGGCAGTTTAATAGTACACGTCAGGTTTTTCATTTCAGCAGTTTGTCCAGAATCGATGGCTTTTTTTCAGACTTTTCCATTAATACATTACTCGGTTTTCCGTTCACTTCTTCCTGCCATGCGCGTTCTTGCGCCGGCCAGGTATTTTTTATAAAAGAAAGTACGGCGATAATTTCTGCATCACTTAAAATACCTTTGTAAACAGGCATCGTGGTCTTGTAACTATCGTCATTTATAACAACGCCAGGACCATACTTGACGATCTCGAAGAGCAGATCATCTGCATGATGCCATGTGTGTCCAGTGGCGTCATGGGGTGGAGCAGGTAAATATCCGTTACTGTCGCGTGTTCTCCAATCAGGCTGACCCTCCAAATAGACGCCATGACAAGAGGCACATTGAGACTGATAAATGGTTTCCCCTGCCTGAACAACCTTCAGGTCATCAGCTTGAAGGTCGATACGCACACCGTCTGTTCCTTCAGAAGCCCAAAGAGAGCTCACAATTATCGATAAAAGGAATGCAGCTACGCATTTAGTCAGATAACTCATAGTTGGTTTTGACTCATAGTTAGTTTGCCTTCGATAAAAAGTATTCGCAGACCGAATTATGCTTTTCACTTTTGTGCAGAGTAGCAGCAACTTTGCTATTTGGCGTACACGGCCAAAATCATTGCATTCAGTGCAAAATTAGGGCAATCTAACAGCATTATTTCCGAAATTTACCGTTTTTCGTAAATTATGCAGGAATCTGCAATTAGTCTCGCCATAAACCTGATCACCAGCCGAGATGCCGATCTTTTCGAAATTATCGCACTCTCACTGCGAGTCAGCCTCGTGGCGGTTTTCATTTCGCTGATTTTCGGGCTCTTGATCGGCGCTAGCCTGGCAACCAGCAGGTTCCCGGGCCGGCAGGTGTTATCCATTCTTGTGAATGCATTAATGAGCCTGCCCCCCGTTGTTGTAGGTCTACTTGTATATCTATGTCTTTCTCGTTCAGGACCGATGGGCTGGCTTGGACTGCTGTATACGCCCACGGCAATGATCATTGCGCAAACCGTCCTGATCACCCCGCTGGTTGCCGCCCTGTCGCGACAGGTCATCGAGGACCTGTTTCTGGAATACAAAGAACAATTCCAATCCCTGCAACTCTCCAAATCACAGCAGATAAATGCGCTGCTTTGGGATTCGCGATACTCGTTACTGACCGTTGCATTGGCGGGATTAGGTCGATCACTGTCTGAAGTGGGAGCCGTGATTATCGTGGGCGGCAATATAGACCACCTGACCAGAGTCATGACTACGGCTATTGCGCTGGAAACATCTAAAGGCAACTTGCCTCTGGCGTTGGCGCTTGGTCTTATTTTGTTGTGTATGGCGCTGTTGATCAATGCACTACTGGCAACGCTTAACTTCAGTGCAAAACGGCAAGCTTATGCTTAGACCGTTTTCTAAGGGCCAACAACGCAGCTTTCCAGGCTTCGTGCATGATGATCAGATGGGCAGTGAACGGCTGTGTCATCAGCTAAGGCGCACGCAACTGAGCATCAATTCAGTTTCATTTAATACTGGCACAACAGAACTGCTTCGAAATGTGAACCTGTCACTGAGCGCATCAGGTATCACCGCCATCATGGGTTTTAACGGTGCCGGAAAAAGTGTGTTACTTAAGATTATGCACGGCATACTGCAGCCGACGTCAGGTCAGGTGCTATGGGATCAACACCCCAGCGATCAGGAGCACAGACTGAGTCAAGCTATGGTATTTCAAAAGCCTGTCTTACTTAGACGCTCAACTCAAGCCAATATCGATTTTGTGCTAAAACAGCGAAATACAAAAAACCCAAAGCTCCGAAATGAGCTGCTGTCGCGTGTAGGCCTGCTCGCCAAAGCACGTCAACCCGCTCGCTTGCTATCGGGCGGAGAGCAACAGCGGCTTACACTGGCGCGAGCCCTTGCATGCTCTCCATCGGTGCTGTTTCTTGATGAAGCAACGGCAAGTCTTGACCCCGCATCCACGGCCATAATCGAACGTATCGTTAGTGAACAGGCAAATTTGGGTACAAAAATTATTATGGTCACGCACGATGCAGCGCAAGCTGCAAGGTTGGCTCAACAAATTGTTTTTATGGATTCAGGAACCGTTGTCGAACAATCCTGTAGTAATTCTTTTTTTAACGGGCCTCAGTCTGCAGCAGCAAGGGCTTATCTTGAAGGCCGTATATACAAATCAGATACACACGAACAAGAGCAATGAAAAATCGTTTAATTAGAACAGCAACCACTAGCTTACTTAGCTTAAGCCTATGTACGGCGATTGGCGCGCAAGCAGATGCGAAAACTGTATTAATCCAATCAACCACATCAACCGCAAATTCAGGCCTGTACGACTACCTGTTGCCAGCCTTCGAGCAAGAAAACAACATCAAAGTCAATGTGGTAGCGGTAGGCACAGGACAGGCTATTCGTAACGCCCGCAATTGTGATGCAGATGTTCTACTGGTGCACGCCAAAGCTGCCGAAGAGGCTTTTGTTGCCGAAGGTTTTGGCGTGGAACGATTTGACGTTATGTATAACGACTTCGTTATTGTAGGACCAGCATCGGACCCGGCCGGTATTCGCGGCAGCGAAAACGTACAATCAGCTTTCCGGAAAATAGCTGACAACGAAGCACTGTTCGCGTCTCGCGGTGATGATTCCGGTACGCATAAAAAGGAAATGTCTCTATGGGAAAATGCAGGCGTTAATGCTGAAGCAAGCGGAAAGACATGGTATCGATCAACCGGTTCGGGCATGGGCGCCACAATAAATACAGCAGTTGGTCTCGGAGCTTATGCGTTAACAGACCGGGCTACCTGGATAGGCTTTAAAAACAAAAGCGACTACCAAATTTTACTAGAAGGCGATACGGTCTTGTTCAATCAATATGGCGTAACTTTAGTGAATGAAAATAAATGCCCGTCCGTTAACGCAGAATCTGGACAGCAGTTTATCGACTGGTTGTTATCAGAGGCCGCACAGAACAAAATTGCTCAATTTCAGATTGCAAACCAAAAACTCTTTTATCCAAACGCGAACTAGCCGTGTCCGATTATCTCACCACCACTGAAGTCGCTGAGCTTTTGCGGATAAAAGAACGCAAAGTGTACGACCTTGCATCATCAGGACAATTGCCGTGCAACAAAGCCATCGGCAAACTTTTATTTCCACGTGATCAAATCAATGCGTGGCTTGCCAGTAACGCTGAACATGCCATTGAGCCACTGCCGGAACGTCCTGCCGTTCTCCTTGGCAGTCACGATCCGCTATTGGAGTGGGCACTGCGTGAATCTGGCAGCGGACTTGCCACACTGTTCGACGGCAGTGCTGACGGACTCGAAAGATTTATTGCTCGTGAGGGCGTTGCAGCTGGCCTGCACATTCATAACGAAAAGGACCAAACCTGGAATGAGCATGCTGTTCGCCAACACTGCAGTCAAAGCCCGGTGGTCCTTATTGAATGGGCGCGTCGGCAACGGGGCCTGATAATATCACCAGAGTACAGTCCCTCCGTAACGTCCATCAACGAACTCAGTGGTCTAACAATTGTACCAAGGCAAGTCGGCTCTGGCGCGCAAGTGCTCTTCGATCAATTGATTACAAAAAGCGATCTGAATGGCAACAACATCAATTACACCGATGCGGCGCGAACGGAATCTGATGTGGCAAGTGCAATAAACTCGGGTAGCGCAAACGCAGGCTTTGGCCTCGCCTCAGTTGCGGCCAGCTACAATCTGAATTTCGTTCCCTTGATCGAGGAACGATACGATTTGTTGATCGATCGACTGCAGTACTTTGAAAAACCTATGCAGACTTTATTCGGGTTTTGTCAAAGTGAACGTTTTTCACACCATGTAGCTAGCGTGCCTGGATACAAAGTGGATGGATTGGGAACCGTTCATTTTAACGGCGCAGGGCTCTAAAACAATCCAAATATTTTACGTCGTCTCTGCGGTTCGGGTGCTGGTAATAGTGATTGCGCAATCTCGATCTGTCGTGCCCAGAACCTGTCTTTCTCATCCAGCCGCCTTGCCTGATCAGCAATCATGGCTCGCTGATCAGCAAGCTGCTTAGCCATTTGTTGATTGGTTTTCTCGAGCAACTCCTTATTCCATTCGAGCTCTCGAATCAATAGCTCTACCGTGCCAGATGATTGCGTTGCCTCTTGTATTGCCTCATCACTTAATGCGATATCCGGCTCTACACCAATGGCAGGTGAAGCAACGGCTGGTGAAGCTTGTTTGGGCGAGGATTTTTTTACCGCCTTCAGTTTCAGATTAGCTAGCGGCTTTAGATTAGGGTATACGCGTATAAGCTCTTGGAGCTCGATACCATCAGGTGTTCGATCTAATTCGCCACTTTTAATTTTGTCGTACATGGTCTGGCGCGACACTCCGGCCATTCTCGATGCATCCGTAACGCTTAATATCGTCATGTCACTTCCATCCTGCAAAAACACTGACCTAGTACTTTAAATAGCCTGTCAACAAGCCACTCAAATTTGGTTTCTCTTTACAAAGGATAGTCTTGTATTGGCGTGCGTCCAGTGTCAATCGGACACAGCTGACGTCAAGCTCTGTGTCAACTGGTTGGTAAACCGCCAGATTTAGGGAATCAACCAGTGTTCTTGTCCGGCTGTACTCAGTAACGCCGCTTACACTGCACTGCCAGCCGGTCAAGCAATAGATTATGGAGTGCGTCGTTCATATTATGTTAAATACAATCGTAACCCCGCGATTGTGTATTCAAAATTTGCCTGAGTACCGCCGGCAATGTAAGCCTCGATACACTCCTGGGCGAGACAACTAATATGTGTTGGGCGATAGGAACGCGCCCAACATAATTCAGGTATCAGCAGATCTATGGCGCTATTGAGTGACTATTGTCGAACAAATAGCGGTTGCCGTGATATTAGTACGCCTAAAATTTGAGTTGTTTATACGTTTCTCGTAGGGGTGGAAATCAGCTTGCCTGTCAATGTCGCAAGCGTATCCTCCAGATCCGAGTGATTCGATCATTGGCACTCGAAGGGACACATCGCGTACCCCATTGGCATTACCATTCTCATCTAACGTAAAAATTTCCGTATCGAGCGTTGCGCGACACGAACCTCCGGTTACGGTATACGAATCCGGGCAACGTGCCACACAAAGATCGTCATCCGTTGAAAATCTGCCTGGGTAGGGATGAATACATTCCGATGTTGCTTGAGTTGATTCAATTCGGTATTGACTGGTGTTAATCGGGTTTACCGGTTGGGGTTTAGCGCCATCACCAATTTCAATTCGAACACGGTGCCTGGAATCACTTGAACCGACTGAGTGGTTTATTAGCAAGTAAATGCCAGCTGGCACATCGCAAACTGGAGTGTCCGAATTACACATTTCTTGATGTGTTTCAGGATGCTGCAATTGGTACCACCCGTCACCTGGAAACTCATACACAGCAGCCTGACTTAGTGGTGCTAGTAAAAGTGTGATTGCAAATACACTGGCTCTAAACAATTTCATCTCTGTGAATATCCGTTCTTGACGCGGAAATGGTACACGAGATAATAAGTGCCATAGCTGCAAAATCGTCACATTATGTTTAAGATCGCACTCAGGTTGTGACACCAGACACAAACGAAAGAGATTAGCAGCTTTCTAACTATTATCTGTAAGGGTGCCCGATCAGCTGAGTTTTTAAATCACGTGAATTTGACTATAAATATCCTAACGTACAACTACGCGGCTACATAATATGTTTAAACGCGTTTTGCACTGGGCGAAAGTAGCTAAGAGTGAATTAGTCGCCGTCTATATTGCGAGTCGCGATAAGCGAACGCCACGCATCGTAAAATTTATCGCCATAAGCGTTGTCGCGTATGCATTCAGCCCAATCGATTTAATTCCAGACTTTATTCCTGTGCTTGGATATCTCGATGATGTTCTGGTTGTCGCCGCAGGCGTCGCACTGGTGGTCAAATTGACACCTGAAGCACTTATGGCGGAATTTCGGATGAAAGCCCAAAACAATAAAATGCCTGCGAAAAACTGGATAACAGGTACTCTGTTCATCGCACTGTGGATTATTAGTGGCTTGTTCATCGGCAGATGGACATACTTGCATTTTTACACAAGCTAATGAAAACAGACCGGGAAGAATCCCACTAACCAACGTGCGCCTTCCAAACACATTCTGACAGAGACATATCGGTAAAGCTTGCGGTAAACGAAGACTCAACGGGACTGCAGGCGTAAACTCCAAAACTCACACTATGCGATGCGGGCAACGGCGGATTACAGCTGCCCATTTCCAAAGTTGTCTCACCCAGCAAGTGCATGTGGAATATGCGCATTTGTTTGAAGTCGATTCCATCAAAAGAAGACTCAATAAGAAAGTCTGGTCCTCTGCGACTTAACCGATACCAGATACTATCGGGCAATTCGATATCAGTTGTCGCCCAATCGGAATAACCGCGATTGGTTACCACGCTGCCCAGTCGGCAATACTCATCGTTCTGATATTCAATAGAGGCCTTGAACCAGTTTTCGCCGTCCAGATATATAATCAACCCACATTGATCGAACAACGAGCGATAATTAAAACTGACTTTGGAGGTGAATGTAAAATTATCTTGAGAGTCTAACAACAATGCCGGCGCATTGTCGTTACGAAAACCATAGTACGATCGCTGCCAGAAATCAGTAGCAGGTTCGGTGGTTATCGCTACCGATTCGGGCGTTACGTTATGCGCTTCCGGTTCATGAATCCACCGGCCTTTCGTAAAATCAACCATTTGAAAAGCCTGGAGTGAAATACCGCGAACTAACCGATAACAGAAAAACTGGATTCGGCATTGATTTTTCGATTGCGCGAATAGCAGTCCAAAGACAAAGTGTAATTCGCGTTGTTCAATTTGAATTGCACTGGATCGGTATCGTGATTCTGCCCGACATCTTCTGCTTGCACCAGTGTCGCCATAATCTTTCCAGCAACAGGGGCATTCTTATATTGATTACCGCTGGTACCGCAGGCCATGAAAAACCCGGGCAAGTCACTTTTGTCATATATAGGCATCCAGTCTTCACTGACATCATACAAAGCAACAACGCCTTTAGCCGTATCAGGAATACCAAGCTCTGGTAATCGCTGCGCAAGGCGCATAACCAGCGTTTTCCATTGCGCAGAAAATTCCAGATTAAAGTGATCAGGATCATCGACCCATTCGCGTTCATCACATTCCGGGTCTTCTGAGCCGATCAGCATTCCGTTTCCACTGGATGGTCTTGTATAGACCTGAACATCGCTATCGGAAGTTATCATGCGCTTGGCTGAGTTCAGTGACGCTGGTGCATCCACGTGGGCAACTTCGTGTCGTAAAGCTCTTGTACTCATCAGCATATTGTCACTCACCCCCGCTAAGCGATTAATCACTGACGAGTGTGGTCCGGCAACATTAATGACAACCGGTGCCTTGATTACTGTTCCATCACTGAGCTCAACACCGGCAACGCGATTATTCTCGCGAAGTATCTTACTGACTTCCGCATTGAACCTGAATTTAGCCCCTTGCTGTTCAGCAGCAGCTTGAACGTTTTGCGCCGATAGCATGGGATCGTTAACGTAACCACCACACGGAAAGAAAACCGCACCGTTTATCTCACCACCAGTGGGCTCACCAAAATCAGGGTCATCGATAAGTTTTGCTGGAAAGAATCGGCGAGTATCAACACCTGGCAGGAAGTCGGCCATTTCACCGGCACTAACATGTTCATAAGGACACGCAATTTCATCCATGACCGAACAAGCTTTTTCAAGCATACCGTTCAACTCGGTCTTTGCCACCAAACAGCCGGTATTGTGATACTCAATAAGCTCAGAAGGATTCACTGCATTACCAATATAGTCACTCCAGTTTCGCCAGTAGTGCCAACCCTCGTATGCCAGAGCGCATGAGTCTGTAGTGGAATAATAAGTACGAATAATGGCACACGATGAAGACGTTGAGCCATAACCCGCTTGCGGCAATTTATCTACCGACAGAGTTTTATACCCTAGCTTTGATAATTCATAAGCCGTGCATGCACCGATAACGCCAGCTCCGATGATGAGTGCATCAACATTTTTACTCATTATTATTTTATCCAGTGATCACGCAGATATGCGCAATTTAACTACATGGTAGCGCCGATTTGCCAGGGCACAAATTCATTATCACCCAGCCCATGCTGTTCACTCAGGGTCTTTTCTCCAGACGCAACGCGTAACAACTTATCGTATATTTGCTGACCAACGGTTGCCACTGAGTCGCCTTCACTGACTATCGTGCCTGCATTGATATCCATATCGTCTTCAAGCTGCGAGTACATCTCTGTATTGGTGGCGATTTTCAAACTTGGCGCAGGTTTGCAACCAAAGGTCGAGCCGCGACCGGTGGTGAACGAAACCAGATTACAACCACCGGCAACCTGACCGGTTACCGATGCCGGATCGTAACCGGGAGAATCCATAAACACAAAGCCTTTGCAATCGACTGCTTGTGCGTACTTGAATACACCGGTAAGCGGGCTGGTGCCACCTTTAGCAACAGCACCCAGCGATTTCTCGAGAATCGTGGTCAGCCCGCCGAGTTTATTGCCTGGAGAAGGGTTGTTGTCGAGCGAACCATTGTTACGCTCAACATAAGCTTGCCACCATTCAATACGCTCCATTAAATGGTTTGCGACATCAGTATTAACCGCACGGCGCGTCAGTAGATGCTCCGCCCCGTATATTTCTGGCGTTTCGGCTAATACCGCCGTACCGCCCTGCTTAACCAGAAGATCGGCAGCGTAACCCAGCGCTGGATTAGCGGTTATCCCCGACCAAGCGTCAGACCCGCCACATTGCAGCGCAAGCATGAGCGAAGAAGCAGAGCAACTCTCTCGGCTTATTTTATTCACTTCTGGCAGCATTGCTAACAAATGCTGATGACCCTGTTCTACCGTTTTCTTATGACCGCCACTTGTCTGAACGTTCATCGTACATAGCAGTGGACCGCGCGACAAAGCATGTTCAGACAAGGTTGACTGAATCTGACTGGCCTCACAGCCAAGACCAACGAACAGCACACCACCAATATTAGGATGGGTTGCATACCCGGCAAGCACGCGTTGCAAGTTATCCCAACCTTCTCCCTGTGTGGCCATACCGCAGCCAGTGCCATGAGTGAACGCTGCGATGCCATCAACGTTAGGGTAAGCCTGCAGGATTTCATCGGTAATTGAATTGACGATATGGTGAACCGCCGTTGCCGAACAATTAACACTGCTGAGTACGGCGATAAAATTTCGAGTACCGACTCGTCCATCGCCGCGCTTAAATCCTTGAAAAACATCCGTACTGTTTATCGAGACATTATGAATATCGCTACAGAACTCATGCGCGGCATCGTTGTTCTGAAAATCGAGATTGTGCGTGTGTATATGCTCGCCCAAGGCAATGGCATCGCGGGCAACACCAATGGTTTGTGCATATTTTTTTACGCGATCACCTGAAGCAATGGGCGCAAGAGCCACTTTATGACCTTTGGGAACTGCTTTTTCCACGGTAAGGCCATTCAAATTCTCGCCAGGTTTTAATGAGCGAAGCGCGACACCCACATTGTCTTCTGTTGAGAGTTGAAGCACCGGATTACCGATTGCATCGTCGCTCATCCACACGATTGGAGAGACGTCATCTGTCATGTTATTGCCAACCTGCTAGTGAGTGTGTGAAAAGGCTTTTTTCAATTTACGCGATTAAGCGTCTTTCCAATGCCTGACCAAACTTGGAATAGTGTCGTCTCCATTCCCAGCTTCCACAACTTTTTTAAGAATTGCCTCCGCATCTTTAGGCATGCTGACATCAACACCATTCGCTTCAGCCATGCTGTTGAAGTAACCAATATCTTTATATCCGTTCGCCAGCGAAAACTGAAGCTTGGATTCATCACCCGTTAAAGGCCCGGCCATTACCCAGTCGAAAAAATCACTGCGATTCGGTCCGGCTGCCATCACATCATATAAAAGCTGTAAATCAACACCGGCTTTCTCGGCAGTTTTAATAGATTCTGCGATCAGGCATGCAACCGACATTGAGAAACCATTATTTATAAGTTTGAGTTTATGCCCCACACCCAAAGCACCCACATGGAACAGGTTTTCAGACATGGTTTCGAGCAAAGGTTTAGCACTGGCGAAGTCGGCGTCACTTCCACCTGCCATCATATTAAGCGTACCGGATTCTGCCGCTTCAGCTGAGCGACCCAGCGGCACATCAAGCATTGAACAGCCACGTTTCGACAGTTCATCGCCGATTTTCAAAGTTGACTCAGGCCGCGACGTGCCACAGTCGATCAGCATAAATGGATGGTCCATTCCATTGAGTAACCCACTTTCACCAAAAACAATCTCTTCAACGATTTCAGATGTGGTTACACACAGAATGACAACGTCGACTTGTGCTGCCATTTCAGATGGCGATTTAACCTCTGTTGCACCCAGCTTTAGCAACCGCTCGACTGGTTCACGCCGGGAGTTTCCCATTACAACTAAAGGGTAACCGGCACCAATAACGTTTGCCGCCATGCCAACGCCCATTGATCCAAGACCGATAAAACCTACTCTTGCTAGTTCGCTTGCCAAACTCTTTCTCCGTTTATAATTGTGTTAAATGCTTTTTAATGACTATCACGTGGAACAGGTGCACCGCTACCGCCTTGCAAAAAATCCAGATCAGCTCCCTGATCTGCCTGCATCACAGTTTCCTGATATAACTTGACATAACCTCGCTCGGATCGCGGGTGCACTGGTTGCCACGCTGCTCGACGTTTCTCCAGCTCCTGTTCCGACACATTTAAGCTAAGTTGCCGATTAGAGACATCGAGCGTAATTTCGTCTCCCGATTGTACCAGTGCTAGCGGCCCGCCAACGGCTGCCTCTGGCGCAACATGTAAAACAACAGTACCGTAAGCGGTACCACTCATACGTGCATCGGATATGCGAACCATATCAGTGACGCCTTGCTTGAGTAATTTTGCCGGCAAGGCCATGTTGCCGACTTCGGCCATACCGGGGTAACCACGAGGACCACAGTTTTTAAGCACCATGATACTACTGGCATCGATTTCTAAATCCTCCCTGTCAATGCGCGCCTTGTAGTCTTCGATATCTTCGAACACCACGGCTTTACCGGTATGCTGTAACAGTTCTGGAGAGGCGGCAGAAGGTTTCAAAATGGCGCCGTTTGGTGCAAGATTACCTCGAAGGACAACGAGCCCGCCCTGCTCTTTAAACGGCTTATCAATTTCAAATACAACATCCTTCTCATAAATTTTCGTATCCTGCACATTCTGCCACTGAGTTTTTCCATTTACTGTTATTGCATCTTTATGCAATAAGCCGGCTTCACCCAGTTGCTTTAACACAACCGGTAATCCGCCTGCATAGTAGAAATCTTCCATCAGGTAATCACCTGAAGGCATCAAATTAACAAGACACGGAACATCGCGACCAATCGTATCCCAGTCATCCAGACTATGATCAACACCAACACGACCAGCAATGGCTAGCAAGTGAATAACTGCGTTGGTTGAACCCCCAATGGCGCCGTTAGCTCGAATGGCATTTTCAAATGCTGCTTTGGTCAATATATCTGAAGGCTTTAAATCTTCTGCGACCATTTCCATAATGCGTCTGCCAGCCATGTGCGCGAGCACCTGTCTTCGGGAATCTGCAGCCGGAATGGCAGCATTTCCAGGCAGCCCCATACCCAGCGCTTCAACCATGCACGCCATCGTTGACGCGGTACCCATGGTCATGCAATGCCCAACCGAGCGCGACATGCACGACTCTGACTCCATGAACTCTTCCTTGGTCAGTTCACCGGCTTTGACCATTGCATCGAATTGCCATACATGGGTTCCCGATCCTATTCGCTCCCCACGAAAGCGTCCATTTAGCATGGGACCACCGGATACAACTAAGGTCGGCAAGTCGCAGCTGGCAGCACCCATTAGCAATGATGGTGTCGTTTTATCACAGCCGACCAGCAGTACCACGGCATCAAGCGGGTTCGCTCTAATACTCTCCTCAACATCCATGCTTGCCAGATTCCGAAACAGCATGGCGGTGGGACGCATCAGTGTCTCGCCTAATGACGTAACCGGAAACTCCACCGGGAAACCGCCCATCTCATAAACACCGCGCTTTACTTTTTCAGCAATACCTCGCAGATGCGCATTACAAGGGGTAAGTTCCGACCAGGTATTGCAAATGCCAATTACCGGCCTGCCATCAAACAGGTGATGAGGCAAACCCTGATTTTTCATCCAACTACGATAAGCAAAGCCGTCCTTGTCCTGACGACCAAACCATTCGGTACTGCGAAGTTTTTTTGTCATGACTCTTTAAATTATTGATTAAGGCTTTGCCGCAACGACTTTCTGACTGATTTCACCAAGATGCTGAATGCCAACATTCATGCGCTGACCCACGTCAAGAAATCGTGGAGGGTTGAAACCCAAACCAACACCAGGGGGTGTGCCGGTTGGAATCAAATCTCCCGGGCGCAGTGTCATCGTTTGACTAATGTAACTCACGATATGAGCAACGCTAAATATCATGGTACGCGTGTTACCCGTTTGCATTCGCTCGCCGTCAACATCCAGCCACATGTCGAGCGCTTGAACATCCGCTATTTCATCTCGAGTAGTTAATACCGGCCCGAACGGACAGAATGCGTCATGGCTTTTGCCCTTAACCCATTGTCCTGTGCCATCAAGCTGAAATGCTCGTTCTGAAACATCATTAACGACGCAGTAGCCTGCAACGTAATCGAGTGCATTTTCCTCACTAACATACCGGGCCTCTTTACCAATCACAATGCCCAACTCAACTTCCCAATCCAGCTTCGTACTACCCAACGGCTTCTGCACATCATCGTTCGGTCCACATAACGACGTATCGGCTTTCATGAACAAAATGGGCTCATCGGGAATGGGCATGCCCGATTCTGCCGCATGATCCGAGTAATTCAATCCAATGCAGACCACCTTTCGTACATTTGACACAGGTTCTGCAAGACGGACAGTAGCATCGACGACGGGACAGGCGGCCAAATCAATCTGCCGTAACTGTTCCAGGGAACTATCATCGAGCTGCTGATATCCAATATCGGAGACATGGGCAGATATATCTCTGATCTGGCCAGCAGAATCCATGGCCCCGGGCTTTTCCGAGCCAGATTCACCAAAACGCAAAAGCTTCATAACAAGGATTTCCTGCTAGATTAGTCGGATGATTAAAACGCTTAACGATACAGAAGCACTGCCTGACAGACAAGAACGGACGCCAATATTCCTCCCGGCGACAGGTCAGGCCTGATGCGCTGGGCGCTACGAATCATCGGATTTATTGTGCTGTTCTACCTGCTTCCAGCCGGTTGCATGTTCGCCCAACACCAGGTTGGAGACGCTAATAAATCCTGGTGGGAGCTGCGCCGAGACAGCAGCGAACAAGCACCACCGGCAGCGGACAGCAGCGAAGCGGTCATACAAGTCTATGCAGCCCGGGCGGCCCGATGGCGTGGTTCATTCGGCGTGCACACCTGGGTTGCCACCAAACGACGCTCGGAAAACCGCTATACCCGAATGGAAGTCATCGGTTATTCCGTATTCTGGGGCAATGACGCGGTCAGAATTCGTGGGGGCTCACCCGATAGCTATTGGTTTGGTAATCGACCCTATCTACTTCGCGACATTCGCGGCGGAGAAAACGTAGACGCACTTATTGACCGTTTGCACGCTGCTGCCAACCGCTACCCGTACAACCACACGTATAAAGTGTGGCCCGGACCTAACAGCAACACATTCACAGCTTATCTGGCGCGAGCGGTGCCAGAATTACGGCTGGAACTTCCGTCCACCGCCATCGGTAAGGATTATGTGTCGTGGAAACAGCTCGTCTCCAGAAGTCCTTCAGGAACAGGAGCACAATTTTCGTTGAAAGGATATGGCGGATTGCTTGTCGGGCTTGAAGAAGGCCTGGAAGTTAATGTACTGGGATTAACCGCCGGCGTAGACCTGTATCCACCGGCTATAAAACTGCCTGCGGTGGGACGCTTGGGTTTTTCCGATTATCGCCGTTTCAACGAAGCGGACATTGCTCCACCGTAAAGCTCTATGTCTACCGTCTCAGATAATGCTCAGGTTGCCGGTCAAGTCAGTGATTGAATCCAGACAAACAGCCTGACCTCATCACTTTTGCCGCGATAACACATTCACTTCCACCTCGGATAACTCAGATTTTCTTATCTGAAGTAATGATGTGGGCGCTCTCTATGTAGCTGTATCGATCAAAAACTGCTCCAGATGAGTGGGGCTGGTTATCACGCTATCCCCACTGGCTAGTGTGCCGAGCAGCACGCTGTTGTAAGGTCCTGGGAGCAAGATTTAATAGTTTCAATCGATCACAAAACACATCGATGAAAATATCCATGTGATCAGCCAGACGTTCGGGCTTTTTCGTTGTGCACCAGGTTCGTCGGTTCAACCGATTGACCTTGGCTCTAATGGTGGCGAAC
>CALJNA010000064.1 GCA_937981955.1 uncultured Granulosicoccaceae bacterium
GTTATTCGGTATTACTGTGCAATCACTTCAACACGACGGTTTCTTAGTCGGCCTTCAGGCGTGCTGTTAGTGTCTATTGGCTGAGTTTCACCAAAAGCCTGTGCATCCATTCGTGATCTGGAAATTCCGCGAGATACCAGATTCAGCAGCACCGATTGTGCGCGACGCTCTGACAAGTTTTGGTTATAGCTCTCAGCACCAACACTGTCCGTGTGTGCAGAAATACTCAGCTTTACATCTTCACACTGTCGAAGTTTTTCGGCAGCCTGATCAAGAGCACGAATGCCTTCACCTGTAAGTTCAGCTGAATCACTTCTAAAGTTAACACCTTCAAGAACGCCGTTGAATTCATCACAAACGTTTGGTTCCGGCTCGGGCTCTGGTAAAGGTGCTGGCTTTACCACTTTTAACGCAGGCACAACAACCGGAGCAGGCTCAGGCGCTTTGACAATCTCGACGGCTTTTTGAGTTCGTTTGGTACCCATTCGATAAACCATTGCCAGCTGGCCATAGTTGATATCTTCTTCATAGGAAAT
This sequence comes from uncultured Granulosicoccaceae bacterium, assembly GCA_937981955.1. Classification (GTDB taxonomy): domain Bacteria; phylum Pseudomonadota; class Gammaproteobacteria; order Granulosicoccales; family Granulosicoccaceae; genus Granulosicoccus. The sequence goes on from CALJNA010000064.1 coordinate 537, forward strand.
AGCTTCAGCTCGTACGCCTAACCCAATCTTGGTCATGTACTCAACACCGGCACCAATCAGAAAGTGTGCACCGTTGTCTTGTACAAAGTCGACGTTGCCAACCGAGCTGTTTTCAAGAAAGCCAACACCTGCTCGTGCGAAACCGCTTAAGCCCTGTCGACGATAATTGTGTCGGTTCTTACCAGCATAAAGCAGTGCGCTTGCACCATGTACGTGATAGTTGATGCGGCCCTGCGGTGGAGATAGTCCTGCACTGCCCAGATCAGCTGAATGAATTTCAAGTGCCAGCTGGCGACTCAAATCCATTCCGATAGTCACCTGGCCACCACCTTCAACGCGATCGTTAACTTCAGTACCCTGTACTTCACTGGTATCAGGTTCGAGTCGCGATGCACCAATACCCAGGCCGGCATAGATGTGTCTGCCGATGCGGTTTTCAAAATCACCATCAGCATATCGCGAGACCTGAGTGTCAGCCACAGAGTCCACTGCAGCAACATCGTTCGATGCCTGAGGCATTATTGAACAACCGCCGAGCAGCGATATCGCCCCTACGGAGGCTACCGTTTTCAGCTTTGTTACTAGGTTAGTCATTGTCGTATTCTCCGAGATTCGCGCTGACATTCATCGCGCAAGACCGCCTTGCCCGTCCTACCGGCAAGCGGGGTTCATGCCACTGCTAGCGGCATGTAACAGGAGAAGTAGAGAGATTTGCGAGCCTAGAAGGTTAACTGGGGTTACAATTCATCTGATACCTGAAAAGAGCTTGTAAACGACGACGCAGGGGTTAGCTTCAACATTGCGTCATCATCACTATCGAGACCTTCATTTTTATCAGGCTCGATCAAAAAGACATTGTTTTTTACATTGCTTGTCTGGCATGTATAGCCAAACGACGAAAATAACGGTGCATAACACCTTTTAGATTTTAAAGATCCAGGGAATCCCAGATCGAGTCAACGCGCTGCTTAACGCTCTCACTCATTTGAATGGGTTCACCCCACTCACGATTGGTTTCACCAGGTAGTTTGTTGGTTGCATCCATACCCATTTTGCTGCCTAGTCCGGATACCGGGGACGCAAAATCAAGATAATCAATGGGAGTGTTATCAATCATGGTTGTATCCCGTATGGGATCCATGCGCGTGGTAATCGCCCAAACTACATCTTCCCAGGAGCGCACATCAACATCATCATCCACCACGATCACAAACTTGGTGTACATGAATTGACGAAGAAAAGACCAGATACCCAACATGATTCGCTTGGCATGCCCGGGGTATTGTTTATTAATACTGACCACAGCCATACGATAAGAACAACCTTCGGGCGGTAGATAAAAATCGATGATTTCAGGGAATTGTTTTTGCAATATAGGTACGAATACTTCATTTAACGCAACACCCAAAATCGCAGGCTCATCAGGAGGTCGACCTGTGTAAGTTGAATGGTATATCGCGTCTTTTCTTTGTGTGACATGTTCCACGGTAAAAACCGGAAACGTATCAACTTCATTGTAGTAACCGGTGTGATCACCAAACGGACCTTCAGGCGCTTCCTCGCCAGGGTACAGATAGCCTTCGAGTACAAATTCTGCAGACGCCGGTACCGTCAGATCGGAGGTGATGCCCTTGGTTGTTTGAGTCCTTTGACCACGCAGTAAGCCGGCAAACGCATGTTCAGACAAGGTATCTGGAATTGGTGTGACAGCGGCAAGAATGGTTGCCGGATCGGCACCGAGTATTACGGTAATTGGAAACGGTTCTCCGGGATGCGCTTTCTGCCACTCAAGATAATCAAGCGCACCACCACGATGGCTGAGCCAACGCATAATCACTTTATCCGGGCCAATCACTTGCTGGCGATAGATTCCCATGTTCTGACGTTTTTTATGCGGGCCTTTCGTGATAACCAGCCCCCAGGTAATCAAAGGGCCAGCATCACCCGGCCAGCAGGTTTGCACCGGCAAGCGATTAAGATCGATGTTGTCCCAGGTGATTTCACGACAAGGCGCATTGCGGGTATTTTTCGGCGCCATATCCAGCACCTTTTTGAACATCGGTAAAGTGTTCCACGCATCTTTAATTCCCTTTGGTGGATCGGGTTCTTTTAAAAACGCCAACAACTTACCGACTTCACGCAACGCTTCGGTCGAGTCTTCGCCCATACCGTACGCCACACGTTCAGGTGTACCAAACAAATTACCTAACAGTGGATAATCACTGCCTTTGACGTTTTCGAATAACAAGGCAGGTCCACCTGCACGCAATGTTCTGTCGCAAATCTCGGTGACTTCCAGATCGGGATCAACCTCAACGGTGATGCGTTTGAGTTCACCCATGGACTCGAGCTTTTCGATGAACTCTCTGAGGTCTGCGTAGTGCATGCGTTACGGATTCATTAGCAACTTTTCGTTAGCAGTTAAGGGCGACTATGCAGCCAGACCCGTGTGCCTTAGCAGCGCATCAACACTTGGCTCTCTGCCACGAAACGCGACAAACGATTCCATTGCATTCCTTGAACCGCCCATTTCAAGCACGTTGGTTAGAAAATCCTGTCCGGTTTTTTGATTGAATATGCCCTCTTCTTCAAAGCGGGAAAAGGCATCCGCTGACAGCACTTCCGCCCATTTATAACTGAAGTAACCAGCACTGTAGCCACCAGAGAAAATGTGTGAGAAAGCATGGTAGAAACGTGCAAAATCCGGATACGGTAATACCGCCACCTGATCACGCACCTTATCGAGCACAGCATCGATATCAACACCACCGCCGCTGGTCGCTTCCATATGCAGGTGCATATCGAACAGTGAAAATTCCAATTGTCTGACCAGCATCATGGCCGATTGAAAGTTTTTGGCTTTACGCAGTTTTTCGAGAAGCTCATCGGGTATGGCATCACCAGTCTGGTAATGACCACTGATCATATCCAAAGATTCTCTCTCCCAGCACCAGTTTTCCAGAAACTGGCTTGGCAGCTCTACCGCATCCCATTCCACACCGTTAATGCCCGACACACCAGCTGTGTCCATTCTGGTTAGCATGTGGTGCAAGCCATGACCAAATTCGTGGAACAGTGTAGTGACTTCCATGTGCGTCAGCAGTGCCGGTTCATCGCCAACGGGTGGTGTCAGGTTGCAGGTCAGGTAGGCTATAGGCAGTTGCACACCCTGCTCTACGCGTTGTCGGGTAGCACAAGTATCCATCCAGGCACCACCCCGTTTATGCGGTCGTGCATAGTTATCCAGATAGAACTCACCTCTAAGCTCACCATTGTTGTCGGTTATCGAATAGCACTGAACATCTTCGTGATAGACGTCTACATCATTAACTTGTTTGATAGACAAACCAAACAATTTACCTACAACTTCAAACATACCGGGTACCGCCTTACTGGCCGGAAAGTAGGGTTTTAAATCTTCGTCTGAAATCGAATATTGTTGTTGTTTAAGTTTGTCACTGACATAAGCAACATCCCAAACATTGACTTTGCTTAAATTAAGTTCCTGCTTAGCAAACGCTTTGAGTTCTTCAAACTCTTTGGTTGCTGCAGGCACAGCCTTCGTTGCCAGGTCGTTAAGAAAGTCGATAACCTGCTCTGGTGAATCAACCATCTTAGGTACTACAGATAACTCTGCGTAGTTCTTGTAACCCAGTAACTGTGCTTTCTCAGCGCGTAGCTTAAGAATCTCTATAGCCTTTACGCTGTTATCAAATTTCCCGGCATGTGGTCCACGATTCGATGCGCGTGTGTTGTATGCGGTGTACATTTCTTCACGCAAAGCTTCACTTTCAGCAAACGTAATAACCGAGTAGTAAACTGGAAATTCAAGATTCAACAGCCAGCCGACTTGGTCTTTTTCTACAGCGCGTTGTTTAGCGGCAGCAATGGCAGACGCAGGTAAGCCTTTCAGTTCATCCTCACTTTCAATCAGCTTCTCCCACGCATTCGTGGCATCAAGTACGTTATCAGAATGTTCTGTTTTTAACTTTGAAAGTGCCTGAGCAATTTCACCAAACCGTTTCTTGTCTGCATCGGATAATGAAACACCACCCAATTCAAAATCTCTTAGTTCGTTGTTTAGGTTTTTCTGTTGCGCAGCGTCAAGCGTGCTGTATTCATCGCTGTTGCGGAGTCGTTGCGTCGCATTGTACAAAGCGCTGTTCTGCCCCATTTCCGTATAAAACGCGCTGATTTTTGGCAAACACTTGTTGTAGGCTTCACGAAGCTCATCAGTGTTCATAACAGAATTAAGGTGACTAACCGGTGACCAGTACAGGCTTAAAGCATTGCCAGCTTCTTCCATTGGTCGAATCAGTGTTTCCCAGGTCGGGTTTTCCAGAGCAGACACCTGCTCGATGACCGATTTAAAATGATTTAAATGAGTATCCAGCTCTTGTTCCACAGTGTCCGGGTTGACCGAGCTGAAGTTGGGTCTGTTAATCGTTGTAGCAAGACTCATGTTCTGTCTAATTCCGTGTTCTTGTTTGCGGTTGTTGTAAACCGTTCGACCGATGGTTCTTGAAATAAGACCGTTTCATTAAAACTTTCGTTCAACGGGCAAAGTCATTGTCTATTATCGGCCGGATAGCCATGCGAGTGAACCATAACTGACATAACGCCAGGCGTAATACCCACACGCGAACATGACAAGAATCGAAACTTGGCCCTACGGTGCCGAGCAGGCTAGGACTGATCTTTTGTAACGGGGTTTGCTGGTGTACCCATGATGAGCAGTGCCGCCAGAGCAAAAGGCCCAAACAACAAACCAAGCACCAACCACTTCGCTTTGCTGCGCTTTTTCTTTTCTGCCACGATATGACAGATAATGCCGAACATCAGCGTCAGCGTTGCGATTATGAGTAGAAATCCCATTTTATTAAACAGTGTTTAATTATTATGTTGTGAGCTAATGATTACACGTCAAGGTTGGATACCGACAACGCATTGCGTTCGATAAACTCACGTCTGGGTTCTACCTGATCACCCATTAAGGTATCGAAGACTTCGTCCGCGGCCATCGCATCTTCTATGCTGACTTGAAGCATTCGACGGGCTTCAGGGTCCATGGTGGTTTCCCACAACTGTTCAGGGTTCATTTCCCCCAGTCCCTTATAACGCTGTATGGATAAGCCACGTTTGGATTCAGACAGCAACCAGTCCATGACCTGTTTGAACTGTTCAACTTCCATTTCACGCTCACCGCGCTTGATCACTGCGCCAGCACCCAGCATGCCATCGAGTTTATCTGCCAGATTCGCAACGGAACGATAATCCGGCGACAGGAAGAAGCTACCTTCCAGCTTCACTTCGTAGTCGTTGCCATGCACTCGTCGCAGTAGCTTGATGCCAAAAATCCCTTCTTCTTCTATTGACTCGACCGTATATTGAGCAGTTTCGGGAACTGACTTGTTCAATTCATCGATTAATGCCGTGCCAAAACCCAATACTTTGTCTTTATCTTTCAAGTCATCATTAACCAAAGGCTTGACGTTAAGCAGGGTTTCAAGAATGTCGCGATTGACCCGTCGCTCCATGCGATTAAACTGCAGATTAACCAGCATGTATTCCTGGGCAAGCGATTCCAGACCCGTTTCACTGAGCGCAGGAGCACCATCGTTAACATGCAGTTTTGCGTTCTCCATGGCCAACTGCAACAAGTAGGCATTCAGCTCAGCGTCGTCTTTGACGTAGCGTTCCTGCTTTCCTTTTTTGACCTTATACAAAGGCGGTTGAGCAATGTAAATATGTCCACGTCGAATCAGCTCAGGCATTTGCCGGTAGAAGAAGGTCAACAACAGCGTTCTGATGTGTGAGCCATCAACATCGGCATCGGTCATGATCACGATGTAGTGATACCGAAGTTTGTCAGGATCAAACTCATCACGGCCAATGCCGCACCCCAAGGCTGTGATCAGCGTGCCAACTTCAGCTGACTGCAACATCTTGTCGAATCGGGCTTTTTCCACATTAAGAATTTTACCTTTCAATGGCAATATAGCCTGACGGCGTCGATCTCTGCCCTGCTTTGCTGAACCACCAGCTGAATCACCCTCCACCAGATAGATCTCGGATTTTGCAGGATCTCTTTCCTGACAATCTGCCAATTTGCCTGGCAGACCAGCGATATCGAGTGCACCTTTTCGACGCGTCATTTCGCGTGCTTTTCTTGCAGCTTCGCGGGCTCGTGCGGCATCGATAATTTTGGCAGTTATCTCCTTCGCTTCGGTCGGATGCTCTTGCAGGAAGTCGTGCATAAACTCACCCAACACGGATTCAACACAGCCTTTGACTTCACTGGAGACCAGTTTGTCTTTGGTTTGCGAGGAGAACTTCGGGTCGGGTACTTTGACCGATAAAACGGCGGTTAAACCCTCCCTTGCGTCATCGCCGGTTGCTGAAACTTTCGCCTTGGCGGCGGCTCCACTGCCTTCAATGTACTGATTCAATGTTCTTGTCAGTGCACCACGAAAGCCTGCCAGGTGGGTACCGCCATCGCGTTGAGGAATGTTATTGGTAAAGCAGTAAATATTCTCCTGATACGAGTCCGTCCACTGCAAGGCTACCTCGACCGCGACATCATCTTTTTCACCAAGGGTGTGGATAATGGTGTTGTGTACTCCGGTTTTCTTTCGATTCAGATGCTCGACAAATGCGCTGATGCCCCCTTCTGCAAAAAACGTTTCTGATGCATCGGTTCGCTTGTCCTGAAGAATAATCTTCACGCCACTATTCAGAAACGACAGCTCACGCAGGCGTTTTGACAAAATATCGAACTCAAACAGGATATTCGTGAATGTATCGGCGCTGGGTTTAAAATGGATGGTAGTGCCGGTTTTATCGGTATCACCAATGACCTTCAGGTCAGATACAGGCTTACTGTCTTTGTACTCTTGGAAATGGTCCTTACCTTCGCGCTGGATACTCAGCGTTAACCACTCACTCAGGGCGTTTACCACCGATATCCCTACCCCATGCAGTCCACCGGATACTTTGTAGGAGTTATCATCAAACTTTCCGCCAGCATGAAGCACGGTCATGATGACCTCGGCAGCTGACCTGCCCTCGTCTTCGTGAATATCGGTGGGAATACCTCGGCCATCATCCGAGACGCTGACCGATTCATCCGGGTGGATGGTGACGGTTATCGCACTGCAGTGGCCTGCCAGCGCTTCGTCAATGGAGTTATCAACGACCTCAAACACCATATGGTGCAGGCCTGTACCGTCGTCTGTATCGCCGATGTACATACCCGGACGCTTGCGAACAGCATCCAGTCCTTTGAGAACTTTGATGTTGGAAGAATCGTAACTGGGAGAATCAGCCATGGGGTCCATTTTCACTGGAATTTAACCCCCAAATTATACTCCCTTTCGCAGCTCTCCGCTCACTACAGAGAACATTTCAACCGCATTATCTGCAAGACTCTGCGGTTCTGTACTGGTCAAAAATACCTGGCTGTTTAAACGAGCCAATTGCGCCAAAACTCTGCCATTTTGCTCCTGATCCAGTTCGGAAGGCAGGTCGTCACAAAGAACAACGGCTGGCTTGTTGGTGATCTGATGAAGCAACACCAACTGCGCCAGATGCAAGGCATACACGAGCAGCTTTTGTTGGCCTCTGGATAACAGTTGCTTGGCTAGCACACCGTCAGTGTTAATTTGCAATTCTGCGCGATGTGGTCCTACAGTGGTTGTTCGAAATCGACGGCAGTTCTGAAGACTTTTGGTCAGCGCGTCTGAAAGCTCGATACCATCTGTCCAGCCACTTCGGTAGTTAAGTTCCACGTGGAACACCGAATCCATTGCTTTGAGTAAATCCGAGACGACGTTTTGAAGTGACGCTGTGTATTCGCGACGGTAGGAATCGAGCTGGCTGCCAGCACTGGCCAGCTGATCATCCCAGGAACAAACCTCGGAATCAGGTACAGCATCCTTCAGACTCTGGTTACGCTGAGACAGCGCTCGACGATAGATCTTCCATGCCTCGAAAAAACCGTGTTCCACGTGAAACGTTCCCCAATCAATGAACTGGCGACGTCCAGCCGGACCATCTTGAATTAACCCATGACTATCTGGCGTCAGCGCTTTTACCGGGAGTAATTGGGTAACCGGGGATATGCTGCGAATTTCTTCGTAGTTCAACCGAAGCTCAGTTGAGCCATCTCGGTGGCGACGCAAACCACTGCGGTGGGTCTGATCTGTAGAAGCGTCGTACATCTGGCAGGCGAGGGTGAATTCGTCCTGGCCACGACTGATCAGCTCACGCGCTTTGCGGGTTCGAAAAGAATGCCCAACCGACAGGCAGTGGATAGCTTCCAGGATACTGCTTTTGCCAGCACCATTTTCGCCAACAATCAGATTAAACCCAGGAGCAGGGGACAGAACAACTTCCCGCAGATTTCGCAACCCACGGATATCAATATGCGTCAGTATCACAGACGCATGGGCATAACGACATACTTGCTGTCGTGATTTTGTTCCGGTGTGACCAGTACACTGCTGTTGCCGTCTTTGAGCACAATACGCGCGTTTTCTGTCTCCAGTGCGTTCAATACATCTAGCAGGTAAGTCACATTGAAACCAATTTCTGCTGATTCGCCGGTGTACTCAACTTCGAGCTCATCAATTGCTTCTTCCTGATCCGGGTTGTTGCTGGATATGGTCAGAATGCCTGATTCCAAAGCCAGACGAACCCCACGGTATTTCTCGTTCGATAGCACTGAAGCCCGGGTCAGGGACTGCTTTAGCGTGGCGCAATCGATTAGCAACTCTTTGTTGCCATCGAGCGGAATAACGCGGTTGTAATCAGGAAAACGTCCGTCAATGAGTTTGGTGGTCAATCTGACTTCACCCATTTTTACCTGCAAATGCTGGGGAGTCACGCTTAAGTTGACCGATTCTTCGGGGTCTGCGCTCGCCAGCAGTCGCTGCAACTCCGTAACGCTTTTACGCGGAATGATGGCACGAACGGGTTCTTCCGGCTCGGCTTTGGTATCGCATTGTGCGTAGGCCAGGCGATGCCCGTCGGTCGCCACACACGACAAACGCTCTGCGCCAATTTCCAACAGCATGCCATTGAGATAAAAACGCACGTCTTGCTGCGCCATGGAAAACGATGTACTTCGAATGCAGTGGTAAAGCTGAGCCGCAGTGAGGACAACCTTCTGAGCGTCAACCAGCGCATCGACTTTGGGAAATTCCGCAGCGGGCAGGGTAGCCAGGGTAAATCGACTCCGACCTGAGTTGAATTTAACTTTATCACCAGTCGAATCAAAATCGACTCTGGCAGACTCGGGCAAGTATTTGCAAATGTCGAGTAATTTTCTGGCAGGTACGGTGACTTCACCGTTGGAGTCGATGTGCATTTCGGCCTTGGCCTGCATTTCAATCTCAGTGTCTGTGGCAGTTATGGTTAGTGCACCATCATCAGCATGCAGCAACACGTTGCCTAGAACAGGAGAGGTCTGTCGACGCTCTACCGCTCCAAAAACGTGCTGAAGCGGTGTGAGCAAAGATTCGCGTTGTGCACTGAATTTCATAAGCGTTTAAAAAAAAGATTTTTATATTTAAAAATGATTATTACTATTATTAGTCAATAACAAGTCTGTTAGTAAGTTAGTTTTCTTCTTAAATATCAATAGGTTATTTAAAAAATATACGTTGTATTAAATACCCTGAACCCGTCTTGCAAGTTGTGAACGAAATGTGGATAACTCCATTTGATCAGACCAGTCTATATGATATTAACCACTTATCCACAGGCTGTACCCATGTTTTCTAATAAACCACTTTTTAACTGATCACGCTGTCAGCATTCGCATCAAATTAGCATAATCTTCCCGGATACCTGTATCCGATTCTCGTAGCTCAATCACTTTCTTGCAGGCATGCATAACAGTTGTATGATCACGCCCGCCAAACGATTGCCCAATCTCTGGCAGGCTCTTACTGGTCAGTTCTTTAGAAAGACTCATTGCGACTTGTCTGGGCCGTGCAATCGATCTTGAACGCGTCTTGGCAGAAAGGTCCGAGAGTCGAATCTTATAATACTCCGCAACCGTCTTTTGTATGTTCTCAACCGTAACTAGCTTTGCCTGCACAGCAAGTAAATCTGCCAAAGCCTCTTTTGCAGATTCAATTGAAATAGGTTCACCCGTGAGCTGAGCGGAGGCAATCAGTCGTTTTAACGCACCTTCCAGTTCGCGAACATTAGACTGGATTTTCTTCGCAATAAAGAAGCTGACCTCAGAAGGTAAGTCGAAACCGGCATGTTCGGCTTTGCTGTGCAGTATGGCCACTCGCATTTCCAGTTCTGGCGGCTCTACAGCGACGGTCAGTCCCCAGCCAAAACGGGTTTTGAGTCGATCAGCAAGACCATTGACTTCCTTCGGGTACCGATCGCAGGTAAGCACGATTTGCTGGCCGCCTTCGAACAGTGCATTAAAATTGTGGAAAAACTCCTCCTGCGTCTGCTCCTTGCCTGCAAAAAACTGGATATCGTCGATTAACAGCGCATCCAGGTTTCGGTAGAAAGCTTTGAATTGATTCATTTTACTGTGCTGCAGCGATTGAACCATTTCAGCCACGTAGCGTTCAGAATTCAAAAACAGCACACGGGCATCAGGCTTGTTCTTGAGTATCTGATGACCAATAGATTGCATCAGGTGAGTCTTTCCAAGACCGGATGCGCCGTAAATAAGAAACGGGTTGTAAGCGCCACCGGGGTCATTACCGATTTGCATGGCAGTCGCTCTGCCCAATTGATTTGATTTGCCTTCAATCAGCGAATCGAAAGTGAACTGAGGGTTTAATCCGGAGGCCCGTTTTTGAACCGGATGTGCACTGACCACTTCCGAATGGGCAGGGGCGGATGTTCGAGCCGTGTTTTCCGGCTCTGAATTACCGCGAGGCATGATTGGCACACTACCTGTGCCGATAACCAGATCGACTGTAATCGATTTCTGAGTTTCAAGTGACGCAGCGATTTCCTGAATGCGTGGAAAGAAATTGCTCTTCACCATGTCCAGCACAAACCGGTTGGGCGCCATGATTTTCAAGCTCGAATTTATTTCGTAGGCCTGCAACGGGCGTATCCAGGTGTTTAACTGCTGTTCCGAAAGTTCGGTTTCTAACCGGGACAGACAGCGGTCCCACAACGATGCAGACAACGGCAATACTCCACGAATAACGGTAAAAAAGAAGCTGACCAACAAATTTGATCAGGGTGTTCATGATCAGATATCACGACGCGGCAGAGGAAGCGTTATCGCTGCCGGGCAAGCACTTTAAGCTATCCTGCGCAGCGATTTCAATCAAAGATTTTATTTATTTCAGTCAGCCACATTCATCACTCATTAAGTGATAAAAAAGTTGTGTAAAAATCACTCTAATGGATGCAGCAAACATGGTGCTAAGTGGGGATGGTAGTGAATCCATCCCCAACTAAGCTGTGTTGTCAGCGGTTGTTGATGTCAGGCTAAGCGATCTGGCTAAACGGTTTTGTTTAGCATCGATTGAAATCTGCGGTAGATAAGCCTTGCAGTCTTGGGTAGGTACCTGTACCAAAGGAATCCGTAATGGTTATCTGATCGCCATTGACAACGACTGTCACGACTTCTCCAAATCCTTCGTACTGGTTGCCTCCCAGATAGGTGAAATTGACGGCGAATCGGTCATAGCAGTTTTCTCCGTCTCCCCATTCGTCAGCGTCATAATCCCAATTGATCGCCTGGCCGTCAGTAGTAAATTCCTGGTATTGAATGTCGCCGTCTTCTGTCACGTCCCACAGTCCGGCAATGGCTGCGAAGCCTGCAGCGGAGTCGCCTCCGGCACTGACATTATTCTGACCGTTATTGTCCTGTTCGTTACCTTCCTGCCCAGCCGGTACCGGGGTACTGGAGCTGCTACTGCCGCAACCAATGGTTAGCGCGCAAGCGAAGGCAAGGGGAATAATCTTCATACTGGGTTTCATGCTTCATCCTGATTTTGATAACAGTCCGGATGGACTCGGTGGTCAATTGATAACCAGATTAAACGCACAAAGCAACTCAACCTTTGTCTAGGGCCAGAGTAAATAAATGAGAGCGAACAAATGAGAGTAAATCGATCATTGATGAACCCTGAGCCAGTCTGAACTCAAAGCCGTTGAATTCAGCGTCGGGGTGATTGACCCGGCGGTCACAAACAACTAAACTTGGGGGTTCCCTGCATAGAAAGTGGTCATGTGACCATTATGTAGCTGTAAACAGGTATTAGTGTCATGAAAAGAACGTATCAACCAAGCCGAATCAAACGGGCCAGAGCGCACGGGTTTCGAGCCAGAAAGGCCACTCGCGGCGGTCGCGCCGTTTTGGCAGCACGTCGCCGTAAGGGCAGAGCGCGTCTGAGCGCTTGATTTTCGGGCAGCAGCGCATCGTTAGTCAACGATTCCTTCCGCTTTAGAAGTCGACCTCAGGTAATCCAGTTTTTCCGTGGCTGCATCGTTCCCGCGAGACGCGCGGCTTGTTGACGCCTCAGGTTACGGACAGGTTTTCAAGCGAAACAAGCGTTTAACGAACCGATATTGGATAGTGCTCGTGCACAGGGTTCAGCCCCGGTCCAAGTCAGATGCAAACGATGACCCTGCTTCTGGTCGACTCGGACTGGCTATTGCCAAAAAACGTGCAAAACGAGCAGTAGATCGCAACCGTATCAAGCGAATTGCCCGTGAGTCCTTCCGACATCATCGCGAGCAACTCATGGGTTATGATGCGGTGGTGATGAACAAGGACCGCGCCGCCTCTGCCAGTGCTGTTGAATTACGCCAATCACTCGATACATTATGGCTTGAGTTAATCAAAGCCTGAGTCAGCAAAACATTAATGGTGTGACAGTCTGTATGGTGCGATTAATCTTGTTTTATCAACGATGGATTAGTCCGCTATTTCCACCTCGTTGTCGATTCTATCCAAGCTGTTCTGAATACGCTCTGACTGCCATTGAGCTTCATGGTGGTGTAAAGGGGACGGTTATGGCAACAAAGCGTCTATGTCGTTGCCATCCTTTGTGCGAAGGCGGGTATGATCCCGTGCCAGGTTCACACACAGATGCCGGTGAACGAACAGAATATACTGCCAGCAAACTGCACTGGCATGATTCAACTCAGTGCAATGCAACGGGTAACCAGAAGAGTTAAAAATGGATAACCAACGACTGCTTTTGTATATGGCTTTGGGCTTTGTCAGCCTGATTCTGTATCAAACCTGGATGCAGGATTATCATATGCCTGCACCGGTAGCCGGTCAGACCGGTACTGCGACCCCCGGAACGTCGGCCGATGTACCGGGCACACAAGACTTGCCAGACTCAGTTGCAGGTGGTTCAGGAACAACCGTCGCTCAACCGGTTACCCTGGACAAAACCATATCGGCTCCGTCTGTATCGGTGAAAACTGATGTGATGGATATTGAAATCAGCACTAACGGTGCAACCATCACCTCGGCTCTGCTCAAAGACTATCCCGTTTCGATAGACGAACCCGATACACCGTTCGTTCTAATGAGCAATCGGCCTGAACGATTTCTCGTTGCGCAGTCGGGCTTATTCAACGCTGATGGTGGAACCGCTCCGGTACCAACTCACGAAGTGGAAATGAGTGTTGAGGCAACCAGCTACGAAATGGGTGAGCAGGATTCTTTAACTGTCCCGTTTGTCTGGAAATCCGATGACGGCAAGTCGGTTACCAAGACCCTGACCTTCACCAGGGGCAGTTATGAAATAAATGTAAATTACGTTATAGACAACGCTTCGGACGCGCCCTGGTCGGTCAGTCAGTACCGGCAATTGAAACGAAAGCCGGATACGAAAGACGAAAAACAACAGTTCGTGAATACCTATATTGGAGCAGTCATCAGTAACCCGGAAGATCGATACAACAAAATCTCTTTTGGTGACATGGAAGATGAGCGGCTGAACCAGTCGGTGACCAATGGCTGGATAGCGATGATTCAACATTACTTCGCCACAGCGTGGGTACCCACGCCAGATGAAGAAAACACCGCGTACACCCGCTATTTACCCACTGAAAACCGCTACCTGATCGGAATGATTTCGGAAGCTAAAACGATTGCTCCTGGTACACAGGGTACATTCAGCTCTAAAGCGTTTATAGGGCCAAAAATTCAGGACAAGCTCAAAGAAGTCGGGCCACACCTGGAACTGACCGTTGACTATGGCTGGCTAACCATTCTCGCTCAACCATTGTTCTGGCTGTTGAAAACCATTCACGGCTTTGTCGGTAACTGGGGGTGGGCAATTATCTTGTCAACCTGTGTTATCAAAGCGCTGTTCTACAAGTTGTCTGAAGCCAGTTACCGTTCAATGGCGAAGATGAAAAAGCTGCAGCCTAAGCTTGCTGATTTGAAAGAGCGTTATGGCGATGATCGCGCCAAGATGGGTCAGGCGACCATGGAGCTGTACAAAAAAGAAAAGGCCAATCCACTTGGTGGTTGTTTGCCAATGATTATCCAGATGCCCGTTTTCATTGCGCTTTACTGGACTCTTCTGGAAAGTGTTGAGCTACGACAAGCACCGTGGATGTTTCACATTAAAGATTTGTCGCTACGTGACCCGTACTTTATCTTGCCGGTGTTAATGGCCGTTAGTATGTATATTCAACAGAAACTGAACCCGGCACCTGTTGATCCTATCCAGGCAAAAGTGTTCCAGTTTTTACCGCTGATATTTGGTGTGTTTTTCGCGCTGTTCCCGGCAGGACTTGTTCTGTACTGGGTGGTGAATAATATTCTGACGATTTTGCAGCAGTACTACATCACTAAGAAAGTTCTCGGTGATGACTTTGGCAAAGTCATGAGCTGACCATGTGTCAGGTCTTGCATCCATTACTACCGATACGATAGCAGCGATAGCAACCGGGGCCGGTAAAGCCGGCATCGGTGTTGTTCGCGTTAGCGGTCCATTGGCTGTTGATATCGCGCATGCCATCACTGGTGAAACGCTTGCGGTTAGACACGCACACTATTTGCCTTTTCAAAAAGAAGACCAACAAACCCTCGATGTGGGCATTGCTTTGTTATTCAAAGCACCTCATTCCTATACCGGAGAAGATGTGCTCGAACTGCAGGGTCATGGTGGCTCAGTTGTTCTGGATATGTTGTTATCGCGTGTTCTGGAGTGTGGTGCCAGAATGGCTCGCCCCGGTGAATTCACCGAACGTGCATTTATCAATGACAAAATCGATCTGGCTCAGGCAGAGGCAGTTAGTGATCTTATAGACAGCAGTTCAGTTAGCGCGGCCCAGGCGGCTGTGCGTTCAATGAGTGGTGAATTTTCTAAAAGCATTGTGGCTGTTCAATCAGAACTAACTGCATTAAGGGCCTGGCTTGAAGCAGCGTTGGATTTTAGTGAGGAAGAAATCGATTTTCTGGCTGACCCGCAGTTAGCAAAACGAGCTGAATTGATTGTTGAGCAATTTGAATTGTTGCTCGACAGAGCTTCACAGGGCCAACGCCTGAGAGAAGGGCTGACCATTGTTATCGCTGGTATGACTAACGCTGGCAAGTCGAGTCTGCTGAATGCATTAAGTGGTGAAGACAGTGCCATTGTGACTGACATTGAAGGCACCACGCGAGATGTTCTGCATGAACAAATTACACTCGATGGTGTGCCTATGCATATCGTTGACACCGCAGGCCTACGCGATACGCAAGATGCAGTAGAACAAGAAGGTATTAATCGTGCGCGACGGGCGATAGATGCGGCAGATCATGTGTTGGTGTTGGTTGACGCCGAGCGTCTGAGCTTGCCTTCACTGGATATTGCCGATGGTTTGCCCGCCACATTGGTGGTAAGCAAAATTGACCTGGCGCGCAATGAAGCAGACGCTGATGGTAACTTGCCTGACGAACAAGTTCAGCAGTTGTTGCACGATGCTCAATCAGCGGCAAAACAATTCAGCGATCTTTCCGCCGAACGAGTGATATCGGTGTCTGTGAAAACCGGGCAGGGTATGGATTCGCTGAAACAGCACTTACTTTCGCTAGTAGGACACGATGCTCAGGTTGAAGGTGCGTTTATTGCCAGGCGTCGGCATCTGGATGCATTGTCCAAGGCAAAGCATGCAAGTCTTGCAGCTCTTGATCGATTGCGTACATCAGACATGCCGGAATTGGCAGCAGAGGAATTGCGACAGGCTCAACTGGCATTGGATTCTGTCACTGGTCGATTCGATAGTGAAGATTTGCTAGGTGAGATATTTGGTTCATTTTGTATAGGTAAGTAAATGCGCTTACCTTTGCTGTAACTAACCGACTAACGCAAGTCCAGCCAAACTTCTGCTGCTATTTTTTCACGCTCTTCGTTCAATGGATACACGCCTGGCGGCGGTGTTGATTCGAGCAGCTCCTGCATAAGAATAATCAGTTCGGCAAACAGGAACTCGACAATTTCATCCGGAACACTGCTGCCAGTGAAGTTTACGGGATACCCTTTGTTGACGAGCAGCAGAACGCGTCCGTCACCGAGTGTGTGTGCATCAACAAAACGATGAATGGACTCAACACTGGTTGTTTGTTCATTCAGATAGGCAAGATCAATTTCGTGATCTTTAGAAGCGCCACTGACCAGAAAGCACTTGTGTGGTAGCTGGTCGATAACTGCTTTAGTAATCGATTGTCTTCCGCTGACGCCAATGACCATTGCAGGCGGTTGAAGCGCATCTGTAGAACGACAGACTGCGAAACCCTCAACTGCCGCATCGACCAGTTTCAACACATCGGTGTCAAATACAACCGCGTTCATTCCGCGCTTGCGTAAACTTTGAGCCGTGCCTGCACCAACCCAGCCGAAACCTGTGACTAAAGCCTGCCGACCAACCATGGCATAACCCAGCTCCCGAAGAATATTGTCGAACGCGGCAACAACCGCTTCCCCAACCATTTTGCCTTCGACTTCCTTGAGTCTGGTTTGCGCACAATTGAGTTGAGGCAGCTTAAGTTCGGGCAACTCCTGCGCTACCCAAACACCCTGTTTAGTAATCTCCAGCGCCCCTACCACTAAGTGGATTTTGTTATCGAAATGTGTGTGCAGACTTTTAACGGCATAACCACCAACTTCATGGATTACCAATCGAAGCTGGTTTTCTTCGCAATAGGCCAAAGTGTTGTTGAGTTCTTCCTGAACGGTGCCATGAAGGTCATCAAATTGAGGTGTACAGACGCGTATACCTTCAAGCTCAAGCTTAGCAACAACATCGCTATCGCCAGAATAACCAATGCCGATAACGCAATGAATGGGTACATGTTCATGCAGCAACAACAGTAGTCGCAATGTGTCCGGGTACAAGTGTTGTACTACGAACTGGCGCGTATCGGGGTAGTGAGCAAGTTCAATTCGCCGAGCCGTTTCGGCGAGGAAATCCGGGTGTATAACACTCATTTTTAGTGTACCGAATTGTCAGAACGGTTTTGGTTTGGCAACAAAAAGAATATCGTTGGAAATCGTTTTCATAAACCCGATTTTACCTAGCGTGTTTGAAAGCCACAGATCTGCAGGCTTTAACGGTCCCCATTCAAACACCTTCGATCGCAGCAGATTGAATAACTTGCCGAGACGGTTATCAGGCTTATAGCGTTTACTGAGCATTGGAAGATAAGGAAACACGGACAAATAGCCGAGGCCTTGCACCGATTCGATATCAAAGTGTGTTTCCAGCACTGCGCGCCATTCGGCCTGCGTTAACCGAATTTTGTGCTCAGGGTAGAACAGGTGCTTTAACTTGAAACGATCGAGCCTGTACATTTGTGGCAGGGTAATAATGGCGGTGCAATTCTGAGGGATCATATTGTGAATGCGGCCAACAATCTTAACCAGCTCCTGCTCGTCTTCATGCAAATGCTCCAAAACATCCAGCATCAGAACCACATCGGGGTCGAAATTAACTTTTGGATCTGCACTGAGTAGATCCAACACCGCATCGGGTGCGAATTTTGGTTCGTAATCGGCGCCAAAGTAGTCGAACTCTAGCGACAGCGATTCGAGATAGTGTTTGGCCACCTGCAGACCGCAGCCAATATCGAGAACTGCCGGTCGACTAAAATTGAGTTTATCTATTTCCTGTTTGACCAGGCAGAATTTCACATGGTTGAACAGGTTTTTCTCGTTGGTCTCAAACAGCCGTTTAACGAGATAAGGGGAATTTTCTTTTAATGGTTCTTGTACTTTTGTTGTATCAAGAGGAGAATCTTTTTGCGCCGGCTTGTCTGCAACAGCGTTGTCGTGAGTTGGCTCTAACACTTTAATTTAACTCCAGATAGCTAATACATTCTTGCTACGCTCCTGTAGTAAGCCAATATAACTCGCCCAAATAGTGTATCCGTATGGATAAGGTAAGTTGGTAACCATACTGCATACTTTCGGACCAGAATGCAACGTAGCAAGCGGGCTATTGAACTTCGCTCAAAACTGGAAAAATGTCCGTATCCGGGATGTCCGATAAGGCAAACAGGGGCTCTGGTGAATTGCGAATCGTGCCGGTTTGAACCTTGTCTATGTGTTACCTGTACTAAAGGATAGTTTTCTATTACTTGAATGACCTAGTTTGATACCGGGTCGTGATACCGGTATCAGATCAGAATTGACCAATTTCGCTGGGCTTTGCCTCACACCACAGTCAGCGGTTCACAGATTACTGCCCGGCATCGCGCTATAATCGCTCGATTCTCTGGCCAGGTATTGGCAGCATGGATTTTCCCACTCAATTTGATGTCATCGTAGTCGGCGGTGGACATGCCGGAACCGAAGCGGCGCTGGCCTCGGCGCGCTCCGGTGCGCGCACATTGCTGCTAACACACAATATAGAAACTCTTGGCCAGATGAGCTGCAACCCGGCTATTGGCGGGATCGGCAAAGGGCATCTGGTTAAGGAGATTGATGCACTGGGTGGTGCTATGGCGAAAGCGGCCGATCTGGCAGGTATTCACTTTCGCACATTGAATCAGCGTAAAGGGCCAGCAGTTCGGGCGACACGGGCGCAGGCAGATCGAACGCTTTACCGCAATGCCATACGCGTAATTATAGAAAACCAACCTAATCTGGCTCTGTTTCAGCAAGCAGTGGATGATTTACTGATTGAAAATGACACTGTGGTTGGTGTGCTGACGCAACTTGGCGTTCGGTTCCGAGCGCCGGCTGTGGTGCTGACGGTCGGCACATTCCTGGCAGGAAAAATTCATGTTGGCGAGGCTCAGCAGTCTGCCGGACGTGCTGGCGATCCACCGGCACAAACGCTGGCTATGCGGCTGCGAGAGCTGCCGATGGAAACCGGTCGACTAAAAACCGGTACACCACCGCGTATTGACAGCAGAACCATTGATTACTCTGAGCTGGATGCGCAACCAGGTGATGATCCTCGGCCGGTATTTTCGTATATGGGCTCGACCGATGATCATCCAACGCAAGTGCATTGTCACATTACACACACCAACCAGAAAACCCACGACATTATCTCGGGGGCGCTTGATCGTTCGCCATTGTTCTCAGGGAACATAGAAGGAGTTGGTCCGCGATATTGTCCATCGATCGAAGATAAGGTTGTGCGCTTTGCCGATAAAGACTCGCATCAGATTTTTATCGAACCAGAAGGGTTGAATACATACGAGGTGTATCCCAACGGAATTTCGACTAGCTTGCCTTTTGATGTGCAGATTGCTTATGTGCAATCTATTAAAGGGTTTGAGAAAGCGCACATCACGCGGCCCGGATACGCCATCGAATATGATTTCTTCGATCCTCGCGGACTGCGCTCGTCGTTGGAAACACGCAGTATCAACGGGCTCTTTTTCGCCGGCCAGATAAACGGTACGACCGGTTATGAAGAAGCCGGTGCGCAGGGGTTGATTGCAGGTTTGAATGCGGCCCGCCAAGTTCGTGGTGAGGCAGCCTGGACGCCTCGTCGTGATGAAGCCTATATTGGTGTGCTGATTGATGACCTGATCACTCGTGGTACCAGAGAGCCTTACCGCATGTTCACCAGCCGCGCAGAGTATCGCCTTAAATTGCGTGAAGACAACGCCGATTTGCGTTTAACCGAAATCGGTCGATCGATGGGTTTGGTTGATGATGTTCGGTGGGAAGCTTTCAGTCGTAAGCTTGAAGGCATTGAGTTGTTGCAAGGGCAACTTAAAGACTTGTGGATTCGACCCAATAGTGATCAAGCCAATACACTGACAACCGAAACCGGTTTAAAGCTTTCGCGTGAGCGAAGGTTTACTGAGCTGCTGAAAATGCCTGAAGTCAAGCTTCATCGGCTACTTGAACTGGTTGCGCCGGAATTTGCACACCTGGACAAACAAATTATTGATCAGGTGGAAATTCAGGGAAAGTACGCAGGTTACCTCGACAGACAACAAGCTGATATTGATCGGTCACGTGCACAACTCGAAACCCGTTTGCCAGATTCATTGAATTACGACGATGTTTCTGGTCTGTCGAATGAAGTGCGACAGAAGTTACGTGAACATCGACCTGAAAATATTGATCAGGCATCACGCATTTCAGGTGTGACACCGGCAGCATTGTCGTTGTTGCTGGTGCACATGAAAAAGCGCACCCTGCGAGAGAGTGCCTGATTGCCTGCCAAGACTGTAACGGCTGATCAGCTTCGGTACCGACTGCTACAAGGTGTTCAGCAACTCGATTTGCAGTTGCAGTTGCAGCAGCAGTACCAAGACCAACTTATTCAATTCGTACAGTTGCTGGGCAAATGGAATCGGGTCTATAACCTGACTGCTGTGCGTTCCATGGATGAAATGATCGATCGGCACATTCTGGATAGCCTTTCGGTTTTGAGGTGGTTGGACAATAACGACCTACCTGCGGCGAGCAAGCCTGCAACCGATGTGCTTGATGTGGGTAGTGGCGCTGGGCTGCCGGTTATCCCGCTGGCGATTGTCAGGCCCGATCTGATGTTTCTATCGGTCGAATCCAATGGCAAGAAAGCGCGATTTCAGCAGCAGGCTGTTATGGAGCTTAAGCTTGGCAACGTACGGGTGCTTCAGGAACGCATTGAAGAGGTGACAGACGTTGCGGCAACTTGCTTATCAAGAGCATTTACGGCTCCAAGTCAATTTCTGGAAGCAGTAGAAAAGAATTGCGTTCCGCAATCGCGGGTGATACTCATGCTCGGTCAGAAAGAGCGTATGTCAGATGTATTACCAGGTAATTTCGAATGTTCAGAGTTGGTTGAAGTTTCAGTACCTGGTTGTGCGGCGGCTCGGCACATAGCAACTTGTACTAAAGTTAAATAGAACGCTGAAGCTAGGGTACCCAATGGCAGCACAAAAGCAGTGGATTGCGCTACTACGAGCCGTATTACCTGCTACTCACAAGAAAATGTCTATGCAGGATTTACGAAGTGCTTGCGATGAAGCCGGTTTTACTCATGTTTCTACACATGCGGCGTCCGGCAATTTGTTATTCACATCGTCCGCCGCTAAATTGCAGTTGCAACAAACACTGGAAAACATCATCGCAAGTTTTGGTCTTGGTAATGCTGTCATCCTGAGAACACCAGCACAACTCAAAGCAATCGTTGACCATGCGCCTTTTGCAGATGCTGCGAGCAAACGGCCCAACCATCTGCTGATATTTTTCTACGATAGAAAACTGAAAGCCACTGCTGTCAGTGAATTAGTCAATCGCGAAGGCCCGGAGAGGGTGGAAGCTTTGAATAGAGAGTTGTGCGTTGACTATACAGAGAGTGTGGCTCGATCAAAGCTCACGCCTGCATTGATTGAAAGGCATCTGGGTCAACCTGGCACGGCGAGAAACTGGAATGCTATTAACAAACTGATAGCCCTGTCTGACAGACAAGTTGCTGACTAACTGATGCCCTGACCGCCCACAGGCGAGGTTTCATAGCGTTCGCCGAATCCCGCAATCAGTGGTTTGCCATTAGCTATGGCCTGTTGAACAGTGGGTAGTGACAGTGATTGCGTGTGGTGCTCCTGCGTTTCCCAAACTTCTGTTATCCAAAGCGCATCGTCTTCTGTTGCATCTTCCGCGATTATATAACTGATGCAACCCGGCATATTTTTCGTGCCTTCAAGCAGGATTGAAATCAGATCGTTTCTTTTGCCTGAGACGGCAATCATTTTTCCAATTATTCCGTACATTGGTCATTCCTTTTTCGGTAACGATATGTAACTAGTGCAGGTGAGGAGCTGAATATTGTATTTTACTTAAGGCTTGATTAACAAGCTGTTGTATTTTGCTCACTCACCTGTGCTGCCTAAATCTGACCACAATTGTGATTCATGGCTTATCGTGAAAGCGCCTCCGGCAGACACTTCAATGGAACCGTCAATAGCCTTTTTTAAAGAGTCGTCAAAGTTCTGTAACATCAATACACCGGCAGTGTCTATTGCCACGCATCGACGCCTGAAATTGAAGCGATCCGGGTGCTGGATGACATTGTTCAGGGATGCCTGTTTGCGTTTGCCTTTTTTATATTTTTGGTCTGCATTGTATTCGTAGATAAAGTCGCGCAGCGGCCATTTATAGGTTTTCCAATTACCTGCTTCGATAACATTACATCGATTCGATAATGCCCAAATTTGAAATGCATTAGAGTTGAAAAAGTGTTCAGTCAAGTTGAACTGCTGGTTTAAATCGTACTTTATAGTTTTTGATGCCGCGCCAATGGCAGGAATACGGTATGCAACACTTTGCCATTTCATTGAGAAATTCATCCACCACAAAGCATCCCACAAAGTATCGATTGAGATTGGTGCAGCACTAATTTGAGGTGCCAGATAGTCAAGCACTTGGTCCACTCGATGTGTTGATGCCAGTCTCCTGTTCAATTCGTTTGGTAAGGCCTCTGGCCAGGCTTTGTTTAGCTCCTTCCATTTGACTCCAATGGCTTTCATACTGCCGAATAGCTGGTCTCCGTGTTCTCCAGTGACTACGATGGCATCGGTTCCAAGAGCTTGATCGACAGATTTGATTTTTACGATTTTCTGCTGGGCCAGAGATTGTTGAAAAAACAATTTATATTCTCGAACAGAATGCTGACTGTAATAAAACTCAAGTCTATCCAACTTGGGGTCAGCTGTTTTTAGCAGTGCAACTGCGGCTGCGGTTGAATCAATGCCGCCAGACCAAAGGACGCGAATGGGCCTGTTTTCAGTTCGCGCCCGCTGCAGGATCTGGTTCGCCCGGTCGACACATAATTTGCTAATGGAAGAAACGGCAGCCCCGGTTTGTCCGGGTAAACTTGATTTAATTTGCCCATGTTGAAGTACAGAGCTTAAAGGGTTGAGAATATCAACCGGAAAACCATGGTCTAGTGTGCCTGTTCTATCTATTAATCCACAGCCAAAGTACAGGCTTGATAACCGGTAACCGAGAGGTACATTATTTTTTAGGACGCTTGGGCGTACTGCCATGGGCCCGCTCAGATACTTTAAAGGATGTGCATGAGCTTTTGTACCCGCCCATAGCGAAGCTTGCCAGATCTTGTGTTTGATCACGGCAAATATGATCAGTGCAGCGCACAGCAGCAGGAATATGATGAACATCATTTGAGTTATTAGGAAACCCCGTTATCGAATAAACAGTAGTCAGGTACAGTAACATTCGAAACAGATAAATCGCATTTAGTGATTACAACTGCTCATTAATCTAGTCACACCACAATTTAGTCACACCACAATCGCATAACTTCGATTGCCCATCGAACTATGCCCAGCATTAGCAGATATATTTTCTAGAAGCTACGACATAAAGTTTTACGTTTCATCTGGCAATAGCTAACCCCACCACCTCTCTTTTTTTGCGCGCAGGTCGCCAACTCGCGGGACATGGAGAAAAATTGCTTCCGCATAAAACCAACGAAACCAATCTTTGATGACCAATATAATAAATCGAATCAACGTCTTAATGCTTTTTTGTGTACTTCTGGCATCTTTCCCCGGTTATGCAGAGGCAGCATCGAGCATCACTCGAAAAACACCTGACACGATGTTCATCGACTCCGGTAACTCACCACCGTTGAATTCGATGTATTCCTATTTCGAAATTCAGAACACTGGCGCTACTCCGCTTAACGATGTCTGGGTTGAAATCTCCGGTATAACGGGCTCGGTTGTATCTTTGGCTACAAACGAAGACACGATAGTGCGCCTGGGTAAGATGAACCCCGGTGACATTGGATACGCAAGCTATTATTTCACAGCTGCCAACACCACTACCACGGCACAACCGTATGTGATATCGGTTTATGACGGTGATCCTGCCAATGGTGGCGTGCTCGATTCAAGTTCGGCAGAAGCCTGGGTAGAGGTTAAATCGGTTATAGGTGCCAGCGCCAACAAGGTGACCGGTGTGAGTATCGAACCGCCCACTGTTGGTGGCGATATCGTCATGTCAATTACAGGTATTTCAGGCTCTATTGGCTCGGCTAAAAACTTTATTTTGACACCTGACTCGGTTGCCGGTTGGTTCGCTGAATCGTTCGAACTGATTAATACTCAGGTGGATTTCACCGCCGGAGGCAACGCTGGTAGCTCTTATACCAACGACCTTAATTTCATTGTTGGCAGCACAGCTAGCTCTGATTACACCGCGACTTACACGTTTCGGAACGATGGCAATGCACCGATAATTGCCGTAGCACGTCCAATGGCACACATTTCCAGTGGTGCTCAAATTAAACATACGGGGAGTTTCCCGGTCGTTGCAGCTATACCGGCCCCAGTAAATCATTTAACGGTTGCAAAGAGTGCCAGTGTGGCAACCGCCGCACCGGGTGACAGCGTTACTTTCAGTGTTACCTACAGTAATGCCGGCACCACGTCGGCAACGATTCCCGCTACGATCGATGTATTACCAACGGTCCCTGCTACACCAACCTACACAACAGGAAGTGCCAAAATTGGAGGTGTCGCTACAAACGATCCGGTGATTACTGGCAATACACTGACGTTCAACAGCTTCATAACGGTTCCAGCCGGCGCTACCGAAACACTCTCTTATGAGTTGATCATGCCATCAGCAAATGGCTACTACACCAACTCAGCCACAGGTCAACTTGGTGATATTGTAATCGATACGACTTTGGCAACCAATGACAATATACCGCCTACCGCGACAGTACAGGTTGCACCGGCCGATGCAGATAATGATGGTATTCCGGATGTTCTGGAAGGCACAGGCGATACCGATGGGGACGGCATTCCCGATTACCTTGACCTTGATTCAGACAACGATGGTATTCCGGATTCAATTGAAGGAACAGCATCTGGTGTTGATACCGATGGCGATGGTATTGACGATCTTTATGATGTTGACGTTACCGGCGGTACCGATTCAGACGGCGATGGTATTGATGACAACACTTTGCCAACAGACACAGACGGTGATGGTGTACCTGATTACCTCGATCTTGACTCGGATAACGATGGCATCCCTGATTCTATGGAAGTGCCACTGAGTGGTGTTGATACCGATGGCGATGGTATTGATGATGCGCTGGACGTTGATATCACTGGTGGTACTGATGCGGATGGCGATGGTATTGATGATGCCGCGGCGGCGCTGATCGATTCGGATGGTGATGGCATTCCAAACCATCTTGATCTTGACTCGGATAATGATGGCATGCCGGATGCCGATGAGGCACCGGTTTCTGGTGTGGATTCAGACGGAGATGGCATCGATGATATGTACGATGTTGATATAACCGGTGGCTCCGATGCAGACGGTGATGGTGTTGATGATGCGATCGGTGTACTGGATACCGATGGCGATGGCGCGCCTGATTACATGGACCTCGATTCTGACAATGATGGTATCGACGACATAGTTGAAGCCGGCTTAGCTGATTCCAATGGTGATGGTGTTGTCGATGGTGCGGTTGATGCAGACGGCGACGGTGCTGCAGATGGTGTGACTGCGCCGGCACCCGATACAGATGGTGACGGTATTGCGGATCACCTTGATGTGGACGCGGACGGCGATGGAATCCCCGATGCGATTGAAGGAGCCGGTGACACCGACGGCGACGGCATTCCTGACTATCTCGATCTTGATTCAGACAACGACGGCATAGCTGATTCAGTTGAAGCACCGATCAGCGGTGTGGATTCTGATGGTGATGGTATCGACGATGTTTATGACGTTGATGCGACTGGCGGTGTTGATGCCAACGGTGACGGCATCGATGATGCGTTGGGCGCACAAGATTCCGACGGTGATGGCGTACCGGACTATCTGGATCTTGATGCAGATGGTGATGGTATAGACGACATTATCGAAGCGGGCATGTTGGACGCTGATGGCGACGGTATGGTTGATGGCTTTACCGATGCTGATGGTGATGGGCTGGACGACAACGCGACACCTGCGATGGATTCTGATGGTGACGGCATCGCTGACAACATTGATCCCGACTCAGACAATGATGGTATTCCCGATGCGATAGAAGGCGCCGGTGATAGCGATGGTGATGGAATTCCTGATTACCTTGATCTGGATTCCGATAATGACGGCATAGCTGATTCAGTTGAGGCACCGATCAGCGGTGTGGATTCTGATGGTGATGGTATCGACGATGTTTATGACGTTGATGCAACTGGCGGTGTCGATGCCGACGGCGACGGTATTGATGATGCGCTGGGTGCGCAGGACACTGATGGTGATGGTGTACCCGATTACCTCGATCTTGACTCTGATAATGATGGCATAGCGGATGTGATTGAATCCGGCGGTGGCGACGCCGATGGTGACGGTATGGTTGATGGCTTTACCGATGCAGATGGTGATGGCTTACACGATGGTTCAGCTGGAACGATTGGTCCTGACACCGATGGCGACGGTATTCCCGATGCACAAGACCTGGATTCAGATGGCGACGGTATTCCCGATGCGATAGAGGGTGCCGGTGATAGCGATGGTGATGGCATTCCGGATTACCTGGATCTTGATTCTGATAATGACGGTATAGCTGATTCTGCCGAAGCTCCTATTAGTGGTGTCGATTCTGATGGCGATGGTATTGACGATGTTTATGACGTTGATGCGACTGGTGGTGTTGATGCTAACGGCGACGGTATTGATGATGCGCTGGGTGCACAAGACACCGACGGCGACGGCGTCCCTGATTATCTCGACCTTGATTCCGATAACGATGGCATAGCGGATGTGATTGAATCTGGCGGTGGCGACACTGACGGTGACGGTATGGTTGATGGCTTTACCGATGCTGATGGTGATGGAATGCATGATGGTTCAGCTGGAACGATTGGGCCTGACACCGATGGCGATGGTATTCCCGATGCACAAGACCTGGATTCTGATGGCGATGGTATTCCTGATGCGATAGAAGGTGCTGGTGATAGCGACGGTGATGGTATTCCCGATTACCTGGATCTTGATTCTGACAACGATGGCATAGCTGATTCTGCCGAAGCTCCTATTAGTGGTTTAGACACTGACGGTGACGGTATTGACGATGTGTATGACGTTGATCTAACTGGCGGCGTGGATGCCAACGGAGATGGTATTGATGATGCGCTGGGTGCACAAGACACCGACGGTGATGGCGTCCCTGATTATCTCGACCTTGATTCCGATAATGATGGCATAGCGGATGTGATTGAATCCGGCGGTGGCGACACTGACGGTGACGGCATGGTCGATGGTTTTACCGATGCTGATGGCGATGGCTTGCACGACGGTTCAGGTGGAACCATTGGTCCTGACACCGATGGTGACGGTATTCCCGATGCACAAGACCTGGATTCAGATGGCGATGGTATTCCCGATGCGATAGAAGGTGCTGGTGATAGTGACGGTGACGGCATTCCGGATTACCTTGATCTTGATTCTGATAATGACGGCATAGCTGATTCAGTTGAAGCACCGATCAGTGGTGTCGATTCTGATGGTGACGGTATCGACGATGTGTATGACGTTGATGCCACTGGCGGTGTTGATGCTAACGGCGACGGTGTTGATGATGCGTTAGCTGCACAAGACACCGACGGTGACGGCACCCCCGATTACCTCGACCTTGATTCCGATAACGATGGCATAGCGGATGTGATCGAATCCGGTGGTGGAGACACCGATGGTGACGGTATGGTTGATGGCTTTACCGATTCCGATGGCGATGGCATGCATGACGGTTCGGCTGGAACCATTGGTCCTGACACCGATGGTGACGGTATTCCCGATGCACAAGACCTGGATTCAGATGGCGACGGTATTCCTGATGC
>CALJNA010000065.1 GCA_937981955.1 uncultured Granulosicoccaceae bacterium
CTGTTCTCGGTCAATCACACGTTCGCCACCATTAGAGCCAAAGTCAATCGGTTGAACCGAAGAACCTGGTGCACAACGAAAAAGCCCGAACGTCTGGCTGATCACATGGATATTTTCATGGATGTGTTTTGTGATCGATTGAAGCTATTAAATCTTGCTCCCAGGACTTTACAACAGCGCGCTGCTAAGCAAACTACCGAATGGGGCTAGCGTGATAATCAGCCCCACTCATCTGGAGCAGTTCTTAAGAGTTGGGGAGCTTGATGTTCGGAGTCGCGTTCTTATATTCGTACTTCTGCCGATCCTGATTCGATGGGCTCGGGTTGCCGGTGCCGTTCGTGGAGTTACTGCCAGCAGCATGGTTTGTTTTTGGATTCAATCCCTGTGCATTGTTACCCTGAGAATTGGTGTCATCTGGCGAATCGCATTTATCTCTTGGCCCGTAGTTAGCAAATTTAGCTATAACACGTTCAATCTCATCATCAGACAACACAACCATCTTATCGAGTTGGCTAGCCAAATAGTACTGCTTGGAAATCGTCTCCAGCTCAACCGCCCCCCACATTGCTTTATCCAGATTCTTTCCAGCTACCACCATCCCATGATTCGCCATTAAACACCCGCTGCGTTTTTTCATGGCTTTAAGAATGTTTTTTGATAGCTTGGGTGTACCGAAGGTTGCGTACTTGGAACACCGAATAGTGTTTCCACCGAAAGCTGCAATCATATAGTGACAGGCTGGTATTTTGATACGCGCCATGGAGAGAACTGTCGCGTATGTGGAATGAGTGTGAACCACTGCTCCAAAGTCTGGATTACTTTGCAGTATCGCGCGGTGAAAGTGCCACTCCGAAGATGGTACATAAGCCCCGTCCCATTCATATCGATTGTGATCCAAAGACATACTGACGATATCTTGAGGCTTCAATTGTTCGTATGGAACACCACTTGGTGTAATAAGCATGGTGTTTTCATATCGTGCACTGATATTCCCGGATGTCCCTTGATTCAAGCCAGAGGAGTTCATCCACAAACAAAGTTCAATGATTTTTTCTCGCAGTTGCCAGTGATCTTCGGATATATTCATTCGCTGGTACACTCAAGGAGCTGACGTATAAGGAATAACATAATTGCTTTTCCACAAATTATTTCGTGTATTAAATTAATTTTGGCTTTGCTCGTGATTTACGTTTCCCTGCGAAGCAAAACTCAACCATTCTGATCATTTATCGGCAGGTAAATTGATAGGCCTATTACAAACCGGTCGAATTAAAAATAATTCGATTCAACGCACAGTTTTTCGACAATATATGTACTGTTTTCACTAAGCAAAGCATGCAAGATGTACTGTTTTCACTAACAGAGCAATCGAGCGTTGCGCTCATCAGTGATCAGACCCGTTATCAATCCGCTATTCAATACGTCTTTTATAGCTCTGGTTTTTGCTGGTCCACCTGCAACAGAACTACATGACCGATAAGTTAGCTGACAATATAAGCGCCGTTTGCTGATGCGATATCTTTGCCGTTGTCACTGCGCAATACGGATCGTGTTGCGGCAATGCGCCGACCCAGCCTGACAACGCTTGCCTCGGCATAAAACGTTTCTCCAACTCCAGGTCGCAGATAGTCAACACGAATATCAATAGTGGCCAGTGCTTTGAAGCGTTGCATAATTTGCTCGGCTGATTCGCTGGCATGCATTTCAGCTATAGCCCAGATAACCGCCAACCCACCTGCAGCATCTAACACAGCGGAAATAACACCACCGTGTAAGCGTCCATGCATGAAATGCCCGATTAGCTCTGGCCGCATGTTGAATTCAATGGTTACTGACCCGGGAGAGTAGTCACCCATTTTGAATCCGAGGTACTCATTGAAAACAATCTTGTGCTCGAACAAATCTGTGATCGCAGCTACTAACTCGGCCTGCTGTTCCGCACTACGAATACTGGTGTCTTCGTGCTCACTCATATTTGAGCATCCTTGTGCGAGTGCAAGAAACAGTTACGCACCAGACCTGCTGGCAGTTGCATCATCGATTTTATTCTCAACGTTTGTATACCGGGCGTTCTTGATACCAAACAGACGTTTTATATCTTCAAGCACAAGGTAATTAACCGGAATGAGAATTAAAGTAACCAGGGTTGCGAAAAGAATTCCAAAACCAAGCGATACGGCCATTGGAATGAGAAACTGGGCTTGCGTGCTACTTTCAAAAATCAATGGCGTCAGCCCGAAGAACGTGGTCAGGGATGTCAGTATAACAGCCCTGAATCGCGCAACACCTGCAACTCTGACTGAACTGAACAACGGAATACCTTCCGCTCGTCGTCGGTTCACATAGTCAACCAATACCAGAGAATCGTTCACCACAACGCCACACAAAGCAAGCATACCCATATAACTCATGATGCTCAGGCTCATACCCATGATCATATGCCCGAGTATGCCGCCAACAACACCGAACGGTATAACGCACATCACCATCAATGGCTGCACATAACTCCTGAACGGAATGGCAAGTAAGGTGTAGATGACCAGCAATACAAACAGTAGACCACTTTTCAAACTGCCGAACGATTCTCGCTGTTCACGTGCTTCACCTTCAAGAGACACACGGATATCAGGATACCGATCTTTTATTGAGTCAAAATACTCGGTCAGGTTGGCTTTAATGCCTTCTATATTGGCTGTTTCTTTGTCAATGTCAGCTTCTACGTTTAGTGTGCGCCGCCGATCTACCCGCTTGATCGCAGAAAAGCCCCGACCAAGTTTTACATTGGCTACACTGCCCAGCGGTATCTCTTGCCCCGACGGTGTTCGTATAGGCAGGCGTTGCAGGTTTTCAATAGAGGCACGTTCGGATGCCGGGTATCGAACAACCACTTTGACATCATCACGATTACGCTGAATGCTTTGCACTTCAGTGCCCAGAAACGCCGGCCTGACCTGGCTTGCCAGCATGGATAAACTCAACCCAAGCTGTTGTGCCTCGGGTTTTATACTCAGTTGAATTTCCTGCTTTCCTCCCTCGAACGAATCGCTGATATCGGAAATTCCCGGATAATTGGCAAGCTCTTTTTTGAATAACGCAGCAACTTCCTGTAACTCATCGAAATCAAATCCAGTGATTTCCAGATCAACAGGGCTTCCACCGCGCCCAATTTCTGCTCGGTACGATACATTCTTGGCACCCGGAATATCGCCAATGAGTCTTCGAAGTTCACCAACCACTTGATTGGTACTGACATCCAATGTGCGTTCTTCGGGTGGTGTCAACTCAAACATCACCCGCCCAACGTGCGAGCCCGTGCCACCGCGCCCGGCACTGCCAGCGGTAGACATGATTCCCTCGATAATACTCTCGTTCGTATCCGGGTCAACATGTTTGTCCCGCAATTGCTGCACCGAATCCACGATTCGATCAATGTGCTTTTGCGTTACTTCGAAAGGGGTACCCTCAACCATTTCCACTGATACTCGTGCCACTTCACTTTGAACACGTGGGAAAAAGATAAATCGGACATGCCCTGCACTGACATAGCTGAACACGATAATTGCAGCACCGATAAAGAGAGATAAAACAAGGTAGCGATTTCGCAAAGCCGCTGCCAGTACGGGTTGATATATGCGCTCGACAAACCACTCGAAACCGTCGGCTATTTTGTGCTGCATGCGGGCAAAAATATTCGGTTTGGTTTCCTTGTGAAAATTCAGGTGGCTCATGTGTGATGGCAAAACGAACTTGGACTCGATGATTGAAAACAACAAAACCGGAATAACAACCAGCGGTATTTGCGAAAATATCTGTCCACGCACACCTTCAATAAGCAACAGTGGAACAAACGCAGCAACGGTTGTCAGCACACCGAAAGTTACGGGTACTGCCACTTCTTGTGTTCCGGCTATTGCCGCTTCAACGCGGTTCGGGTTCTTGCGCATGTGCGTATAAATATTTTCTCCAGTAACAATCGCATCATCAACCACGATACCCAGGACCAGAATAAACGCAAACAGACTCAACAGATTAATACTGACACCAAGAAACGGCATCATTGCAATGCCACCCAGAATACTGACTGGCACACCGATAAACACCCATGCAGCTACCCAAAACCGCAAAAACAGCGTTAACAAAAGCAGTATCAGTATGCCGCCCTGAAATGCGCTTTTAGCCAGTGTCGATAATCGTGCGCGTACCGCTCGGGATGAATCACGCCAGTAACCCAGCGACACGCCATAGGGCATGTTTGCTTCATTTTCTTCGATGTACTGTTTAACCTGATCGGACACAGTAATCGCACTTTGCAAACCAGTACGAAAGACATCTATTTCAATGGTTCGCTGAGTATTAAATTTTTGTTCAAGCTCATCCTCTGCAAACCCGTCATTAACGTTAGCCAGATCGCCAACGGTTATGCGCGTGCCATCGGGTCTTGTCAGTACCACGACATTGCGAAAATCTTCCGATCCGTACGCTTGTCCTTTGGTTCTTAGCAGAACCTCACCACCAGCGGTTTGTATGGAGCCTGCGGCCAGATCAAGCGAGCTGTTGTTAATTGCCTGTGCCACTTCCGATAAGGTGATGCCATAACGACTTAGCGCAGCTTCAGATACCTCAATAGCGAGTTCATACTCGCGTGCACCGGACACGGCCACTGACGATACTTCCGGCAAGGCCTCAAGATCATCTCTAACCCTCGACGCTAGTTGACGCAGCTCTTTCTCTGGTAAATCACCCGATACAACAACGCTAATGACCTCTCTAGAACGGGAGGGAATATAAATGGAAGGTGAATCAACGTCGTCGGGGAAGTCACCGATCTGATCGACCGATTGTTTTATTTCATCGAGTAGTTTTTCAGCATCCGCGCCTTTGAGCATTTCGACATTGACAGTACCGAGGCCTTCATTGGCAACTGACGTAATACGTTTGATACCTTGAAGATCTTGTATCGCCTCTTCAATTTTGATCGTTACCGCCTCTTCAACTTCTGATGGAGACGCACCGCGAAATGGCGCCCTAATGGTGACTCTTTCGAGTTCAAAGCTTGGGAAAACTTCCAGCGGCAGACGTCCGGAAACTGTAAACAATCCCCACACGATGATAAACACCATGAGCAGATTAGCAGCGACCGAGTTACGAGCAAACCAGCCAATTAGACCGTGCATAAGCGTCCCCTATTTGTATTCAGGTTCATCGGCATTGGTTCGATCTATCTCCCCTTTGCCGCGATTTTGCTTGGTGTTTGCAGATTGTTCATTTTCAGTGGTTGCTTGTTCATCAGCACCATCGTCGGTTGCGGGCGCTTTTACCGGTCGTTCGCCAGCGTTGCCATTACGTTGAATCTGCTGACCCTCACCACTCTGATCATCGCCGCGACGGTTTGCACCACGTTGCCCTTCACCACCCTGGCCATCGCCACGACGGCCCGTGCCACGTTGCCCTTCACCACCCTGACCATCGCCGCGACGGTTTGCACCACGTTGTCCTTCACCACCCTGGCCATCGCTTCGGCTTGCGCCACCTTCATTTCCGCCACGCCCACCCGGGCGACCCTCGCGCCGTGGGGGAGCTTTGCCATCCACAGTCGCACGCACCGGCGTTCCGTTGGTTACCGTGCTCAATGGCGTGGTGACAAGTACGGCACCTGCTTCAAGTCCATCGCTCACGGCAGCAGTTTCTTCATCAAGCCATGCAACCACCACTTCTCGCCGTTCCAGTTGGCTCTCGCTGTTCACCAGCAACACTTCACGATCTTCGCGTAGCGCAGCACGCGGCAGAACAAATACATCTTCAAGTAAACGGCCGGCAATGTTGGCCTGCACATATTGACCTATTCGCAGCGGTGGCTTGCCAGGTGCAAAAGGTCTTTCAACACGTGCAATAACATTGAGTTGTTGCGTGCCGGCATCAACACCTTCAGCACGAACCACTTTACCGGTCCAGTTCTGCTCGACCCCGTCAACTGTGGCGCTAAGTTCTATATTCGGTAACAGACTGCTGGGCACATTACCCGATGCTGGAATGTCGATATACGTTAGCTGTCGGTTGGATAAGGGTAATCTGACATCAACGCTATTGGTTGCATATATTTGACCCAATCGCGCACCGCGTGAAACAAACTGACCCGGATCAACACTCTTTTCCAACACCTTGCCATCGTAGGGTGCAACAAAACGTGTGCGTTCAAGATCGAGTTTGGCCCGTTCAACTTGCGCACGCGCAGCATCCCGATTCGCCCGCGCTGCTGCGAGCTGCGGCAAACGCAAAGTAAAAGCTGATGCTTTCTTGCCTTGTCGCATACTTTCCCATTCCGACTTTGCCAGCGCACCTCTTGCCGCTTCCTCCTGTAAAGCCGCTGAGGATTGCGCCAGGTTTGCTTCAGCCTGAGTCAGAGCGATGGTGTAGTCACGCTCGTCAATCTGTAACAGCACATCACCTTTCGCGAAACTGCCGCCAACAACAAACAATTCTGAGAGTTCAACAACGGTACCGGTCACCTCTGCAACCAGCGTAGAAGACTGAGTTGGTTGAATCGTGCCCTGTGAGCGCACCACGACCGGATAGTTACTTTTTGCAAGTGTCGTAGCTTCAACCGCTTGCACGGTCGGAAACTGAGGCCGCTTACGCGGCTCTGGCCGATTCTCAAGAATGGTTTTAGCCGCGAAGACACTGCCGACGAGAACCAGTACAGGAATAAGAACTTTTAACAGTAACTTCATCAAGATATCCAGATCTTCTGCGTACTTTGTAAGCGTAAACGCAATTTAAACAATCAGATAGAGGTATTATACGAGCCGAGACTGAGACCAGCCCACATGCCCGTACCTAATCGCAACACAAACCGCGCATTATTCGACTACCCGCCTTACTGGGCAGAATGTTACGGCCGTGCCCCTTTTCTACCCATGAATCGCGCCGAAATGGACGATCTTGGCTGGGATAGCTGTGACATTATTATTGTCACCGGCGATGCCTATGTAGACAGCCCGAGCTTCGGCATGGCTATCGTGGGTCGATTGCTCGAGTCTCACGGGTTCCGTGTTGGCATCATCGCACAGCCCAACTGGCAAAACATCGATTCATTTCAAGCACTTGGGCAACCAAACCTGTTTTTCGGCATTACTGCCGGCAACATGGACTCCATGATCAACCGCTACACTGCCGACCGAAAAGTTCGCTCGGATGATGCTTATTCTCCCGATAATGCGGGCGGAAGGCGTCCAGACCGCAGTTCCATCGTCTATGCACAACGATGCAGAGAAGCGTATCCGGAAACACCCACGGTTATTGGCGGTATCGAAGCCTCGCTTCGACGCATAGCCCATTACGACTACTGGCAGGACAAAGTCCGTCGATCGATTCTGGCCGATGCCCAGGCCGATATGCTGGTATATGGCAACGGCGAGCGCGCAATTATTGACATCGCGCACGGACTCGCATCAGGTAAAAGTATAGACGCACTGCGCGGTATTCGCGGCACAGCCTACATGGTTAACGATATACCCGATGATTGGACGGTCATCGATTCCACCAACGTGGACAAACCCGGTCGAGTGGAACAACTCCACAGCCCGTACGACGTTTTGCCCGAAGATGAAGCAGCCAGTTGCGATACCGTCGCTCCTGCATCAGATTCAACGGTAACATCAGATTCAACAGTAACAAGTAAAAGTGCAAGCAATGAGGAAAGTTCTGCAATCACGTTGAAGTTCATGTCACGTGAGGAGCGCCAAGCCATTCGACGTGGTGAGCGGGATAAAACCGTGTTGAGATTACCTTCGTTTGATGTGGTCAAAAACAACAAGGTTTTGTACGCTCATGCCAATCGCGTATTGCATCTGGAAACCAACCCTGGCAATGCACGCGCACTGGTGCAGAACCAAGGTGGACAGAAATTGTGGATTAATCCTCCACCAATACCGCTGACAACAGAAGAAATGGATTACGTGTTTGACCAACCCTTCGCGCGGGTGCCGCACCCATCTTACGAAGGCGCAAAAATCCCGGCGTACGAAATGATCCGTTTTTCAGTCAACATTATGCGCGGGTGCTTCGGTGGTTGTACGTTCTGCTCCATAACCGAGCATGAAGGTCGCGTGATTCAAAACCGATCGGAAGATTCGATTATCAAAGAAATCGAATCAATGCGCGATACCGTACCGGGTTTTACCGGCGTTATCTCAGACCTTGGCGGACCAACTGCGAACATGTATCGCATTGCATGCAAGTCGAAAGAAATAGAATCCAACTGCCGTTTACCCTCATGCGTTTACCCGACTATTTGCAGCAACCTGAACACCGATCATTCGTCACTGATCAAGTTGTACAAACGCGCACGCGAATTGCCAGGCATTAAGAAAGTGCTGATTGCCTCGGGATTACGCTACGACCTCGCAGTCGAATCTCCAGAGTATGTAGAAGAGCTGGTCACGCATCACGTAGGTGGCTATTTGAAAATTGCACCCGAACACACCGAACGCGCGCCTCTGGATAAAATGATGAAGCCCGGCATTGGTGCCTACGATGAATTCAAAGCGCTGTTTGAGAAATTCAGTAAAAAAGCCGGTAAGGAGCAGTACCTAATCCCGTACTTCATTGCAGCTCATCCGGGCACGACCGATGAGGACATGATGAATCTTGCGCTTTGGCTTAAACGCAACGGTTTCCGCGCCGATCAAGTGCAGAACTTTTACCCTTCGCCGATGGCGAGCGCTACAACCATGTACTACACAGGTAAAAACCCGTTAAAGCGCGTAAAAAAAGACAGCGAAGATGTCAGTGTGGCTAAAACCGCCGCTCAACGCTCATTGCACAAAGCGTTTCTGCGTTATCACGACCCCAACAACTGGCCACGATTACGCGATGCACTCAAAGCAATGGGAAGGGCTGATCTGATCGGCAACGGCAAGCATCAGCTAATTCCGACCTATCAGCCTAAGACCGACGGCAGCTATAAAACGCCTCGGCGAAAGAACAGTACACCAGGTAGCAAGCGTCCGAAAAAAGGCAGAATACTGTCTCAACACACAGGACTACCACCGCGCGAAACTTCCTAGTAACGCTGCGCTAAATGCCGGAACCTCGATGCTCTAATGGCAGCAACGCCCCGAGCGCGTCACCAAGATCAAGACTGCTGGCAAACATGCCTTTCTTGATACCCTCGTTTATGGCTCTGACAAATTGCTGACCAGCTTCTGATGCCAATGTGCGGTTCAGCTGTTGCAACTCATAGTTGCTGAATTCCTGATAGGTGTACAACAAAACTTCGCGCGTTTGACTTCGGTATTGAGAAACCAGATGCGATCGATTCTGATTCGCCAGGCGTTGTATTTCATTCTGGCTCAGGCGCTGGTCTTGCGGCAGGAAACTCGACAGGCTTATGTTGAACGCCATCTGCATGTTGGTCATCATGTCAACAGCTGCTTCACTCGATTGCATGGTTTCATCGAGACGATAGATGATCTGTTCGCGCTCTGGTTCAACTTCGGTTAATAGTAACTGTTGTTGAAAAGCCTGAAAGCGTTTACGGTCCTGCAGTAACGTGTTTTTGGTTTCGGCCTGTTTTACCCGATGTCCCAATGGCGAGGCATACCATGAAAGCATGGATTGCCTGGCCTGCTCCGTCATAGACAGTTCCATTTCTTTTAGTAGAAACCGGTCAAAAGTATCGTCGCTAAATGAGCTATGCACAGCGTCTCTGACAGAGTCTATATCCACCGACTGAAAGCGCGCGGGCAACCCGTCAGTAATAAGCGAGGTTTCAAATGCCTGTGCGGTACTGCTGGGTACTTGCTCAATGAGCTCACTCAGTCCGGAAGCGACAAACAATCGGGTCGCCGAGCCTTCCTTTGAAACAGGAGCAGACAAACTATCAGCACCAGATACCGACTCTGCAGCAGCACTCTTATAAGAATGACCGGCATATGCATGTGGTATCAAAATCATGCAGGCCACAAACACGCCGCACATCCGATTTCGATTGCTAATTGTTTTTCGCAAAGTTGGAAAATAAGGCATTAAGGCCGACACCGCCATGTTTCTATACTGCGCACCTGACACTTAGCGGCTTGACGGAGTACAAAAACACTGCAAACTGGCCTGATTGTGGGATAGATCAAATCAGTTCATTTGGAGCGACAGAACACCCGAAACCGAGTTGGTTCTACGAAACAGACTAGCCTTGGAACCCTACGAATGATCTAGGCCTGTTTGATTAGCACATTCATCTACAAAAAGTAGAACAGAGTCACATTTTGGTCTGAGTGTTCAAACTGCGATGGAACGGTAGCTGCTGCAAATTTTCGAACAGGGAATGCGGGCCTGATGCCCCGACGCATTAAATAAATAATCATGTATTCGAGCGCAGCCGACGCACCACTTCTTATCCTGAATTCGTTCGGATTCTCAGGCGCCGAAACGCTCGCCACTTTTTTTTCTTCACACTCACGAATCGGTTTACTACCGGGTCAAAATTTCATCCAGCAAGAACATACGCTTTATCGCCCGCTAAGCTTCCCCAAAAACGATGTCGAAGCCTGCTTTGAAATTTTGGCAACACGACAATACACAAAAGCGGGTGCGCAATGGGCTGGTCTTGGAAAATTCATGTCTACAGAGTACGCGGCACAGTATTCATTATCCAGACATCGAACCCTTTTTAAAAAGTGTTATGCAGACTTATCATGTGAAGATCAAACTTCGTTTACCGAATTAACCAAACTGTACACACAGAGTTTCTTCGACTGTATCGGAACAGACAGGTCAGATCTCGCCTACTTTGGCTTATACGGTTCAAACCTGATTATTAACGCCTTCGCCTACCCTAATTTTCACAATGGAACCCGAATACTGCAGGTTAAACCCTCACCTGAGAACTGGCTGGCACTGGCGTCACAAGCAAGAACCTGGAACCCTGATCAGGCGTTGATGTTTTACATTATTCAAAACCTGATTATTACCCAGCACGAGCGTACACACGACAATACATTTAGCATCAGCTACGAATCACTCATCACCGATACACAGAATGCTTTGAACAGATGCTGCGCGTTTCTGGATATTGAACCGTGGAGTCCGGATTCGATGGTTGATGGGCAAGGTCACGCACCGGCTACCGAGACGTTTTTTGAAAAAATTCTCGAAGATTCTGCTGCAATAAAAACGATATACAGCGGCAGTATGTGGTTTGACACAGCACAGTGCCTGTCTGATTGGTGTGACCCTTTTCTGGCCGACCCCGTTGCCGTTGAATTGTTGGAGCAATACAAACGCTACTGGAATAGTACATCCCACATTGCATTTGACTGGACAGGGCCGCTTGAAACACAGCTGCAAAACAGGGTAAAACTGCACGCGCAGGCTGGCGATATCGCTAACGGCGAGGCATTACCCAGCACTGCATATCTGTTTTATCAGCAATGGTTTCACTTGAGTTCAACGAATCATACTGACGTGACAGGAAGAACCTGTTACCCGCTAGGCATGCTTGAATCGGATTTTCCTCTGCCAAAGTTGCAGTACTTTTTGCGCATAGCCATTCACTACATTCATGCAAGTGTCACTTTGCAAGCAGAGAAACTGCACAGCTACCATGATGTCAGACATGGCCATTTGTATCAGCAGCTGTGTTTACCAGAGTATCAGCAATTGCTTGATCGATACTGGTTACGCGATGCATTTACTCAAATGGAACAGGCAATTGAGAATACGGAACGATTGTTTGGTGAGTTGCAAAGCACCAGTCAGGCACACGCGCACAACAGCAACAGCAACAGCAACAGCAACAGCAACAGCAACAGCAACAGCAAGTGGCCCACTATTTCTACAACTGTTATCTCACAAGACCAAATTGCAGCGATTGCCGTTGCCGGACCCGATATAACCGAGCATGAAAAAAGCTACGTTGCCAGCGCAATGGATGACTGGTACGAAAACCCGTACTACTATTGCGAATCGTTTGAAGCCCGCTTCGCCGAATACCATAACCGACAATTCGCATTGATGACGCCAAGCTGCACAACGGCAAACCATCTATTACTGGAGGGCCTTGGCATAGGTCCCGGCGATGAAGTACTGGTTCCCGAGTGTACCTGGATAGCATCGGCCACACCGACATTCCAGACCGGTGCCACTCCTGTTTTTTGCGATGTGAACACAGACGATTGGTGTATTAGCCTGGAATCAATGCAAGCTAATTTAACGACAAACACCCGGGCCATTGTTGTGGTCAACCCTTACGGCAACATGGCAAAGATGGATGAGATCATTCAGTTTGCGCAGGAACACAATTTATATCTTATTGAAGATGCAGCTGAATCCATTGGTTCCATTTTCAAAGGAAAGAAATCCGGTGAATTTGGAATCGGTTCGGTATTCAGTTTTCACAGAACCAAAACCTTGACTACCGGTGAAGGTGGCATGTTACTGATCGATGATGAAGACCTTTACAACCGCTGTGTGAAGTTACGCGATCATGGGCGTGGGCCGGAAACACCTGCATTCACGCATGATCTGGTTGCATACAAATACATGCCTTTCAATGTACAGGCAGCCCTCGGTTTGGCACAGCTGGAAAGAATCGATCAGTTGGTCGATAAAAAGCGGCATATTCTGCATTATTACAAAGAAAGGCTATCGACCTGTTCCGACATACAATTTAACCTGGAATCGGAAGACGTTTACAACAGTGCGTGGTGTTCAACGGTAGTTCTTGGCAATGAGCACTATATCGATAAGCCAGCATTGATAGCTGCGCTGCAAAGCCACGGCATACCAAGCCGACCTTTTTTCTACCCATTGAGCTCGCAACCTGGTATTCGAGACAGGCTGGGCAATAACGTTGAACACCGTCTGAAGAACCCGAATGCCTACCGGATAAGTAACAAAGGTATCAACTTACCATCAGCGCTTAACCTGACCGACATGCAGCTCGATTACATTTGCAGCAAACTTGAAATGATTCTGCAAGCAGACTCGGGCGATGCCACGAAAGCAGCCTAGCTTTCGACGGGCCTGCAGTGTTGTTGATGTCTGGCGCTCAGAGCTTACCTGTTTGGAAGAAGTCAAATTCCATGCATAAAAAAAGCGGCCCACCCGGGCCGCTTCATCTATAAAACTGTTTTTAGTTTAGGCGCTAATTGAACGTTGCAATGGGTTTGATAAGCGTGTTTTGCTCTTTCTGCTTTCTTAGTAAAGCTAGCAAATTAGGGTCGACGAGTTTCTCATCGTAAAGCGGCTCTTCTGATGCTTTGGCAATTTTCGCATCATGGCCGTAAATACAATTGCCACCGGCAAAAGCACTGAAAGATAGAAGAGCAAATGTAGCAGCTACAACAACAGATAGTTTTTTCATGTTGACCTCGCAATGGCTGAATTACTTTTGTTCCACTTCAGTTATCGCACATAAGCGTTTGATTAGCAAGCCGGGAGCGATAGTGCGTTCTGGTATGTTTGCAGTGTCTACAGGAAATCAAACGGCAATATAGTGCCTGCCAACACAGGTGGCAGGCACTTTTACCTATTCTTGGCTCAAAAGAGCCAACAGACCCATTACTGCGCAGGCATCGACTCTATGCGACCGTCTGTATACGGCTTATACGGGCCGCTTTTTGCCAGATACTCTGCCACAACATCTTCCAGGCTAGGGCCATAGTCGTATGCGTTCTTGCCCTCAGTGGCGAACATCTTGAAACCATCTCCGCCGCCTCGCACGTAGTTGTTGGTGACAACGCTGTACATTGCGGTGGCATCAAGTGGCGCCCATTCGCCGTCTTGCATAACCATGGCCTCCATGACACGGCCCTGCTCCGGTGTTTTATTCGGATCCCATTTGAATTTCATGCCAGCAACCTGAGGAAAGCGCCCGGCACCGTCTTCTACCTGACTCACACCGTTTTCCAATGCAGCCATAAGTCCGGCGCCACTGATTTCAAACGTGGACAGGGTATTTTGAAACGGCAATACGGTCAGAACTTCACCCATGGTGATTTCACCCGAGTCGATCGATGCTCGAAGGCCGCCCGAATTGGCAAGTGCAACCGTTACACCTTGATCGGCAACCCGATCGAGCATGGCATCAGCAACAAGGTTGCCCATGGCACACTCCATGGCGCGACAAACATCGCGATTACCTTCGATTACGTCAGCCGCTTCTGCCACGACCTTATTACGAATTTCATCAAGCGGTTTAGCCAGTTCAGAAACCCGTGCCACGATGTCGGCATTTTCTGCAACTGAACCATCGATCAATATGGGTTCACCTTTTGCTTCAACCAGCTTGCCATCATCATCAAAGGTGATGCTCAGTTCACCGAGGTACTTGCCATACGCATAAGCTTGAACCACTGCAGTATCGCCCACCATAGTCGGATACGGACCTGCCGCTTTTTCGTTCGTGTTCGACAGTAAGGTATTTGAGTGTCCGCCAACGATCACATCCACACCTTCAACTTCTTCAGCCACGCGCAAATCAGTTCTGTAACCTGAGTGTGATAACACGACAATTTTATTTACACCCGCTTCGGTCAGCGCAGCCACTTCGCCTCGGACCGCTTCGACCGGATCGGAAAACGAGATGTTTTTACCCGGACTGGCAAGCTCATTGGTGTTCTGTGGAGTTAGTCCGATAAGACCAATCTTGTGTCCGCCCTTTTCAATAACAGTGGACTTCATCAATTTGTTCGCCAATGCGGGCTCTTTACTGACGTCTGCATTGGACATGAGTACGGGAAAGTCCACATTGTCCATAAATCCACGCAATACCACAGGGCCATCATCGAATTCATGGTTCCCCACGGTCATACCATCGTACTGCAGGTTGTTCATGATCTCGGCGGCAACTGCGCCTTTATAGTAGGTATAGAACAGCGAGCCTTGAAACTGATCACCGCCGTCTACCAGCAATGCATCCGGGTTACGCTTGCGTGCTTCAGCCACAGCAGTCACCATTCGGGCGTATCCACCAAAGCACTTGCCTTCGGCATTATCTTCGGCCGAGCAGCCACTATCGTACTTACTGACGGGCTCAACGCGAGAGTGGAAATCGTTTGTGTGTAATATTGTCATGCTGCTTTCTGCCATGGCAGAAGATGCCGCAACAGTCGATGCCAAAGCCAA
This sequence comes from uncultured Granulosicoccaceae bacterium, assembly GCA_937981955.1. Lineage (GTDB taxonomy): Bacteria > Pseudomonadota > Gammaproteobacteria > Granulosicoccales > Granulosicoccaceae > Granulosicoccus. Next base: position 15,124 of record CALJNA010000065.1, read on the forward strand.
CAATGGCCAGCACGATTGGACAGTTCTCATACGGTTACTCCGGTTTTCTGTGGTGTAGGTGAGCACAGATTACCAGAGTACTATGACAACTTCGAGCAGTAGACTTACCAGTAATTCAAGCGCACCGGCAAGTATTGCCGATGCACTACTTTGATACGCTAATTTTTGGTGAAAAGCCTAAGGACAAACAACCTGAGAAAACAAAGCGTTGCCTTCACTACCTTCGGAGAAGCATTCGCCCGGGGATGCGACAAAGCTTGCGCTATTGGTTTGTCCGCCAAAGCTTGCAAGCCAGTTGACCATAAATGGCCCGGCGTTATCCAAACGGACCGAGCCGTTTGACTGGGCCGAAAACAAGGCATTGGCCGGTGCATTGGCAGACGCCTCAATAATCAGGCTGTCGCCACTTTGATCATCTTCGAAAAGAGCTGCATAGAGATTCAACGCAAGGTTAAAGTCAAGTGCACCTGTTAGCGCTAACTGCTCTGCGACAGTATCGATATCAAAACCAAAAGTATTCAGTGTCATTCTCATTACTTCAACAGAGTCGACAGTCAGAGTAACCGGACCATTGCCAAACCCAAGTTTACTCACGCTGATTTGCTCTCCATCATTAAGCAGATCAATTTTCACGCTGCCCCCGCTGCCGGCAAATTCGATAACCTGTCCATCAGTGAATGAATAAAGAAATGCACGCGAGTCAAGTTCAACGGTTGCACTGCCTTCGCCATTATCGTGTTCGAAACGCAATAGATCGGCAGCAGCAATCTGGATGCTGGTTCCCGAAGCATCATCTTGAATAACAATCGGCGCACTGATTGTTATATCCATTGCACCAGCTTCACTTCCGGGCGCATCATTGTCCACACGTGAACCCAGTTCGATAACACCCTCAAAAACCTGAGGTACAGTTCCATAGTATTCAGGCTCTAGCTGAGAGGCTCTTTCAAATACAGTTTTTACACCCGGGAGCCGTAATTTGAATCGCGTGTTTCCCGGCGCGTATTCAATTTGCAGAACCGTTTGCTCCTGGAAAAGATAACTGATGTTACCCGAATCTTCAGTTTGGCCATCGATACGAACGGTTAAGTCAGCTGCCATATCCAGACAAAACTGCATATCGTTGAAGTCATCCTGCACATCCATCATGTCGTGCCCGCACAGTTCGTTGTCGTCCGGATCAATGATCATGGTATTTCCATCGCGAACAACATCGGCGTTTCCAATCAGACCAAGCGATGTGTCAATGAGTTGTGCAACTCCTGCGTCCTCCCACATTGATGAAATCTGAACGCTACCGTCAGGCCGGACTTGTTGCTGACCGGGCTCCTCAAAACCACTATTGATACTGGCATCTCCTGTGCCGGTTCCGAATACCACAGACTCATCAGTTGATGAAGAAGTACTGCCAGACATGCCGAGCAAATCCTGCAATTGCGCAAGGTTGCTGCCGTTGACCGAGTCAGTGACTGCCGGCTGAGTTGCAAAATCTTGTGCGTTGTCCATACCAGATTGCAGTTGTTTACTACCGGCGGAGGCAGAACGTTGAAGCTCAGCATTGCTCAGATGATCCAGCGCCACTGTTTCTTTGACAACTGGCTCATTGCCAGATGTATCGCCACTACCGCCACCACAGGCTGTGATGAGCACTCCGGCCAGAGCCAGTACAACAAAAGGTGAACCTTTAGTAATGGGATTGAATAACTTAAAGCGTGACATACGATTTCTCCTTGAACGTTGTTGGTATTGATTCCAGTCGACAGTTGTGTGTCGTTTTCAATACTCTAGGCGATCTTTTGTAACACAGTATGTCTGAGCGGGCTGCAGGTAAAGTCTGGTCGGCAATTCGTTGCTTTCCAAGCGTTACAGGTCAAAGCCTCAAGCCACCTACCTATGTTCCGGGGTAGCTTGAATGGGTTAAACATAAACAATGTCAGCAGGGTAAAATAGACCGATGGACAGAATCGCAAAATTTCGAATTGGTCAGGTAGTACGCCACCGGGTATACCCATTCCGCGGCGTCATTTTTGACGTTGACCCGGTATTCAGTAATACCGATCAATGGTACGAATCAATACCTATTGAAATCAGACCCCGAAAAGATCAGCCCTTCTATCATCTATACGCGCAGAACGACCAGTCGGTCTATGAAGCATATGTGTCGGAGCAAAATCTCTTAGTCGACAGTAGCGATGAAGTATTGCGTCATCCCGCTATCGCCACCGATTTTGTTCGCTCCGATTCTGGAGACTATATTCCAGTGAACCTTCAGACTCACTAGTTTTTCAGACTCACTAGTTTTTCAATCGGCGATGGTTAACAACAACCCCGCGAGCAGGCATATTCGGGTGGTCGACTGCAGCCCAACAGCCTTCTTCCAACACTTTATCCGGGCTCAAGCCAGCCAGTACAAATTCTTCTTTCACGCGAAATGCACGATTATTCGCAAGATAAGCGTTACCATTTTCCAGATTCGATCGGCCATGTGAACAGCCAATAACTGACACGACATCTGTCTCGCTGTTGAAATTCTGCGTCATCTTTCGTAACCGGTCCTTGTTCCGCTTTCCCATAACCAGCGAATCGTTTGGAAACACGTACACATTACTGTCCACAACTTCGTATTCTTGCATAATACTGGAATACCTGGATTCGCCAGTGTTGTACATATTAGAGAATTCGCTGTAGTCACCGGCGCCGGTTTTGCCTTCTAGTGATGCGACAGCAGCGCTCAATTCAGCTGCCTTTTGCGAGGCAATGTCAGGCTGCGATTCGACGTCGGGCGCAAGTGCTGCAACTTCAGTTGGTGTTTTAATCAACACAGCTGGTGTCGGTACAGCGCTGAGTTGCACTTCCTCGACTTCCTCTGGAAATGGTTCAATTGGCGCTGCCTCTGTTGGCTTGACTGCTGTTCGCACACTGAAAATGGAATTGTCCATCGCAACATTGTCTGTTGTTGCACCTCTGACAAACATACTGCCAGCAGGTTTCACCCCGTACTGGTCAACTTCGTAAGAGCGTTTCAGTTTGATACTGCCCGCTGAAATAATGAAGGTGTAAATCGGGTTTCCAGCATCGGAAGATGTGTCTTCGCGTTTTGCATTGTAGGCAAGCCAGTTGCTGGAGCGTGCATCACCGATACGCAAATCAAACCCGGCACCTTGCAGCGAGCTCAACAGTAATTCGCCGAAACGGGACGACGGTTTGTTGGTGTGCAGAATGGTTTCTGACGGGTTGGACTCCGGAAGTTGGGTCATGGTTGACACAAAGTCAGCAGCGATTAACTTTGATCGGCTGAAGTCACTGGTGAGCTCCACCGTACTTGGAGCGCCTTCTACCGGTTGTGATGTTCGCTTTGAGGTGATTGGGGAGACACACCCAGCGACAAGCATGACTGACAAACCGATGACACTCAAAAAACGGGTAAGATTTGATATCGTGCCGATCTGCATATTTCAAAGCCCTCTGATTGTTCTTTGCTCCCTGCCTGCCTAGTCGAAAGTACAGCTGCGTCCGACCAATTCACGGTGTTTATCGTGAATAATTTTGCAGCTCACTTGATCGAATTACGTAGGTAATACAGGATTTGCGCCAATATTCCGTTGTTAAACGCGTTGAATTGCCCTAATACGGACCCTTTTCGACTCATGTTAGCCCTTGTCCACAAAGTTAATCAACAAGAGACTTGTACGACGCGAACCAGTCGACCTAAAATTCAAGTTCAAACCACAGGCCAGGTCCCGATGATTGACGAAGAACTTTACAAGATAGCGACGGATGAATTGAACTCGGATGATCGCAAACCAGATGTGTGGGCACGTGCTTGTGCACTGGCCAGCGATGACCACGATGAGGCGCGGTTTCTGTACACCAATTTGCGTGTGGAAGAGATGCTGAACAAGGACGGCAAGCAACGCACTTTCTCAGCCACACGCAGAAGCGCAGACAGTAATCTTAGCGACGCAGATAAACTCGACACGCTCGAGCTGTCACTCGAAGACACTCAGGCCCCGGAATCTGGACGAACAGGACAGAGCAGCAGCTCAGCGCCTCTGCCGATTGACGATATTCTTGGTTTCGACGAGAACGCAACCGATGTTCCGGCAAGCGTTGCTGGCAACGCACAGAATTCCAGTGGAAGCGACGATCTGGGCGAGGCAATAGATGAACTGGACGCGCTGGCTGCAGAGAACCGAAACAGTGATGGCGCTCTTTCCAATCTGACGGGTGAAGCAATAGTAAAGCCGGCGACGACCACCAACGCGACTGATGCAGACGTATTCAATTCATCCGAATACATCACTGGTAGCATTGCCGAATCAGAAGACGAGTTACTGCTTCCCGAAACGCAACGTACAAACGCACTCTCCAGCAACTTGCAACGTCAGGCCGATGAGATGGGCGAGGAAGACGAGCATGCTGAAGTACAACCGGCGGTGCAAACGCCTTCAGTTGAGCAGTTGGATCAGCTACCCGAGCAGGAAACCATTCGCCCGGACTACGCCGATGGCGACATTCTGGATGACACGGGCACGCTCCACCTTGATTCGGATCTTGACGATGGAATTGGAAAATCTTACATGGTGTTCAGTCGCAACGGTGCCATGAAAGCCATTAAACGCGGTGTATCCTGGCCGGCATTGTTCTTCACGTTTCCATGGCTATTGTCGAAAGCGTTATTTGGTACTGCGCTGATATATGGTTGTTTGTGGCTTGTGTCACTTGGCGGGCTATACGTGACCGGCAGCCAGTGGCTGAATGCTGGAGCGGACGCCACTATGGCCATCAAGCTGTGGACGATGGCTTTTGCCCTATTGGCACTTATCGGTTTGTGCTACATCCCATTTCGCTACGGCAACCGCTGGCTGGCTGAAAAGCTGCAAAACCGAGGCTTCGAATTCGAGTCAGCCGTGAGTGCCGGCAATAAAAACGCAGCCGTTAACAAACTGCTGGATGCGATTGGATAAAGCACACGTCAAGAGTGTCGAATACTACCGTTGATACCGAGAATTCAAACACCTTATGTGCTCAGAATTGTTCCTTATCCGGCACTTTTTAAAGCGTTAACTGGAAGGCTTTGGCATAACTGATTTGTCTGCTTTCAGCAACCGGGTATTGTGTCGTTACCCCTTTTAAGCCATCGACTCAAGAATGGCGTTGCCGATCGCACGGAATGCGGGAAAGCATGCACATTTTTTTGTGCAACTACCCTTAAGAGGAGGCTGGGAAATGTTTTTCCCAGCCATTTTAATCTGAGCATCCCACAGCATGCGCTCAACGGTATAGACTGGCATCCAAGATCAACTGTCAGGCACCGTCGTTACCATGTTCGAATCGTTACCAGAGTCAAAACCAGACGCCATTCTCGCGCTAATGGAGCGGTTTCGGGGAGATACCCGAGCGCATAAAGTCGACCTTGGTGTCGGTATTTATAAAGACGCCAACGGCAACACACCTGTGCTTGCCGCCGTCAAGCAGGCTGAAAAGCTGCTGCTTGAATCGCAGGACACAAAAGCCTACGTTGGCCCGATTGGCAGTCGGCCTTTTTGTGATGCAATGATCAATCAGGTGTTTGGTGCCAACGCGAAAACGGATCGCATTCGTGCCGCACAATCTACCGGTGGAACCGGTGCCTTACGTATTCTTGCCGACCTGATCAAAAGCACTCGGCCCGACGCCGCCATCTGGGTATCAGACCCAACATGGCCAAACCATGTACCCATTTTGAATGCCGCAGGTATCGAAATGAAGCACTACCCCTACTATGACGCGCAAAAATGTGAAGTCAGTTTCGACGCCATGATGTCAGCGCTTAAATCTGCCACCGACGGAGATATCGTGCTGCTGCACGGCTGCTGCCACAATCCGACGGGCGCCGATCTGTTGCTCGATCAATGGCAACAAGTCGCCGATCTGTGTGAATCGAAATCGCTGTTTCCGTTTTTCGATATGGCGTATCAGGGCTTTGGCGATGGCCTTGACGAAGACGCTGCGTCCATTCGCCTGTTCGCCGACAAACTACCGGAATTGGTAGTTGCAGCCAGCTGTTCAAAAAACCTCGGTCTGTATCGCGAGCGCACAGGGGCAGCTCTGTTGCTGGCGGCAGACACGGCTCAAGCCGATCGTGCGCTTGGCCAGCTCAGCGTGGTCATTCGTTCGAACTATTCCATGCCACCTGATCATGGTGCGAACACCACAAACCTGGTCATGACAACAGACAGCCTGAACAAGCAATGGCGAGAAGAGCTCGAAGGCATGCGCAGCCGCATGGTCAGGCAGCGAAGTGCTTTTGCCGAAGCCATGAGAAAGCGAACCAACTCGGATAAGTTTGACTATATTGCGCATCAAAAAGGCATGTTCAGCAGGCTACCACTGAGCACAAGTCAAATTGAATCACTGCGCGACGTCAACGGAATCTATCTGGTTGGAGACGGGCGCATAAACGTGGCAGGACTACCCGAAGAAAACATGGATGCGCTGGCCGACGCGATTGCATCTGTTCTGTAATCGTACAAGCATAAAACTTACCGGCTTTACCCCTTAACCGGCATTAAATACACCGAGCCCGGACGTCTGCTTTCATGCGAGTCCGGGTCGGGTTGGCCGTTGTTATCTTGGCCGTTGTTATCAAATGTGCAGCAATACTCGCTGGTTCAAACCAGAAATGGTTCATCCGACAAAGGCAATCTGGCAGCCACTGCCGCAGTGGCAATAACCGACGTTGTGCCGTTCACATCATCAATAACGTTTAAGCCGCCTTCAACCACGTTCACCAAAACCTCACCATAGGGTATCTGTTTCGCGATAACAGACTGATCAACTTTATCCGGTTGCTGTACGCCAATGGTGACTTCAACCTGCATACTGTTCCGGTCAATGCCCAGTGAACGAAACAGGATAAGCGAGCTATGGTGCAAGGCATCCTGTACCGCGCGTGTGCCGGCTTTCGTATAGTCCTCACCGTATAAATCATTGCCGGTGCCCATTTCAAGGATAATGCGTTTCATCGATTCGGCCATCAGTTGTTCACCTCGTTGCCCAATTGACTTTCCATATCGAGATAAACAATTGCCGCAACGTTCGCAATCACAGTGGTGTTGGTGCCATCATCGTTCAGCACATCGAGACCACCTTTGCTGACGCTGACATTCGCCTGCCCGTAAGGCAAAATATCGGCAACCGCTTGCACGTCAACCTGATCAGGCTGGGCAACACCGACTTCTATGTCGACTTGCATTGCATCTCGCGAATAACCCAGCGCCGTTGCTACCGACAGTGAGTTATGCCACAGCGCATCCTTGAGTCCGCGAATAGCGGCTTTTGTGTAGTCCTGACCGTGCAAGTCGGTACCCATGCCCACTTCCATAACCAATCGTTTTCGCGCCATGTGATCATTGCCTTGAGAGAATCAGGCGTTATGGTCGATCAGACAGAATGAAATTGCAACGTTCCAGCCTCATTGTTTTGCTGGTAGCAGGCGTATACCAGTAAATGCAAGACCAAAGCTCCTTTTCTGGGCAGAAAGTTCGGAGCAAAAAAAACGCCCCGGAAGGGGCGCTTTATATTGAGCTGCTGCGTTTATCCGCTAAGCATTGTTAGCGCGTTAGCCGTGCGGTAAACGATGCGTTGCTATCCCCGTCCGGACCAACTGTGTTAATGATGATACGACTGGTGTCGTTTCGATCTACATACATAACACCGTTACGATTTGTCCCGTTCCACGAAAAAGACAGCGTCAAATACTGGCTTGAGCCATTGGCCGCACTAACGGTGCCGTCAATGCCTGCTTCAAACACACCACTATTAAAGTCGGTACCACCACCCACTGAACCGTCTGCGGCAACTGTCATGTCCAACTCCAGATAACAGTTTACGCCTCCACACGGATACGAGGTATTTGCGCTCCAGGCACCAACAACATCTGCCACACTAATCGCTGGCTGATCATTCAAGTTCGCCAGGTTCATCTGAAAACCAGTGGCCGCGGCCGTGTTACGAATTTGCTGGCCATCGTTCTCTACAACCAGGTTGTAGGTTTTGTTCTGTGGTGCGTCTGCAGCTGGTCGGTCCCCTGCCAGCCTGAAAGAGGTAGCAGTTGCCGTATCAGAACTTGAAAGGTGAGAAAAGTATTCCAGTTGCGATGATGCAGGGCCGAATACCGCTTCGTAATTCTGACCAGCGCCGTCAGCTGCGAGCGCGTAAACATTATCGCTCGAATCAATAATCATAACCGCTTCACCAAAATCGTTCGGTCCGATCCAAACACCGGGAAGTCCGCCTGATGGTGTTACCCCACCGCCCGAATCGCCACCGCCATTGTTACCACCACCGTTGTCGCCACCACCATTATCACCAGTAGTGGTGGTTCCCGTAGTTGTATTGCCGGCAGGCGGGGTTTCATTACTGCTATCACTAGAACACGCTGTGAGTGCTGCAAACACAGCCAGTACCATTAATCGCTTAATCATATGTTTCGTCCATTCGTCATTTTTAACCGCGAACTTTACACAGTAAAGTTGTTGATTGAGGGTTACGGTTTCCCAAGTCTGGAAACCTGCGCGCTGCAAAACGTATTATGTGCGCTGTGTCACGTATTAATGTTAATGCGGATTTCGTGCCAAGCCTTAATGTGCCCATTTTCATGCCGCTAACTGTTCTGTGAAACGGCTTATCAACATGCTCCGGCTCAGCAAATCCCACCGCTACCAGACGTTTATTATAGGCTGTTTGCTACTGCTGCCGTTATCAAACGCATTTTCAGCGATTCATTCTTGCCGTCTGGCCGATGGCACAGTCACGTTTCAGGATTCACCTTGCGCTGTCATCCCGGTTAAAGCGGACAAGCCAAAAGCCAGAGTTGCCAAGGTGCCACTGGGAATGGCGAAATCCTGGTTCGACAAACCATCGGTTGTTCCTGATCGAGCCATATGCACCAAGTCGGGTTGCCACTGTGACATGTACAGCCGCAAATTCAAAAGCGGGTTGCCGCTGGCTATTGCAGATGCATTATATCTTGATGGCAGTTGGCATCGCCTTGATAGTTCGCTGTTAATGCTTGAGCTCGGCGAGAACACGTTAAGCGCAACCGATCGCATCGACCTGCAAAAAGAACGCGATGAAGCAGCGTGCAATATTTTGATGTCGCAGCAAATCTTGCGCTTGTACGGTAAAGAGGTGTTGCGCGAACTACGCAACAAGCAACGCTATGCTGAAGACCGCGGTCTGGACGACCCTGCCGATTGCGATGCTGGGGATACGCTGGTGTGCACCCACACTGAAGCCATAGATTTGTATTCACGGATAAGGGCAGATATTAAAGCGCTGACCAACCAGAGCAGAATTGCAACCGATGATGAATCACTGGCAACCAGTGAAAACGAGCAGTAATTAAAACTCAATGACCACGCGTTCCTTAACGCGTGATTCAAACCGATTGATTACCATTGAATTTTTGACCAGCCTCCATTCAAGCGCTTGCTAGTAATGGTTCGGGTTGCGTATTTGTCCGACGGTGTTGCACGATCACCGTTTTCCCGAACCATCGCATCGATTTTCAACACGCCCGATATTGACTTGTCTGCGTTGCGTACCCGTATGTTGGAAATGGACACGTCGAGTCGCTCAAAGCTGTTCATTAATGACTTAAAAATAGTACTTTGCTGAGACGACATCGCCAATCGATCCATCGCAACCTGATCTTTATTCTCAATGGCGCGCCGCAAACCGTCGAACATGCGGCTTACCTCATCGAAATCGGCGTCACTGACCGGTTGGTTGTATGCATCCATGGCGCTTTGGACTGCGAACGCAAGCGTTTGCACTCGCGGGTCTTCAGCATTGATAGTTTCAGCGTTGCTTAATTGCTGCTGCGCAGCATTTAAGTCGCCAACACTTAACGAGTTCTGTGCAGCGGCAATGGTCTGTTTCAATCGTCGTTCCTGACGCGCCGCAGCCTGTCGTGCGGCAAGTTGTGCTTTTCGTATGCGTTCTTTTTCCGCTTCGGCCGCAGCCTTTTGTCTGGCAAGTTCCTGCTCCGCTTTTTCTAGTTCGGCCTGCGCCGTTGCTTCTGCAGCTGCCGCTGCCTCCTGCTCCGCCTTTTCCGCCGCTAACGCCTCTTGCTCAGCTTTCTGTGCTGCGCGTTCTTTTTCGGCAAGCTCCTCAGCCAGACGAGCCTGTTCGAGTCGTTCTGCCTCAACACGTTTGGCTTCCTGTTCAGCGGCTAACCTTTGCTGCTCTTCCCGCGCTCGCTGCTCTTCGAGCATAGCCTGCTGTTTCAACGCATCATCGCGAGCTTGCTGCTCAGCTGCGGCTTTTTGTTCTGCTGATAACGTGCTGTTGTCCACGCCACTTTGCGAACCATCTGGCTGAGTCGCACCATCAACTATCGATTGTGGTGTGGATGCCGAATCCCGCTGATTGGTGGTGTACCAAAGGGCGAGAGCCACACCTGAAAGTAACAGAGTCAGAAACGCAAGGCCCCGTACGCCACTGCCTACCTTCGATGATGGGACTGGTCTGGAAGAGACAGCAGCCTGACGAGCACTATTGGAACCAGTTGGGCGACGTTCTCTGGACAAGACCGTTGCATCCGAGAGTTCGTTCATGGTCTTGGTATCAACACCGGTTCGCATAGCTGATATTTGGCTTGCCGGGCCCGTCAGGCCTGAACCGGGCTCACCCTGCCGGCCGAGCAAAGCCGGAATCCAGTCAGACAATGATTGCGGTCGATCAGCAATACCAAATTGCAGTGCCCAATCGATAGCACGCAAAAAACTCTGGCTGTATCGACCTTCACCAATGTACTCAGCGGCAATTAGCGGATCAGCGCCACCGTTTAATAAAGCCGCTCCTCTGCGTGTACTTTCAACGGGGTCGCGTCCACAGATGGCATAGTAAAGCGTGCCACCCAGTGCATAGATATCTGTCCAGGGCCCCTGCTGCTCGTCCGCTTCCGAGTTGTATTGTTCCAATGGTGCGTAGCCCACCGACACCAGCGCGGTCAGACTTTGCTGGGTAAACTTACTGGCATTTCGGGCCGAGCCAAAATCGAGCAATACCGGACTACCGTCGTTGCGAACCAGAATATTGGCCGGTTTAATGTCGCGATGAATGAAACCGTGGCGGTGAACTTCAGCCAGGCCTTTTGATATCGGTAGTATCAACCGCCTCAGCGATTCCTCGGAATTCGCGTTCGGGTTTCTCAGAAAGCTGCGCAGGTCCTGACCTTCTTCGAACTCCATCACCATGTAAGCGGTGTTGTTTTCCTGAAACACCGACATGACCCGAACAATATTCGGGTGTTTGAATTTGACCAGGTTGCGCGCTTCCTTGATGAAGCGGTCCATACCCCAGCGAAACATATCGCCGTGTTCTTCGGTTATCGGATGGACCTTGGAATCGCCCGAACGCGTGGCAACATCGCCCGGGATGTACTCTTTTATGGCGACCTGATGGTCAAGATTGGTATCGGTGGCCAGATAGATAACACCAAAACCGCCACGGCCAAGGATGCGCTCGATGCGATACCAGTTCAGCATTTCCCCGGGCTGAAGCGTTCTGTACGGTGCTTGTGATTCCATTACGAGGCCGGGATCGGTCGGGAATGTGAACGATCTCTCATGGTATCAAAGAATGTGTATAACCCGTGTAAACACTTGATCTTCCTGCACGACACTGGTTGTCAATAATTCGCCACATTATAAAGGCCCGATAAGCCGGAATAGCGGCACCAATCTTGTGCAATGCAGTCTCAGGGCATCCGCTTAGTTGCCGATATACTGTGCATTATCTTCGCCAACACCAGAAAAATCGCGGCCGCAAGCGCCACGTTGGCATGTAATTAACAGTGAATGAGGCTCGTCGCTTAAGTGAATACCGAAAATCCCTACCTTCAGGCTTATATTGAAGAACAAAGTCTTGCCGAACAGATGATTCCCGCTGTGGGCACCTTGTACCGCGATCGCGGCGTGATCATCACGGTTTTTGGTCGCAAACTGATGAATGCGTCCACCATCGATATTATCAAGGCGCATCGTCTGTCTTTGCAGGTAGTTGGCGAATCGGTTTCAGTCGTCGAAACTTCTCGCATTCTCCGATTGCTGGTCGATTTGATGCCAGGTTCATCTCGAATCGATATTGGAAACCTGGCATTCAAAGCACGTCATCAGGGGCTGGTTAGTACCGATGACGATAACGCGCTGAAGGACTATCTGCATTCACGAACCACAGATTTGAAAGATGAGAGCACCCTGCTCGACGAGCCACGTGACATTGTGCTCTATGGCTTCGGACGCATCGGTAGAATTCTCGCTCGCCTGTTGATTGAACGAACCACATCAAGCAACCCGCTGCGCCTGCGCGCTATCGTTGTTCGTGGCGGACGTGAAGGTGATTTGAAAAAACGCGCCAGTTTGCTGCGACGCGATTCTATACACGGGCCGTTTAACGGCCACATTAATGTCGATGAAGAGCAAAGCGCAATTATCGCTAACGGTAACTTCATCAAGGTTATTTACGCGAATCAACCCGAAGATATCGACTACACCGAATACGGCATTAACAACGCGCTGATTGTCGACAATACCGGTGTGTTCAAAGATGAAGAAGCCTTATCCCGCCACCTGGTACCCAAAGGCGCAAGTAAAGTCTTGCTAACTGCACCGGCCGGCGGAGAAATAAAGAACATTGTTTACGGTGTAAACGAACACATGATGGAAGACAGCGATAACATTTTGTGTGCGGCAAGCTGTACGACCAACGCAATTACACCAATATTGAAAGTCATCAACGACAAATACGGTATAGAGAACGGTCATGTTGAAACGGTTCATTCATATACTAACGACCAGAATCTGATCGACAATTATCACAAGGCCGACCGTCGTGGACGCAGTGCGCCACTTAACATGGTACTGACCTCTACCGGTGCGGCGAAAGCGGTAGCCAAGGCGCTACCCGAATTGGCTGGCAAACTCAGTGGCAACGCTATTCGCGTCCCAACACCGAATGTATCCATGGCCGTTTGTAACCTGAACCTGAAAACCAGTACCAATCGTGATGATATCAACGCCCACGTTCGCGAAATGGCGTTCAATTCCGAATTAAGTTTACAGATCAACTATTCGTATTCAACTGAGGTGGTGTCGACTGATCTGGTAGGCACACCCGAGCCTGCCATATTCGATTCAGTGGCAACTTTGGCAGATGACAACCGGTGTGTTTTATACGTTTGGTATGACAATGAATTTGGCTACAGCACACAGGTGCTTCGAGTCATGCAGCACATGGTTGGCTTGCATATACCCACTATTGCCTGATTGGAACTGTTAACCATAGAATGAACAAGCGCCAACGTGCACTGTTGGCCCTTGTGTTTTTCCCGGGTCATCGTGTAACCCGGTGGTATTGTCTTAGTGCGTCATACCGTAGATAACGTAGTTAACGCCTAAACGGTAGGCAGTTGCAGTGTACAGTGCGCTGTACTCTTCCATGTCGGCATGCTCCCATGCATCGCCCAGGTCCATGTTCCAGTTCACGATAACCATGACCCGGCCGTCGTCGTCGAGAATACCGCGCCAACGCGGTTGTTGACGCGAAGAGTTACTCTCCACCACCGCCATTGACTTTGATATAGGCAGCTCCCAGGTTTCACCCGGATTCAAACAAAGCGCACGCAAGCCAGGAATTTGAATGAAGTTATCGATCGGGAAATGCACATTGAAGATATCGTGATTTTCCGGTATGTCGACAACTTCTCGATCGGGAAACACCTGACCTATCCAGTCAGCGAACTGATCCCATTGATAGCTGCCATGAAAATCGTCAACCAGTAAAAACCCACCACGCAATAAATATTCTCGCAAGTTATCGGTTTCCGGCTTGCCAAACGATGCAAAGCCTGCCTCTACAATGTAAAGCATCGGAAAGTCGTAGATGCGTTCGTCGAGTAAGGAAATGGACTGACTGTCTTCGTTAGTGTCAACCCGTGTGAGGCGTTTCATCGCAGCAATAAAGTGCGGTTCACTCTCGGAACAATCCGCTTGCCAGTGCGGGTAACCAATGTTATCGCCAAGATCGTTTATCGCCATTTGGTTGTCGGCAAAGATTAACCGAGAGAACGTGAACTCAGAATCTGCCACACCGCTTAGGGCCGACGGACAGGCCGGGCGTTGCGGTGTGGTACATATGGCGAGCTCCGCTGCGCTGGCCGACACCCAACACATGGTCAGGCATCCAACGATGGCTTTTAGAACACTACCAGATTTAAACGTATCGATTAACAATGTTTTCAAGCTTCTCTTGTTGTCCGGACTGAGGCTCAGGGCTAACGTTATTACCCTCAACGTGGGCCGCAATTTCTTCAAGCCCCATAGTCCCGTCCATCATCTTATGTGCCAGATCACCGTTCCAGCCCGCATAACGGGCTTCCAGTGGCCCATCCAGCGCCTTGTCTTCCAGCATGGCAGCTGCCGCTTTAAGGCCTCGAGCACAACAATCCATGCCGCCAATATGGGCTGCAAGCAAATCATCCGGGTCGAGCGATTGACGTCTTAATTTGGCGTCAAAGTTCGTACCACCGGTGGTAAATCCACCCGCTTTCAATATCATATAGTACGCCAACGCCATTTCCGGGACATTATTCGGAAACTGATCAGTATCCCAGCCAGATTGATAGTCGTTACGATTCATATCGATTGAACCAAAAATACCCAGCGCATCTGCGGTGGCAAGTTCATGCTCGAACGAATGACCGGCAAGAATCGCATGGCCTTGTTCGATATTGACCTTCACCTCTTTTTCCAGGCCGTATCGCTTTAAAAAACCGTATACGGTGGCAACATCGTAGTCATATTGATGTTTGGTCGGTTCCTGCGGTTTTGGTTCAATTAATATGGAGCCGCCAAACCCTATTTTATGTTTGTATTCAACAACCATATTAAGAAAACGGCCCAGCTGGTCAAGTTCTCGGCCCATGTTGGTGTTCAGTAACGTTTCGTAACCTTCACGCCCACCCCATAACACATAGTTCTCACCGTTGAGCTGCTTGGTCGCATCCATGCAGGTTTTAACCGTTGCAGCCGCGAACGCGAATACATCCGGATCTGGGTTGGTCGCAGCACCGCTCATGAAGCGCCGATGTGAAAACAGGTTCGCCGTACCCCACAACAACTTCATGCCGGTGTCGGACATTTTTTGTTCAAAATAGTCGGTTATTTCTTGCAGATTCGCCGTATTCTCAGCAAAGCTTGAACCTTCGGGCCGCACATCAGCATCGTGAAAACAGAAATACGGAACGCCAAGGGCTGTAAACATTTCAAACGCAACATCGGCTTTGAGTTTGGCCATCTGCATGCTGTCGCCAAACCAGGGACGTTCGAAAGTTTGTCCACCAAACGGGTCACCCCCTGGCCACACAAACGAATGCCAATAACAGGCTGCAAAACGCAAATGATCTTCCATGCGCTTGCCCATCACTAATTCATCGGGGTTGTAATAACGAAATGCTAACGGGTCCCGAGACTCGGGCCCTGCATACGGAATGGTTTTAATATCACCAAAGAATCCTGTGCTCATGGATTGCCTCTTATTGATTTTGGTTATCGTTATACCAACAACGACAGGGCTGTGACCCACAACGAACAGTCACAGAGATAAACTGATCTTTACAAACGATAAGTCATCGCTCGACAACGCAAGTGTGTTGTTATGAAGCTCACTAATCGTCTAATGCACCAGGGCCTCTGGTCGCACCTGCCGGGCATTTACCCAGAATGATCATGCCGAGCACCTCGTCCTTTGTTACATCTTTGGTGCTGGCTTCTCCAACTACTGCGCCGTTTTTCATCACCACCACACGATCTGCCAGATCGAATACGTCATGAATGTCATGGCTGATTAAAAATATACCGATACCGTCATCTTTTAGCTGGTGTATCAACTGCCCTACCTGCTCGGTTTCCTGAGGTCCAAGTGCAGCTGTGGGTTCATCCATTATCAGAATGCGCGCGTTAAAATGAATTGCCCGTGCTATAGCAACAGACTGTCGCTGACCACCCGAGAGTTGTTTAACCGGATCTTTAAAGCGTGTGAAATTCGGGTTCAACCGGTTCATCACTTTTCGCGTTTCGGCTTCCATGGCCGCATCATCGAGTGTTCCCCAGCGCGTTAAGAGTTCTCGACCAAGGTATAAGTTAGCTGCAGCATCAACGTTGTCAGCCAGAGCCAATGTCTGGTAGATGGTTTCAATGCCATATTCTTTGGCATGGCGCGGGTTTGTTATTGTTGCCTCTTCCCCGTCAACATAAATGGTGCCACTGTCACGCGTGTAAGCGCCCGACAAAATCTTGATCAGCGTAGATTTGCCCGCACCGTTGTGTCCGAGCAGTCCAACCACTTCGCCCGGGTAGAGTTCGCACGAGGCTTTTTCTACCGCATGTATGCCACCAAAGGAAATCGAGATATCCTTCATCTGCACCAAAGGTGTGGCTGAAGCGTTGGGATTCCCCGATGTATTCGCTGCTGTGTTTTCCATCATCATGCTCCGAAACCTTAAGCCGAATTTCTGCGGTATAAATTATCAAGAAAGACAGCGAGTACCAGTACACCACCCACAACCATTTGTTGTATCGCCGCATCGAATCCAATCAGCACCATGCCTGATTGCAAAGATTGCATAACCAGTGCACCCAGAATAGCGCCATAGATAGTACCGATACCACCGGCAAAGGAAGTACCGCCAATAACCGCTGCCGCAATCACATACAGCTCATCAAACTGACCCAGTGCCAGGGTCGCGGACTTCAAACGCGCACTGGCGATAACCGCCGCGATACCAGTTAAGCCACCCATGAGCGCAAAGATCAACATGGTCATTTTCTTTGTGTTGATACCCGCAAGCTCTGCCGCTTCCGGGTTACCGCCAATGGCAAAAACATACCGGCCAAATCGCGTGCGAGTCGCAAGAAACGTCATGGCAATACCCACAGCAATAGCAACCAGAATGGGAATGGCAAAGCCGTGCGAGATAAACAGACCACCTTCAGGTATTTCTATATTATTACTAGCTGCGTAGCGTTTAACGATTCCTTTTGGCCACGGGTATGCGTTCATGACCATGACCGCACCTAGCACTACAAACATACCAACCCCGCCGATCAGGCATTCAGCCCACATGGGTCGAGTTGGGAAACCAAAACGTAACCGCTGTTTGCGTCCGTTGTACAACATGAACAGGATACCGGCACATACAACACCACCCAGTATCCACGACCCGGTTGCACCGATGGTTCCGTAAGGTCCGCCACCAATTAATGAAAATGTTTGATCTACCGGCGCAATGGTTTCGCCGCGCGCAACCAGATAGGATGCGCCTCGCCAGATAAGCAGACCACCCAGAGTCACTATGAAAGCCGGGATACTTAAATAGGCTATAAGAAAGCCCTGGAACGCACCGATCATGGTTCCAAACAGCACACCAACGATAACGGTGATAACCCAGATCATCGGATGACCCAATCCGAGGAACTGTGGGAGCACCCAGACTTGCGTAACACCCATGATCATGGCCGTGAAGCCGAGTAACGAACCCACTGACAGATCGATGTGACGCGTTACGATAACCAGCACCATACCGGTTGCCATAACCGCAATAGACGAGGTTTGAACGGAGAGATTCCACAAGTTACGCGGTGTCAGAAAGGCACCGTAGCCGTTAACAAAGTGACCATAAAAATGAAACCCCAGCCAGATCAGCACTAGCGCACCAATCATTCCCAGAAGCCGCGTGTCCACTTCCGTGGCTCGCAGAAAACGAACCATCGCACTTTCTTTGTATTCGGTTTTTTCTTCGGACACCATAATCTCCGCGAAACGTCGCAACCAAAAGCACGCGTTAACGACTCTCGATTGAAAGTTAATTTTCTTGAATAAGGTTTAAGTCTTACCAGTCTGCGAAAGCAGACGTGTTCGTTTGTGCATAGTCGAATTGTTCGTGAACAACACTACGCACGTCAAGCAAGCGGCCTCGATTCCAAAAACCAAGCAGGCGTTGCAGGTAATGCAAGCCGGCATTGCTGGGTTGAGCAATGCCGGCCCTGGTTAAACGTGTTGATTAACAGCCGTCAACACCGTCCATTGCACCTTCACAGGCTTTGGCTTTTTCAATCCAGCCTGCATCGATAACCGCACTCACATTACTCTTGGTAATTGGAGTTGGCGCAAGCAGGATAGAAGTCACTTCAACGCCGCGCTTACCACCAGAGAACGGTGCTGTGCCCGGAACGTCAGTCATTGCTTTTCCATCAGCGAGCATCAGAGCAGCTTCTGCAGCCACTTTACCCAGCGCACGCGAGTCTTTCCACACAGATACAAGCTGTGTACCGCGAGCAACGCGGTTGATCGCAGCCAGATCACCATCTTGACCGGTAACTGGTACGTTCATACCCTGAGCTTCAAGAGCAGCAACAACACCACCTGCCATACCGTCATTCTCGGAGATAACAGCATCAATTTCGTTGTTCTGAGAAGTCAGGCATTGCTCCATGTTTTTCTGAGCATTTTCAGGCTTCCAACCATCGGTGAACGTTTCACAAACGTTCTTGATAGCACCGGAATCAATGCTTGGTTGCAGTACTTCCATAATACCTTCAAACAGGAAAGTAGCATTTGGATCGCCTTGGTCACCCTTGATGAAAGCAAAGTTACCTTCAGTTTGACCGCTGTCGAGCATGGTCTGAGCCATTAAACGACCAACACCGACGTTATCGAAGGTGATGTAAAGAGAATCTGGGTGCTCAATTTGTACATCATAAGCAATCATTGGAATACCTTCTGCAGAGGCTTGCTCAACAGCAGGCAGAATGGCTTCAGAATCAAATGGCACAATCATCAGAACATCTGCGCCTTGAGAAATCAAAGATTCAACGTCAGTCAACTGCTTGGCAGCTGAACCCTGGGCATCTGCAGAAATGTACTTGTCGCCATTGGCTTCAACAATTTCCTTAATTACCGCTTCATCGCGTTTCCATCGCTCTTCCTGGAAAACTTTCCACGAAACACCTACGGTTTTACCTTCGGCAAAAACACCACCGGAAAAAATCGCGGCAGCGGTCGCTGTTACCAGCGCAATAGAGATCTTCTTCATACTCACTCCAAAATGGTTAATCGGGCCGACTGAGAGTTCGCCCACAAGTTCATCAAGTCGATTTATTTCACGACTGGAAAAAATAGTGACATCCGAGTTAAACTGTGTCAAGTTATTTTTGAAATTAGTCATTTGTTAGTGCGTACACGGAATGAATAAACTCAATATCGTCAGGAGTGATGACCTCAGAACAGAGAATCGTCATCGAATTCTGAAAACGCTGCGAAAGCAAGGACCGATGTCTCGAGCACATATTGGACAGGCAACTGGTCTTAGTCAGGCCGCGTTGTCAACGCTGTTCGGCTTAATGTCACAACAAGGTGTAGTGACATCCGAAAACCACAATGTCAAAGAGCCAAAAAGAGGAAGACCAAAAACTACAGTAGCACTTGATCCCACTGCCGGTTTGGCCGTCACTGTTGCATTGACCATCGATCAACTCAGTTTCAGTGTCGTTAACTATGCAGCACAGACCGTTGCTCAGGTGTTTTGCGACGTTGATACACGATCACTGAACACCAGCGAACTCCATGAAAAAGTCTCAGCTGGTGTTAAGGATGTCTTAGACCAATACGATGCAGAGCAGCTCAGAACAATCTGTGTTGGATTTCAGGGCGTCATTGATACTCACTCGGGCGATTTATTGTGGTCCCCTATTCTTTCAATGGACAAAGTCCCTTTAGGCAAATTACTGCAGAAACAATTTAGTGTGCCTGTGTCAGTTCACAACGATTGCGGACTCATTGCCACCGCTTTGTATGGCCAGGAAAATAGAAAACTGGGCGACAGTTTTGCCGCAGTGCTGTTCTCCCACGGTATCGGGTTGGGCATGTATCTGGGTGGGGTACCGTTCAATGGTGCGCATTCTTCAGCACTGGAACTCGGTCACGTACAGTATGAGAAGGACGGTGCATTGTGCCGGTGTGGCAGGCGCGGCTGTATTGAAGCCTATGCAGCAGACTACGGTATTCTACGATCTGCCAAAGGCTTATCCCCGGACGAAATACCCTCTGGCACTTTTACAGAAAATGATATGAGACAACTGGTTGACGCTGCAACAAAGCAGCGCGAGCCGGAACTCAACGCGTTTAAACTGGCCGGCAAAGCCATTGGCTTTGGTTTATCTACCGTGTTCACCTTGCTCGACCCATTGCCCGTTGCGTTGGTTGGTCAAAACACCAAAGCGGTGAGTTTGATGCGAGCCGACATTGAACACGCGCTAACATCAGTAGGTCGAAGCCCTACCGATTACTCAACCCTATTGCACTGTTATCAGCAGGACACACCGCTAATGCACGATGGGCTGGTTACCGAGGCCATGAATACACTGGATCGTTTTTTTGCCGAAAACGCAAACGAAGATGAACTAGAAGACGCTTTATCATGAGTTATCTCAAACTGTTGACCTGGTTTGTGGCATTCACCTTCGGTTCGTTATCGAGCAACCTGTTCGCCAGCGAACCTGTTAAAACCGAAGATACATCAAGCGACGCAACACCCACTGCGTCGATTGCAATCAATTCAACTAAGCCCTGGGACGAACGAGCACTGAAATCGACTACTGATATTCAGCAATTTTCCGGCACACTTAGTGAGCGTCGCATGGAAAAGCTCATTGCCGAGGGACGCAGTTTGTTCGCAGCGCCTTTCACCACACTCGATGGCGTTGGCCGCCCCATGGCAACGCAGGCAATTATTCCAACAAAACGGCGTCGCCCACCAAAAAACGAATTCGCGCGCACGGCTGGTCTCGATGCGAATGCTTGTTCAAGCTGCCATAACCTGCCCGTAATGGGTGGTGCCGGTGACTTCGTTGCTAACGTTTTTGTGTCAGAAGGATTTCAGCTGGCCGACTTCGATTCAACCGACCCGCAATTCTCAAACGAACGTAACACCAATCACTTGTTTGGCGCCGGATTGGTGGAGCTCCTGGCAAGAGAGATGAGCCTGGAACTCGCTGAGCTGCGCGAAGCGGCCCTGAAAGAAGCGAGATCAAGTGGTGAAACCATTACGGCTGAGTTAACAACGAAAGGCATCAACTTCGGCAAGCTGGATGTGCATCCTGATGGCGTGGTGGACACACGAAAACTAGAAGGTATCGATACTGATCTGATTATTAAACCATTTAGCCAAAAAGGAGTAATCACCTCGTTAAGGCAATTCACCGTCAACGCGTTGAACCATCACCATGGCATGCAAGCCAACGAACGTTTTGGTGCACGGTGGACTGGTACAAACGATTTTGATGAAGATGGTATTGATTCAGAAATCAGCGCGTCCGATGTATCTGCACTGGTGTTGTGGCAAGCATCACTGAAACCGCCTGTGGTTAATGCAACATTGTCCCAAGATTGGACCGATGCTGCGTCGCGTGGTTCTGAACTGTTTGATCAACTCAGCTGCAATCAATGCCACCAGCGCACATTGCCTTTGGAGTCGTTGGATTTTCACGATCCCGGCCCGCTTGATAGTGCCGGCACGCTCCGCCAAAACGAACTGGGTCGTGAACTTAACGCAACCTATAACCTGGCTTTCATGGATTGGGCTGAGTCATTGGAAAAAGACGAACAAGGGCGCTGGCTGGTTCCGTTGTTTGGCGACTTGAAACGCCATGTTATCGCTGACAGTCAGGTAGACACCCTGGGCAACGAGTTGTTATCTCAACGCTTTGTTGAACGAAATGTGTTTATGACCAGCGAGCTGTGGGGCATTGGCTCAACTGCACCTTACGGCCATCGCGGTGATTTGACAACACTCAATGAAGTTATAACAGCACACGGAGGCGATGCGCGTAAGTCGCGAGATGCGTGGATGGATTTAGGCGAATCAGCCAAGAGTGACATCATTGCGTTTCTTAAAACACTGGTTATCGAGCCATGAAAACAATGCATGGCAAAACACGCAAGCGAAACCGCATTGCTAAATGTCTGTTGACTGCAATGCTGACAACTTCGCCGTTATCGATCAGCACGCAGGCATTCGGCGAAGACACCAGCATGCCGTTTCACTCTGACATACCCATGTATGTCGAACAAGCCAGCGCTGCTGGTATTGATCACCAATATGACGGGCCATGGGAATATTTTGTTGGCGGTGGTGTCGCCACTTTCGATTGCAATGCAGATCGATTGCCCGATGTATTTATTGCTGGAGGCGCAAACCAGTCGGCTCTTTATGTCAATCACAGTGGCACAGCAGCCGCATTGACATTCAAGAAAAAAGATCAGGACAGCACCAGCATAAAACGCGTAACGGGTGCTTATCCAATCAACATTGATAACGATGAGTGGATCGATCTTGTCGTGTTGCGTGTGGGCGAAAATCAGCTGCTACGAGGCGGACCGGATTGTACTTTCTCGCAGGCCAATACCAGTTTTGGATTCGATGGTGGTTCAGCATGGACCACAGCCTTTTCGGCGAACTTTGAACCCGATGCATCTTTTCCGACACTTGCATTTGGTAACTATGTGGATCGAACCGCACCGGGTTCTCCATGGGGTACCTGCGAAGACAATGTTCTGCATCGACCTCAGAGCGCTGCCGATAACGGTGAAGATGACGATGCCAGCGTGCAATACAACGAACCATTCGCGCTGTCACCTGGTCATTGTGCGTTGTCCATGTTGTTCACCGACTGGAACAAGAGCGGTCAAGATGCGTTACGTATAACAAACGACCGACATTACCATCGCGGCGGTGAAGAACAACTTTGGCGTATCGACAAAGAGCGTTACCCACGTTTGTACTCACGCGCTGATGGATGGCAATCGCTGGTCATCTGGGGTATGGGTATCGCTGAGGCTGATTTAAACGCTGATGGCTTCCCCGAGTACGTATTGACCTCCATGGGTGACACAAAAATACAGTCGGTTGATGTTATCCAGGCAAGTGAAGAACAACGACCGGTTTATGAAGACATTGCATGGCAGCGCGGCGCCACTGCACACCGCCCCTATCGCGGAGAAGATTTAAAACCATCCACCGGCTGGCATGCAGCATTTGCTGATGTGAACAACGACAGTCTGCTTGACTTGTACATAGCCAAAGGCAACGTTGAACAAATGAGCGACTTTGCCAATGACGACCCGGACAACTTGTTACTGGGTAATCACGATGGACGCTTTGTCGAGCACGGCGACACTGCCGGTATTGCGCTGGACCGTCGAGGTCGCGGTGCATCGATTGCTGATTTCAACGCCGACGGCCTGCTCGACTTACTGGTTGTGAATCGCGGTGAGCCGGTCAGCCTGTTTCGACACAACGGATTTCAAAGCGAATTCGGAGCACGTGAAGGTGGCAACTGGCTGGCCATAGAACTAAAACAACCCGGCAGTAATCGACACGCACTCGGTGCAAAACTGGCCATCAAGACCGGTAACAAAACTCAAGTTCGACAAATAAAACTCGGTGGTGGTCACGCATCTGGTCAGCTTGGCTTTACCCATGTCGGTCTTGGCGTGGCCGAACGCGCAACGCTTCGCGTGCAATGGCCAGACGGTGAATGGAGTGCATCCTACCGCCTGTTTGCCAATCACTTTGCGGTTATTACGCGCGGCGATGAACATGTTTCTTACTGGTACCCACAACAATCTCAGGAGTAGCGAGCCACCATGTATTTAGGTATTGATCTTGGTACATCGAGCGTGAAAACGGTTTTAATGGATGAAAACCAGAACGTGCTTGCCAGTAGCACCGCGAATATGGACGTGACCAGACCAGAAACTGGATGGTCAGAGCAAGACCCTGCCAGCTGGGTCGCCGGTATGGAAAGCACGTTAGGTGAATTGCACGCCAACCATCCGAAACACATGCAGGCCGTGCGTGGCATCGGCTTGTCAGGACACATGCACGGGGCAACGCTGCTTGATGCCAGCGATGAGGTGCTGCGCCCTTGCATTTTATGGAACGACACTCGCAGCCATGCAGAAGCACAACAATTGGATACCGCACAGTCACGCGACATTTGCGGCAACATACTGTTCCCCGGATTCACCTCACCAAAACTTGCCTGGACCGAAAAACACGAACCGGATGTGTTTGCTAAGGTCGCCAAAGTACTGCTGCCAAAAGACTATGCGCGGCTCTGGTTAACCGGTGAGCACGTATCAGAAATGTCAGATGCTGCAGGAACCGGCTGGCTGGATGTGGGACAACGCGATTGGTCTGATGCACAACTGCAAGCAACCTCGTTATCTCGCGAACACATGCCCGTCCTCGTTGAAGGCACTGAAGTGTCAGGCACCTTGCGAGCCGAGCTGGCAAAACGATTTGGACTGTCTGAAAAAGTCGTTGTTGCAGGCGGCGCTGGTGACAACGCGGCATCGGCGTGTGGAATGGGAACTGTGACTCCGGGAAATGCATTTTTATCACTGGGCACATCAGGCGTTTTGTTCGCGGCAAACGCCAGTTACCAACCAAACGCTGACAGTGCCGTACACACTTTCTGTCATGCGCTACCCGATACCTGGCATCAAATGGGCGTTATCCTGGCTGCGACCGATTCATTAAACTGGCTTTCAAACGTTTGTAATCAGTCTCCGGCTGAGCTTACAGCGGCATTGGAACAAACAAACGCCACACCAACCAACGTGTTGTTTCTGCCGTATCTAGGGGGTGAACGTACACCCCATAACGATGCTGATGCTCGCGGTGTATTTACCGGGCTTGAACACGTCACTGATGCTTCGGCCTTAACCAAGGCCGTGCTTCAAGGTGTCGCGTTCGCTTTTCGAGACTGTCAAAACGCATTAGCCAGCGCCGGTACTACCCTGGATAGTGCCTACGCCATCGGTGGTGGTTCGCAGTCGCGGTACTGGCTGCAGTTGATCTCTTCGGCATTGAAGTTACCGCTTCATGTAACGATCGATGGCGACTTTGGCGCAGGCCTGGGAGCGGCAAGACTGGGTATGATAGCCGCAGAATCTGCAAACCCCGCAGATGTGTGCCAGCCACCGGCTATCGATAAAACGATTGAACCTGATGTTGCGCTGTATGATGATTTCACAGCACAATTCGAGCGTTACCAAAACACCTACGCCAGCCTGAAATCATAGGCTTCTTTTTTAGTGCATGCCGGTAAGTGATAAGGCAGGCTACGCTGCATTGCACATGATACTGTCGAACGCATCGCTAAGAACGAAGTTTCTGTGCATCGACAGTATTGAGTAAGTTAACTGGAGGAAGATTATGAGCAACGACACTGTACTGAAGCCGGAGTTCTTGATTAAAGATGAGGCACAGCTAAGAGCATTGTTTCCACCAACACACGAAATTGCAGCAAAGAAAAGCCAACCCCAGCTCGACAAGTACACCGTTGAGTTTATTAAGCGATCACCATTTATTTGCATGGGCACACAATCACCCGAGGGCTCCGCAGATGTCAGCCCCAGAGGCGACCCAAGTGGGTTTGTGAAAGTGCTGGACAATAAAACCCTACTCATACCCGATCGTCCGGGCAATAATCGCTTAGACACACAGGCCAACATTCTGTCTAACCCAGCCGTTGGCCTGTTGTTTATGGTCCCTGGTTTCGAAGATACCGTTCGCGTTAACGGTACGGCCCAAATAACGACAGATCCGGAACTGCTTGAACAGATGAAGGTTAACAACCGACTACCACTAGTGGCTATTGTTGTTACCGTCGATGAGGTGTTTATGCACTGTGCAAAAGCGTTTCGTCGCGCAAAACTATGGGACCAAAACCAGATTCAAGACCGCAGCGAAATGCCGTCACTACCAAAAATAGTACTCGATCAAATATCCGAAAAACCTGTTAGCGATGCTGAAATGGAGAAGATCGATGCAGATCTTGAAGACGAATATGCGCGTACCATGTACTAAGCGCTATTCAGGATTCATGCTATGCAGAAAAACTTAACACTTTTCCAGTTCAATCAAGCCGAATCGGTAGATTCCTGGTTTGCCGTGGATGATCGTGTCATGGGCGGCATATCCAATAGTGAACTGATATGGGCAACGACTCATGCGCGTTTTCAGGGAGTAGTTTCTCCAGAGAACAATGGCGGATTCTGTTCAGTACGATCACCCTTGCCAATCGCAATACCTGAAGACCATGACCATCTGTGGATAGAATCAAATGGTGATACAAAGCTGTATGCCATTTCTTTGCGAACCAGTAAAACACCACGTGGGATTAATTACATGGCTGATTTCAAGCCTGCCAATAACTTTACACGCATCGAACTTCCACTAACCGAATTTGCAGCACAGTTTCGAGGACGCTCAGTTGTCGATGCACCAGAGTTGCATGCACAAGACATAATACAACTCGGCATTATGATTTCAGATGCCCAGTACGGCGCGTTTGAACTGGACTTAAAAGCAATTGGTGCAGCAAATATGGATGCACTTTAAAAACCCACGACACCCGATAAATTTTCGAAATAAACTTAACCGATCGAGAGACTGCAGTGAAAAACAACACGTTGAACATAGCCGTAATTGAAGGCGATGGAATCGGTAAGGAAGTGGTACCTGAAGGTTTGAAGGTATTAGAGGCCGCTGCTGCACGTTTTGAATTGGGGTTGCGATTCGATCATCACGACTTTTCAAATGTCGATTATTACGCCAGGCATGGTCAAATGATGCCGGATGATTGGAAAGATCAGCTAAGCACTGCCGATGCCATTTTCTTTGGTGCTGTCGGCTGGCCCAAAACGGTACCTGACCATATCTCTTTGTGGCAGTCTTTAATCAAATTCAGACGAGAATTTGATCAGTATGTGAGCTTGCGTCCTGCGCGTTTAATGCCCGGAGTACCCTCCCCGTTAGCAGGTCGTGAACCGGGTGATATCGACATGATGATTGTGCGCGAAAATACCGAGGGCGAGTATTCAGCCATCGGTGGTCGTATGTTTCCTGACACGGATCGTGAAGTTGTGATGCAAGAAACAGTAATGAGCCGTCATGGAGTAGATCGAATCTTAAAGTACGCGTTCGATCTTGCACAAAAGCGTGGCAAGCATCTTACTTCGGCAACAAAATCGAATGGCATTGCCATCACCATGCCTTACTGGGATGAACGAGTCGAAGCCATGTCTGAAAACTATGCGGATATAAAACTCGATCAGTACCACATAGATATCCTGGCGGCGCATTTTGTTTTACATCCTGACTGGTTTGATGTAGTGGTCGCATCC
>CALJNA010000066.1 GCA_937981955.1 uncultured Granulosicoccaceae bacterium
TATATCATCCTAATCGTTGGTTCCATTGTCGGTTCTATCGGCGCTCTGGTCTTCTTTGGCGCTGGAGTTTAAAACAACTGAAACATCGAACTGTAGACACCCTCCACACGGTTGAAACACCGGAGGGTGCGCTGTTGCAATTTGCCGTTGCCGGCCCGGTCATTCGAGGGATGGCCTGGCTGGTTGATGGGCTAATCCGTACATTTATCTTGATTATTTTTTATGTCGGTGTGGGTATGCCCACGGCCATGTCACAAAGCGTGGCTGCATCAGTCGGTTTACTGCTTATAATCCAGTTTCTTATCAACTGGTTCTATACCACAGCTTTTGAGGCAGCGACCGGATCCACGCCTGGCAAACGCATGTTCAAACTGTGGGTGGTGCATGACAATGCAACACCGATAACATTTTCTGGTGCGCTTATCAGAAACTTTTTAAGGGTCGTGGATTACTTGCCTTTTGTCTATATGATCGGCCTTTTCAGTATGTTGATAGACAATAGGTTCCGACGACTCGGTGATCTGGCCGCCGGCACGCTGGTGATTTACCGCGACAACACAAACACGGTGTCATCCTTTACACACGAGCTTGGCACGCCACCACCAGAATGGCTTTCTCGCGATGAGCGACAGGCTATCGTGGAGTTTGCTGAACGCAGTGAAACGCTTTCCGCTGATCGGCAAACAGAATTAGCTCGCCTACTCTCTCACCTGATCGAAGATGAACCTGAATCTGATCCTGTGCATATTCTAAAAAGCTGGGCACACTGGATATTAAGAGGTCAAACAGATGCTCAATCAACGAGCGTTTGAACAGCAGCACGAGGCTGCCTGGGAACAACTCGAGGTTTCGCTCAATGCTCTGGAATCGCGCAAGCCCTTTGCAAAATCTAGGGTTGATAACAGTGAGCTACCCACATTGTACGCAGCACTTTGCCAACAGCATGCATTGGCAACCAGTCGTGGGTACAGCCCGGCGCTAACCAGTCGGCTGCATTCTCTTATCACTCGTGCACACCATCAACTGTATAAACACCGTGGGCATGTGCTTGCGAGAATGGCGCAGTTTTTTGGTGGTGGTTTTGCCAGAGCGGTACGCGAGCAAAGTAAGTTGTTCACCGTTTCATGCCTGTTATTCTTTGGTACCGCCATAATCTGCGGGCTCCTTTCCGCCTGGTCTACCGACTTTGCAGATCTATTTATGGGAAGCAAACAGCGTTTTGCTTTGGAGAGAATGTACGACCCAAGTCGCGGCTCTATTCGACCTGAGGGCTTTGAATCAGATACCGATTTATATATGTTCGGCTTCTATATCATGAACAACATCGGCATTGACTTTCGTGTTTTTGCCAGCGGCATTTTATATTGTGTCGGCAGTGTGTTTTTTCTGGTGTTTAATGGCCTTTTTATTGGAGCGGCTGCCGGACACCTGACAGGTATCGGCTACACAGACACTTTCTGGGGTTTTGTTGCAGGGCACAGTGCACCGGAGCTTATCGCGCTTTGCATTAGTGGCACAGCAGGCCTTATGCTTGGTATGGCTTTGATCAAGCCGGGGCGACAAACCAGAAGGCTTGCGCTGACCCGCGCTGCCAGGAAGGCAGTGCCGATTATTATCGGAGCTGGTTTAATGACCTTACTCGCAGCTTTTATCGAAGCATACTGGTCATCAAAAGATCTGCCATTGAATATAAAAGTGATTGTTGGTTCCGTCATTTGGGTATTGATCATCGCCTACCTTGCGCTTGCCGGTCGGTCAGCAAAGTACCACCATGACTGATATCAAGAATCTAACAGTACTACCAAGGCCGCGAAGTGCCTGGCAAGCCATGGACGCTGGTTTTACGTTAGCGCGTGCTCACTACATACCCATGGTATTGATGTGGCTTGGATTTTCGTTACCTGTGTTCATTGTGTGTATAGCCATCCAGTTCTGGACAGGCTGGGGATTTATGCTGGTCATATGGTGGTGGTTCAAACCATTGTATGAATTGCCCATTCTGTTTTTTCTATCCAGAGCACTGTTTTCTGAACAGCTTTCAATAAAACAAGCATGGACCCAAACGCTGCGGCATTTCTGGACACTGTTCAAAACCTATTTAACACTTTCCCGATTCAGTACGGCACGCTCTGTAACCTATAGCGTCGTGTTTCTTGAAATGCTGCCACGAAAAAAACGCTCAACCCGAATTCAAACACTGACCGCGGTAAAAACCCGGCACTACTTACTCATGCTGGCGTGTCTGCATATTGAGTTCGTTCTGGCCTATGCCATTATCACACTTGTCGGTGCGCTATTTTTCGCATCCGCCATTGCGGATATAGACTGGACTGTTTTTTTTGAATCAGTAGACCAGCCCGCTGTTCAAAACTGGATGACAGCCGCTTCGATCACAACCTTGATTGCTGCAGCCCTGGTTGCACCTTTCTACGTCGCTGGCGGGTTTCTCATATACATAAACCGTCGAATGCAATTGGAAGCCTGGGATATCGAACACCGCTTTCGACGATTCAAAGTTAAGGCGCTGCAAACCGGGGCCATCGCCGGCATGTTCGTTGTTGCATTGTTGCTCAGTGCGCACGAACCAGCAATCGCAGATGACAGAGTGCCAAATATCATGTCACCATCGGAGGCATACCAGAGCATTACCGACATTCTTGAACATGAGGATTTTGGTTCAACCAAAACACAGCTTGTTCCGCGTAACAAAAATCCGAATGAAGACGATGAGGATAACAAACCAGATTTAAGCTTTCTGGAATGGTTTGCCGATTCTGCCAGCTCATTGGCAACCATCTTTAAGGTCATTCTGTGGGTGGTTGTGGCTATTTTTCTTGGCCTCCTTATCTACACCCTGTTCCAATTCAAGCAGAGCTTTACCCGCCCAAGTGCGTTGAGCCGGATTAGTCCCGAAGGTGAAGATGCGCAAAGCCACCCGTTAACCCAGGATTTACCAATCGATATTGTTGGCGAAGCGGAGCGCTTGTTGAACGACGGACAACGACGCCAAGCCTTAAGCGTTTTATTTCGGGGTGCTCTGCGCTCGGTCATGGATGAGCACGAATTAAAGATTGCCAGTGGTGCAACTGAAACTGATTGTCAGGCAACGGTGACAAAAGTTGCAAGCGAGCAGCAATCAAGCACATTCACCCGATTGCTAAGCGTCTGGCAAAGAGAGGCCTATGCCAATCAACCACAACCTGAAGAATCAATTCGAGCATTGATCAACGACTGGAAATCTGCATTTGCGCAGCATCGCCAGCCTAACAGCGGAAACATAACGTCGTGAAGGGACGTCAATTTCCCATTTTGCCGTTGTTACTGCTTTGTGCTATGGGAGTCTGTGCGTATTGGGTATACGAAAATATTGAATTTGAAGAAGTCGAGTATCAAGTCGGTCAAACGGAACGTGCTCGATCCAATCCGTTTCTTGCAGCTGCACGATTACTGGAAAACGCTGGGTTCAAATTCAATGTGGCAGAAGACCGCAGTGTGTTCTCATCGCTCGATGTCGATAAGACTGACGTACTCTGGATGGCTGATCTTAGGGAGCTGAGCAATCAGCAAGAAGTTGATCAAATTCAGGCGTGGATCGAATCGGGCGGTATCCTGTTAAGCAGTCCAGGAAATTCCGGCGGGTTTGATCTTTCCACGCCCTCGGGCGAACTGCTATCGAGACTGGGTTTTCGCACGCTTGAAGACGATGAAATCGACGACATGCTAAACGGCCCCGAATTCAACAATTTTGGCGAGTTCGGTGAATATCAGTGGGATATCCCCGGTACAGACCTGTCCATGTTACCGGTGAAAATAACTTCAGATGATGATCCCTACTTCAAATCGACATTCACCGACGAAGTAAGCGCGCGAATTATTACCGAAACACCGTTTTTCATTCAAAAATCGGTTGGCGATGGGTTTGTTACCCTCTATAGCGATGCTGATATGTTCAGCAATAGTTCGATAGGTAAGCTGGATAATGGTTACTTACTGCTTTGGCTTACCCAGCCGGCAAAGCTTAAAAAACTATCTATTGTGTTCAAGCCAGCCGACTCTCCCGGCTTGTTCTCACTGCTATGGAACAAATTCACCTTAACGATTCTTATCCTGTTAGCGGTTCTGATCGGTTTTCTGCGTTGGGCGTCAACAAGGCTCGGGCCTGTAGAACAAGAACTGCCGCCCATCCAGAACAACCTGATGGCACATCTGCAAGCCAGAGGGGAGTATTGGTATCGACATAGGTACACCGATAAAATAGTTGAAAACGTTCAGCACGCAGCCATTGAAAATCTGGCGAAGCAGACTGGTGTTGCAACGGTTGCCGGTGAAATAGACAGAAATGAAGCGATCAGACAAGCAAGCAAAATGCTTGATTGCTCGCCCGTTACAGCAGAACAGGCCTTATACGGTAAGGCAAGAAAAGGCGATGCTGTTCTGCGTGCAAGTCGCGTATTGCAAAAAATCAACCATCGCAAACTAAACAGACCCGAGTCTTAACCCGAGTAGCTTTCATCATGATTGACCAAACAAAGTTCGCCGCGGCCCATAGTAATCTGAACAAACTCAGAGACAATTTCGGGCACGTCATTATTGGTCAACAACAAACAATTGATGAACTTTTAATCTGTGTTGCTGCTGGTGGCCACGTTTTAATCGAAGGCGTACCGGGTTTGGCTAAAACACTGTTAGCCCGCTGCTTGGCCTACTCTGCACAAGCGCAAGATGTACGCATCCAGTTTACACCTGACCTGATGCCCAGCGATATTGTTGGTCATGCCATGTTCGACCACGACCAACAAACATTTACGGTTCGTGAAGGACCAGTATTTGCAAACGTGGTGGTTGCAGATGAGATTAATCGGGCACCGGCGAAAACACAATCGGCGTTGCTTGAGGCGATGCAGGAACAGCAAGTGAGCATCGAAGGGGAAACGCGCGAGCTTCCGCAACCGTTTATTGTTCTGGCGACACAGAATCCGATTGAGCAAGAAGGCACCTATCCACTACCGCAAGCTCAACTAGATCGTTTCTTGTGCAAAATTCTGATTGATTACCCGTCACCAAACGACGAGCTACAAATGTTGCAGAAAATTACGCACGAGAGCATTGCCAATCAGCTAGACCTGAGTCGTTTGCAGGCGGTTATTTCACTTAACGATTTGTTAGATATTCAACAATCAGCCAGCTTTATTTCAGTGGATGCAGCGGTACAACAATACATAGTAAATATCGTGACATCGACTCGTAAGTGGAACGGTATTGATATAGGTGCAGGCCCACGCGGATCAATATCATTACTGCGAGCCGCCAGAGCACGTGCCTTACTGCACGGTGCTGACTTTGTCACGCCCGATGATGTTAAAGCCATAGCGACAGCCGTGCTACGGCATCGAATTCAGCTGACCCCCGATCTGGAAATTGAAGGTTACAGCGCAGACGATGTCATAGCCAATCTTCTGCAATCTGTGGAAGCACCGAGAAAGTGATACCCACACCACGACTATTGGTGTTGGGTGCGGCGCTGGCCGCCACTGCTGCCCTGTTAGCGTTCTACCCTGAATTATTACGTTTGTGGCTGGTGCTGCCAGTTGCTCTAGCGGTATGCGCTTTATACGATCTTGTTAGCGTTTACCTCATTAAACTTGAAGGCAGCCGAAACGTTCGGCAAGTCATGTCGCATCGAGCCTGGAGCGACGTTACGTTGAATATCAGCAATAATGGTAAAAAGACTGTGCATGCACAAATTCACGACATGCACCCACAACTTTGTCAGGTGCGCGGACTACCTCGTGACCAACTACTAGAACCACAAAGCGCAACCGGCATTATCTACGAAGTGCTGCCGGAAACTCGTGGCAATATGGAGTTCGACGGTATCGAATGCCTTGTCCGCACGAAACTGGGCTTGTGGTTTCGTAAGCTACGCCTGCCCTGTCATAACGAGATAAAGATTTACCCCAACTTTAAAAACAATCGGCTATTCGGCATGCTGCTGAGTAAACGCTCCATGGACCACACCGGCATCAGACGTTTACCAAGGCCTGGGGAAGGCAGCGATTTTCACCAGCTTCGCGAGTACCGCGACGGTGACAGCCTTCGGCAAATTGACTGGAAAGCAACGGCGCGAATGCAAAAACTGATCGCGCGTGAATATGCTCAGGAACGAGATCAGCAAATCGTTTTCCTGCTGGATTGCAGCATGCGGATGCGACATCAGGACGAAAAAGCATCCCACATGGATGAAACATTAAACGCTGTTGTACTGCTGTCGCACGTTGCATTGCAACAAGGAGACGCCACCGGCATCATGACCTTTGGCGGAATTGATCGATGGATTCCACCAGCAAAAGGAATGAATTCAGCCAGGCGACTAATGAACGGTTTGTACGATCTGGAAGCAACCAGAGAACTACCGGACTACGTACAAGCAGTTGAATCACTTGCGGTAAGACTCAGAAGGCGTGCACTGATAATACTGATAACCAATCTTCGCAACGAGGACGGGCAATCAGCACTGGATGCATTGCAGCGTTTAAGAGGCAAGCACATGGTACTCATGGCAGACTTGCGCGAATCTGATCTTGAAGCAGCTATAAAAACCGAACCAGCTAATACCGAGGAAGCCGTTTTATGGCTAAGTGCCGAAAACTACCGATTGCAGCGCAGACAGCAACACCGGCTGGCAATCGCAGGTGGTGCAAAGCTGTTGGATGTGACGCCAAAAAATTTATCGGCTGATTTGATTACGCGGTATCTTGCTATTAAACGCTTAGGGCAGTTGTAATCGACAACAACTCAACCTACATTAATCCTTATACTGCTTTATAAACACAAGCGCATCTTCAACGACAGCGTCGATGGGCTGCCGAATATCAATAACCACACCGAGCTCATCATCGCATAACGGCTCAAGCGTTTGATATTGACTATCCAACAGACTCTCCGGCATGAAATGCCCTTGCCTTGCCGACATACGTTTGGCGATAACTTCTTGTTCAGCATGTAAATGGATAAAGCCGACGGACAGGCCAGCATTATCTGACAGACTTTGACGATACGCTCGGCGTAAAGCAGAGCAGCTGACAAAAACCGGAGTTGGTGTTTCTGCCATGGCATTAGCAACACGCGCTAACCAGGGCCAGCGATCGTCATCTGTGAGTGCTTCGCCACTTTCCATTTTCTGAATATTACTGGCACCGTGCAACGCATCGGCTTCAACCATTTTGCCGTTAAGCCGCTGTGCGAGCAGCGATGCGATTGTGCTTTTACCGCACCCTGCTACACCCATAACAACAAAGTGCTTCACTTTACAGTGACGCAGTAATACCACCATCGACGTACAAGGTATGCCCGTTGACAAAACTCGATGCTGAAGAGGATAAAAATATACATGCGCCTACCAGCTCTTCAACATCACCCCACCGTCCGGCAGGAGTGCGGGTTTTGAGCCAACTTGAAAATGTTTCGTCTGCAACCAGTGCAGCATTAAGTGGTGTATCAAAATAACCGGGCGCAATCGCGTTACATTGCAACCCGTACTTTGCCCAATCGGTCGCCATACCTTTGGTTAAGTTTCCTACTGCACCTTTAGTGGCTGTGTAAGGCGCTATACCGGGACGAGCGAGCGCGGTTTGAACACTGGCAATGTTTACAATCTTGCCGCAGCCACGCTTTATCATGTGATTACCCACCGCCTGGGATACATGAAAGACACTGGCAACATTGGTTTGTAGCAACTTTTCGAATGCTGCCGGGTCAAATTCTTCCAATGGAGATCGATGCTGCATGCCCGCATTGTTCACCAGAATATCAATAACAGTTCCACCGGACTCAAGCTCATCAACGGCTTTTTTTACCGCACTATGGTCAGTAACATCAAAGGCACTAATCTGAGCGCTGACACCGGCATCGTTTAAAACTTTTGCGGCACTTTCCAGTTTGCTGGTATCACGGCCGTTCAGTACAATAGTTGCACCGGCACTGGCCAGGCCTTTGGCCAGAGCAAATCCGATCCCCTGGGATGAACCTGTAATAAGTGCAGTTTTTCCGGTTAGGTTGAAGAGTTCCATAAATTATTCTGTCAGTTCGCTTGCAATGGCGCCTATGTTACCGGTAACATAAATAGAATTCCAGATGTTTCGAATGATTTAATCAAATTTTTTGCCGGTCATTCTTTGATGAGCCAATCAGTTGTCATTGGCCAGGCTTGGATGACGATAACAGATAAGAACCAATTGTATGAAAGCCATTGTTGTTCATGCCGCAAACGATATACGCCTTGAAACGCGTGCGGCCCGGGAACCTGATAGCAGCGAAGTACAAGTGCAAATCGAGCGTGGCGGCATCTGCGGCTCAGACTTGCACTATGTGCAACATGGTGGATTTGGCACAGTCAAGTTAAGAGAACCGATGATTCTTGGTCACGAGATCGCTGGTCGGGTTGTAAAAACCGGCAAGAATGTTCAAAGCGTGGCAACCGGCGACCTTGTGGCAATATCTCCGTCCAGAGCATGCAACATGTGCGAGTATTGCTTAAGCGGAAATCCCAATCACTGCTTGAACATGCGATTTTATGGCTCTGCCATGCCCTTCCCTCATATTCAAGGTGCGTTCAGAGAACTGTTAACGGTGCAAGAGAATCAATGCGCCAATGCCGAGGGATTAAGCGCTTCTGAAGCCGCCATGGCTGAGCCACTGGCTGTCACCATACATGCTGCGCGGCAGGCTGGGAATCTGGTCGGTAAACGCGTGCTAATAACCGGCTGTGGCCCTATCGGTTTA
The DNA here is from genome assembly GCA_937981955.1 of uncultured Granulosicoccaceae bacterium. Lineage (GTDB taxonomy): Bacteria > Pseudomonadota > Gammaproteobacteria > Granulosicoccales > Granulosicoccaceae > Granulosicoccus. The sequence continues at coordinate 8,782 of CALJNA010000066.1, forward strand.
CTGTGCCTTCTTGTTGCTCAGGCCGCAGGTGCACGTGAAGTTATCACAACCGACATTAGCGACTATCCATTACAAATGGCTGAAAAGCTTGGGGCAAATGGAACCATAAACATCAACACTGCAAACTCGGATACACCGCTTGCTCAGTACCAGGAGAATAAAGGCCACTTTGACACATTGTTCGAATGTACCGGTGTGGCTTCAGCACTCGCTCAGGCGCTGCCAGCGATCAAACCGCGCGGCATCATAGTACAGCTGGGATTAGGCGGCGACATGAATCTGCCAGTTCAGCAGATAACCGCAAAAGAATTGCAACTGCGCGGTTCATTCCGATTTCATGAAGAGTTTTTCACGGGCATATCCTGGCTACAAAGTAAACGACTGGATGTTAACCCGCTAATCACCCACACCATTGAACTTGATAAAATGGAACATGCTTTTAATCTGGCAGCAGACAGATCGCAAGCGCTTAAAGTCCATTTGGCGTTTGGTGAAAACTAGTTTATTTCTCTGTTTTATTTCACTTATTCATTTCAACAGGCGCGTACTGTCGCGCATGCTTAGTGAGATTTCGATCGGGTTCTTTTTCGGTTCTTTTCGTCTTTCAATATCGCTATCGAGTAATCTGATGACCAACTCCGCTGCAACTCGGCCCACTTCAGCAGGGTCCACCATTACGGTAGTTATCGATGGCACCGCATAGCGAGACACTTCGAAGTTACCAAACCCCGCAACACCAACATCGTTGGGTACTTTTATTCCCCGTTCCTGCAGGGCACTGAGCAGACCAAACGCCGGCGAATCAGATACGCAGAAAACGCAATCGATATCAGGATAATATTGATCAAGGTTTTTACCAATGAAGTAACCATCCTTAATCGACATAGGTGGATTGCCAAAACGAATCATCCTATGTGCTGAAAGTCCGGCTGCTTCCATTGCATTTCTAAAACCAGCTCTTCGTGCTGCGCCTCGCGTCCATTCATCATTGGTTTCACACAGAAAGGCTATATTCTCATAACCCAGCTCGATTAGCTTTTCCGTCATTTGATACGACGCATCTTCGTTTGAAAAACCAACGGTATACCCGATTGGTTTGGACGGTGTTTCCCAGAGTTCAACTACAGGTATGTTGGCCTGTTTTAACAGCTTGATGGTTCTGGTAGTGTGTCCGTCGAACGGAAGTGCTATTGCCTCGGGCCGACGTTTTAACATGCTTTCGACAAGCTGTTCTTCCCTGGCCATTGAATAGTCAGTATGACCAAGCAGAATTTGCATGCCTGTCATTTCAATGGTTTCGGTAAGTGCCTGGACCATTTTCGCATAATGCACGTTGTTCAAAGACGGCACCAGGGTAGCGACAAAACCCGATCGTTTAGTCGACAAACTGCCGGCCATTTGATCTGGCACGTAGTTCATCTTGTTGACTATCTTGAGAATACGCTCCCGCGTACTCTCAGAAACATTGCCATCGGAGCGCATAGCACGTGACACAGTCATTCGCGACACACCGGCAGCTTTCGCTACGTCTTCCATAGTCACCGGATTGTTGCTGTCGCGCTGCGTCATTGCTTATTTGATTAGTCCACGCTTAATAAAACCGAATGTAATTCGGTGCCGGAATATCGTATTCGTATCCTGTTGCAGTGATTAAGCCACTTTCAATATCGCGGCGAAACAGGTTAACTTTCGATGAATCCTGATTGGCTGTGATAACCGCTTTTCCACACGGTGAAATGGCAAAATGTCGTGGAAACTTCCCACCCGTAGGCACAATATCGATGCGCTTAAGTTTACCATCGGATTGAACTCTAAATATAGCCAAGGAATCATCTCCACGATTTGAAACATATAAAAATCGGGCATCTGGAGAGAGCTTGATTTCAGAAACGTAGGATGTTTGCTCACGGTTCTCAAGAGTGGATTCGTACTGAATCGGAACAAGTCGCTGTTTCACTTTTTCGGGTTCAGAAGCATCGAGCCTGGCCACGCACACCGTATTGAACAGCTCATTCGAAACGTAGCAAAGATTCAGTGTTGGATGCATAACCATGTGACGTGGGCCTGAACCTGCCTCAAATTCAATATGTGTGTCGGGTTCCAACAGCTTTTTTTGCGCATCGTACCTGTATTGAAAAACTGCGTTCTCACCCAGGTCAGGAATGAAAACCCACTCGTTCCAGAAATGCGCACAGTGTGCATGCGGACCAACTTGTCGGTTGGTCCAATGGTCTTCTCGATGAGTAACCTGGCGCCATTCCCCTTCCTTTCTGTAGTGCTGTTTAAAGCTTTGAACAACATCACCCAGTTGTCCATGTTCGTTCACATGCAGAACATCGATAATGGCATCCCAGTAATTGATGACAATCGCAGCATCTTTTTGCGGTGAAAGGGCAAGGTAGCATGTTGATTTACCCGAGGCAGAGAAGGATTGATCAAGCTCCAACCCGGCTTGATCATTAATTCGATACTGAAGAACATCGCCAGTGTTTTGTATCGTCTCGACAATGGCGTACATCATTTTTCCGTTACTATGCGGGATCAGAACAGCAGGATTCAGAGCATCGACAATCTCTCGCTCAACCAAATGACCATCTTTGGTCAGTGTTAATCCGTATATTCCTTTGCCCGATGTAGGCGCATGCGGTTGATGAGCAAGCGCATCAAGGTCGGTGTAGGTACCCACAATAAGTGGATAATCTTTTTCTAATGCAATACTGGCACTGGTCACTTGACGTCTCCAAAAACTATTTTTCTAACCACGCCCAACAAACGGCATACCGTTGGCCATGACAGTCATGTTTAATACATTTGCTTCTTTAGGCAGATTCACCATGTACAAAATGGCATCGCATACAGGTTTGACCGGGATGGTTGGTTCTGCCATGGTTGAGCCATTTGCCTGCAGCACACCCTCGGCCATTTTGTCTCCCATTTTGGAGCTGATGTTTCCCAGGTCAATCTGACTGCAACTCACTCCGAACTGCCGACCATCGAGCGACAATGACTTTGTCAAACCAGTGATTGCGTGCTTTGTGCAGGTATAAGGTGCTGAAAACAGACGAGGTGCTGTTGCTGAAACAGAACCATTGTTAATAATGCGGCCACCATTCGGCTGTTTACGCATTTGTCCAAATGCGGCTTGGGCGCATAAGAAAGCACCCGTCAGATTTATAGCGACAACCTGGTTCCACGTATCAACTGGCAGTTCATCAACTGGAACAGCCGGTGCGGCAATACCGGCATTGTTGAATAACATGTCGACTTGCCCGAACGTGCTAACCGTTTGTTCAAACAGATTAGCGACTGCGTTGGCGTCGCTAACATCACATTGCACCGCCAAACCTTCGTTGGGCATGAGTTTGACCGTTTCATCAAGACTCGATTGAGTCCTGCCGGCAACCACTACTCGCCAATTTTGCTCACTTAACGCAAGAGCCACTGCGCGACCAATTCCGTCACCACCGCCAGTAATTACAGCAACTTCACTCATTGTCTATTTACCTTGTTACTCATTCTGTTTGCATTAACTTTTATATAAACGAATTAACCGTTACCCTTTTACCGCGCCGGCAGTCATACCAGTGATGATCTGACGAGAAGCAAACAGAGTAAAAATAATCGGCGGGATTGCCAGCAGCATACCGGTGGCCATAATCACACCCCATTCAACGTTAAACTCTGACATGTTGTTTACAATGAGTATGGGCACTGTTTTGGTGTCACGATCTGACAGTGCTGAAGCCAACAGATACTCATTCCACGCGATTCTGAAGGTAAAAATTGCAGCGGCGGCTAAACCGGGCTTTATCAGCGGTAACACCACTTTAAAGAACACCTGAAACGGGCCGGCACCGTCCATACGCGCAGCCTCTTCCAGCTGTCTGGGTACTTGTACGATAAAACTTTGCAATATCCAAATAACAAACGGCAAGTTCATGGCGATATAAATAAGAATTATCCCCGAGTGAGTACCGGCCAGACACACATCGCCTCGTCCACCGAATTCTTCCCGTATCCAGGCTCCAAGCCAGGAGGTTTTATCAATACAGAATTCGTTATTCCACAAACCAAATACCGGTACCAACAGTACCGCTGGCGGAACCATTCTTACCATGAGAGTAGAACCCGATACCGTATCGCGGCCCATGAATCTGAATCGCACCAGCGCGTAAGCTGCCATACACCCAATGATTAAAGTCAGTATGGTGGAAACCAGGGCAATGATCAGCGAATTAATAAATGCACCACCGAATTTCAATGAGCAAAAATCCAGGTGATCGAGCTCATACGGCAGTACATCGCACAGCGCCGTTTCATAGTTTTGAATGGTGGGCATAAACAACAGACCTGATGTACCCGAAATAATATCGACATCAAGTTTGAACGAGTTGATCAGCATGAGCGCTATGGGACCAACAGACATAATGATCAGCATCACTATGATGGCGTAAAAGGCCGGGTGTTGAGCCGACTGTTTATCAGTACTTGCACTCATTACACATCCTCCTCAATCATTCGAACAGCTCGGGCTGCGCGGTACTCTTGTATGCGGTTATAAGCAAGCATCACAATAGTGAGCAACAGCAACATCATGAGTAAGTAATTGGACATGGCGGCGGCTACACCCAGCTCACGAAATTCGGTAGCTGTGCGGGAAATGCGTAAAGCCAGAATTTCAGTAGAAAGACCGGGACCGCCCTCTGTCATAACAAGAATGACTTCAAGAACCTTGAAAGCGTCGATCAGGCGAAGTAGTCCGGTTACAATCAGAACCGGCATCATCAGCGGCAGCTTGATATGAATGATCTGCTGCCAGCCAGTAGCCCCGTCGATACGCGCAGCTTCCAGTGCAGATCGTGGCAATGACTGCAACGCTGCCAACGATAATATAAATATAAACGGTGTCCATTGCCATATATCAGCAATGATCACAGATAACAAAGCATGCTGCCCGAGCCAATCAACGGACTCAAAACCCATGGACTTTAAGCTTTTATTAAACACTCCCACTGTGGGGTGATACATATAGCGCCAAATGAGACCAACAACTACCGGGGCAATCATCATCGGCAATATAAACAGCGTGCGTAGTAATGACATACCACGCAGTTTCCTGTCGAGTAACAGTGCCAGTCCAACACCTATGAACATTTCAACTGTCACGACCGATATGGCAAATTTTAAGGTGACGGCAACACTTTCGCGGAAATTAGGGTCGTTCCACAACGTGACGTAATTTTTAAGACCGATAAACGTAGACTCCCCCAGAGTCTGGCTCGGATCCCAGTCCCGAAAGCTGCCGTACACCATGTAGCCCAATGGATACAACAGTGCCAACGCCATGATGACGACAGCTGGTGCCAAAAACACGTAGGGCGTCAGCCGGTTATACGTCGCTGTACTCATGTGGTTATATTGGGGTCTTTTAAAGGATTAGCGGTTCGCGAGCAACCGGGTGTGTCGCACCCGGTCGCACAACATTATCGACTTACTGCCAGGTGTAGTAACCCGCTTCGTCCATTACAACTTTGGTTCGCTCAGCCACACCATCCAGCGCTTCCTGAATATCCAGATCTTCAGTCAACACTTTTGACAACGTGGTTCCCAAATCAGCATTGATCTTTCCCCATACAGGGATGATCGGACGCCAGTCAGGGTCAGCATGCTTCAGTGCTTCACCAAACGTTTTCATGTGCGGGAATTTAGCGTTTACATCTGCATCTTCGTGAGTTGAGAATCGCGATGGATTTCCACCTTCCATGGCAACTAGCTTGTCACCAGCTTTTGATGTTAGCCATTGCATCAGCAGAAACGCAGCCTCTTTGTGCTCGGCATTCTTCGGAATACCAATACCGAATCCACCGGTTTGACTGCCACGACGGGTTCCCATTGGATGCATCGCCCAGCCAACTTTACCTACTACCTTTGATTTTGCAGGATCGTTAATTTGCCCGGCTACAACAGTGGTATCCAAAAACATCGCAGTATCACCAGCCAGAAACGAACCCAAGGCCTCGCCAAAGCCAAAGCTTGCGGCGCCTTCAGGACCACAATCGACAATAGACTTAAGTGCGTTGGCGGCTTTAACTCCCGCTTCATTGTTTACGATAGGATTCCAGCTATCGTCAAAGATGCGTCCACCCAGTGGCGCCAGGTGCAGTAAAAACGCATGGCTTGCATGGTGTCCAGA
>CALJNA010000067.1 GCA_937981955.1 uncultured Granulosicoccaceae bacterium
TAGTCCGCCCTTTTTTGTGCCTCTTTTTAGCAACGGCTGTAAACATGTGCCCAGAACCTTCTGTTCGGAAATGGGTCTTCGATGTGTCGCTGCTTGAAATAGCGTTGGCCGAGCAGATAGGCTTCTTTTTCTCCAAATGCCGGGCAGGGATAAGTCTTGGTAGCACCTGTTTGAAATTGCACATGGTGTACAAGTTCGTGAAGTAACCTCTCTGTCAATATCGGATTATCTTCAAGTAATTGCGCGTTTGAAGCGGTGTTTTGATGCATCGAAGCCAAGGAGTTGTCAGAGTTAGGCGCCTGAATAAACGTAGTGCCGCGTAACGCTGTGCTGGTCGTAACTTTTTCTCTTGCCTTGAATTCATCTACTCGGAGATAGATGGTGCCGGAGCTGGTCGTTTCTGCATCGTAAAGTGCCCATATTCTTTCGTCAATTCCGTTGTCGGGAATGAGTTCTCGGTGCGCGGCGTAATACTCGGAAGTGATTTGTGCGGCGCTCATGAACACAATTTCAGGAGGTTTAATGTTGTCAACAGAATGTTGGCTGTTCGACGCGATCCAGAATAGCAATGCCTGCACTATTGCATCCACATGAAGCTCCACACTCGAAAGCAGATGCATCATCTTTCAATGTTTCTACCGGTAAATCAGGAAGTTACTCCGAAAGAACCCCGAAATTTAGGCGAAATCGCTTTTGTAACTGCTTTGTTGACTGGAAACAGATCAATCGCCCGAGTTATATTGTCGTTGAGTGTTTAGTGCTTATTTGATCTGATGCGCAAGGAAAATCAGGGTAGTGATACGGGTTCTAATCAACCCGATTCGGCCGAAGAGCAAGCGCTATCGGCCTACTTTGGTGGTTTCAGATACCATGCAAACCGCAAGTGCCTCGTTTCAGTATCAGGTGAAGAGCGGAGACTGCGAGCACAATCGCTTTCGGTTTTTGAAGAACTGGCAAAATGGCCTGACCAGGTTGTCTCCAAAACGCATTTAACTGAAAAAATCTGGCCCAATGTTCACGTAACCGATGATTCCATCGGAAAGTGCATTTCTGATATTCGCAAAGCTTTATCAGATACGGACCATGTTGTGTTAAAAACGGTACCTCGTCAGGGCTACATGCTTGTCGCTGATCGCGTACCTGCCTGTGCAGAAAGAAAGGGTAAAGCCAGCAATGGTCAACAAGGCTTACGGATGATACTGGCTTTCGCGCTTGTCGGATTGGCTATTGTTTGGTTGACTAAAAGCGATGGAACTCCTGAACGCTCAATACAAAGTGTCAGTTCTATATCGGGTACACCACGTATCAAACTGGTTGATCGATTGGATAATACAGTTGCGTCAAATGAATTCGCCGCCGGTGTTTTGCCAGAGCTACGGGTTGCATTAAGCCGATATCGGACCTTAGAGCTATCGGATGCGGAGGTGACCGATTACAGTATTGTTCTTGAAGGAATTGGGCAAAACAAGTTAGCCGTAGAGTTGCATAACGGCGCATCATCTCTGGTTTATGCACAAACTTTTGACAACGCGCAACTACCAGCTTCGACGACTCAGACAGCGCAGCGTATCGCTGCGTCTATAGCTTCGCCAGGTGTGGGAGCACTTGACCGAGAATTACTCCGAGCATCGAGGCTTAAACCGATTGAAGAACTGAGCCATGCAGAGTGTTTTGCCCACGGTTTCGGCTGCTCGAAATGTTCCGGGGAAGAGGACAGCATTACGAAACGTGCGGAAGCTTGCCTGGCACATATACTGGAAAACGATCCAGAGAATCCTCGTGCACTCGCCCTGCAAGCAACCATTCACGCGCACCAATATTGGTGGGGGAATACTCTCCCAGAGCCGTTGCGAAGTCATTTAAAGTTACGAAAACATCTACCCTCCAAGGCGATCAGTGCAGCTAACAGAGCAGAGGCTTTGTCCGTGGGTAACGATAGCGCTATATACTGGGGCATGAGCGAAGCTTATTACGCTTCGTGTGAGACCGACAAAATGGCTGCGTCGATTGAACGTGGGCTTGAAATCAACCCGGCTGATCCGAATCTGTTAGCAGCGTTTGGAAACTGGTTGTCCTATTCGGGTAGATGGGATGAAGGTGCTGCTCTGACACAAAAGGCGTTGGATTTGGAACCTCAGCATTATCGTAAATGGTGGTGGATGGGCTTGGCGAAAACGCATTACTTTAAAGAGGAGTATCAGGAAGCTTACGACGATTTTTTAAAATCATTTAATGAGCGTAATTGGGTAAGCCATTTACAGTTTGCGTACACATTGCCCCATCTGAATCGTATTGACGAAGCCAAACAGGCGGTAAAGCGATTGCAGGATCTTGCTCCACAAATAACCATAGAAAAAGCCCTGGAGCAATACAAAATACTCTGTTTTCCTGAAAGCTTCCTTTTGAATATGAAGCATGCTTTGCAAATGGCAGGCTTACCTTCACGTGGTAATAGCGACTCGTTCTCTGATATTACTTTGCCGCGAGCGAAAATCATGGACTTGAATGGCTACACTGCAGAGTATCTTGATGTAGGGCAGGGTGAGCCTGTTGTGTTTGTGCATGGGTCAATATCCGACTACCGGTCGTGGGGCTTTTTTCTTGTGCCAATATCCGAAAACCATCGTTTCATTACTTACTCCCGCCGCTATCATGGCACCCAGGATTGGGTAGATGATGGTAAAGACTACAAATCGAAAATACATGCTGACGATCTGGTGGAGTTTGTAGAAGCGCTTGACATTGGTCCTGTACATCTTGTGAGTTGGTCAACCGGTGTAATTACCGCCATGCTTGCGTCGATTGATCGACCTGATTTGTTTAAAAGCGCCGTACATTTCGAACCGGTGGATACAGCGATATTTGAAAAACAATCGGTTGATAATGCTCAATTGCAGGAGTGGTATAGCCGTTGGGAAAAATATGGTCAGGCAATGGAAAATAACGATGTTGAACTTGCACTGGAAAGATTTGTGGAAATTGTATTTCAGTCGGGCGACGGTGGTTATCAACTTGAGCGCGAATCTGTGCAAGAGATTGTGCGGCAGAATGCCCGGACACTCATACCGGAAAATGCAGAGTCGGATGAAACTCGATGGTCCATTGATTGTGAAAAAGCCGGGGAAAATACAATACCCACTCTGTTTGTAAAAGGTAATTTAAGTCACTACTTTTATGCAAAGCAGACTGAAATTTTCGCCGAATGCAGCGGTGGTGCGCTAGTGTCGATTCCCGATATTAATCATCGAGGGCCAATTGATGGGGTGTTACCGATGACGAATATAATTTCAGAGTTTGTCGCCCAACATCAATAGTTGCAAAAAGCTCATACGAAAATGATTTGTGTGTGGGGCGATCATGCCGCTCAAATTCTCTATTCACCTTTCTACATGAGACGTTGTGGGTAAAACAAGTAACCTTACACGGAGGCTAGAACATTTGCATCTGCGCATCTGTTATTGCGCTAAAGCTTGTGTCCAAAAACTGAAGAATACCATCGGCAGCGGGAGCCAGCTGCTTATCCATATAGTGTTGGTAATCGGGCAAAGATGTCAAATTGTCTGTGGGTTCCGGACCATTTCGAGTAATAACATAGGTGACCCAACTGCCCGGCTTTGAGCGCATCTTGCGAGCAGCCTGAACGTGGGGTGGTACGTTGCGCTGGTAGTCATCAACTTTTCTTCTTAATCGTTTGCGGTAAACAATATCCTTGTCTCTGTCTCCGTTAAGCAATTCTGTGGCTGTGTTTCTAACAAATTCTTCAAAGGGCTGATCGTTGAAGACGAGATGAAACAGGGAGCGTTGAAAATCCCGAGCCAGTGGAGTCCAGTCCGTACGCGCAGCTTCCAAACCCTTAACAATCAAATTGGTTTGATTGTTCTCATCAATAACGATTCCGGCATAACGTTTTTTACTGCCTGTTGGCATGCCGCGAACCGTTGGCATTAGGAACCGACTGTAGTGTGTCTCATATTCGACTTCAAGATGGCAGTCCAGATTGAATTCGCTTTTTAGTTTCTGCGTCCACCATTTGTTTAAGGAGTCGGTAAGACGATTCCCTATTTTGTCAGCGCTATCCTTGGTGTGGTTTTCCCCGAGCAGTACAAAGAGCGAATCGGTATCACCGTAAATAACGCGATAACCATGTTCTTCAATTTTATCCCGAGACTGTGTAATGATATCGTGCCCGCGTCTGGTAATACTGGATGCCAACTGATGAGAATGGAATCGGCAGCCGTTCGTTCCAAGCACTCCGTAAAAGGAGTTCATTATGATCTTTATGGCTTGTGAGAGCGGCTTGTTATTTTCCCGCTTTGCATCGTCTCTTGCTTTCCAAAGCTCTGAGATTATTCCCGGCAAAATGTGGGTATCGCGTGAGAAACTGGCTTCCATGAATCCTGGCACCGGATCGGAACCGGGCTGTGAAAGTCCCATTGGGTCAATACAAAACGTTCGTATAATACTTGGGTACAGGCTTTTAAAGTCAAGCACTAACACGTTCTGATATATACCGGGCGCTGAATCCAATACATATCCACCAGGGCTACCCAAACCATCGGAGGTATTATCCACATCAGGGGCAACATAACCATGACGGTGTAATCGAGGTAGATACAAATTGTCAAACGCAGCAACAGAGCCGCCTAGACGATCAATTGCAAGCCCAGTCAAGTTTGCTCTTTGTACAGCAAACTCTATTAGATCGGCCTTGATGAAAATATCGTTCACCAGCTGGCAGTCTTTTATGTTGTAGTCGGCCAGTTTCGGTTTATCGTTTTTGAACAAGTGATTAATTCGCGCAACTTTATCTTCACCTGTGGAGATCAGTTTTCCCTCGCCAAGCAGTTCATGAGCCACATTGTCCAAAGAGAAACTATCGAAAGCCCAGAACCCCGCTTTGAGTAGATCGATTCCGTCGAGCACAGCGCGGCCGGGTATTTTTGCGATACGCGGTTGCCCCGGATTACCTGGTTGAAGAATAGCGGCCGAATCGCCCCCGCGTCCCATATCGAATCGAATACCCAATGCCCGACATTTTCTGTCAATAAAGCTCAGGTCAAAATTCACGATAGCCCAACCGATGATAATGTCAGGATCCACATCTTTAAGCCATTGGAAAAATCGCGTGAGTAATTCTCGTTCATCGGAACAGTAGTGAAGCTGGTAGCCATCTTGTTTTTCCGCTGTTCCCGAGCCAATCATGTACACGTGATTCTGTGCAGCATCGCCGTGCATGACCGAACCTGCGATGGAATACAACTGATCTGTGCTGCCGCGGGTTTCAATGTCGACTGACATTGCTGTAAGTGCAGGTTGTATTTTTGCCGGCTTAATGCGAGCACCATTCATGCTCCAGAAGCCTTCACGATTAGTGAGTTCCCCCGATGCTTCAAACCCCGCGCAGACAAAACGCTCCATCAGAAAACGATCGCTGGGTTTTATATCGGACTCGTGCAGCGGGACCAATTGAGTTCGCAGGCTTTGCAAGTCTCTTTGGTGTTTAAAGTATAGAGCGTCAATCGGTTGATTATTTAAATTTCTTAGCTCAGGCGAGTCTCTGCGCACGTTACGTGGCAGATGCACGTGGGTTTCACGGTCGATAAAGCAAACCGCTTCCTGATTTGAAATTGATATCCGAACGGGGCCCACTGGCGTTGAACCCCAGAAACAGAGCTCAATACCGTGATTTGTGTCTCGCCAGTGACGGGTGAGTAAGTAGCCTGTAATGTCGTTTGCCATTTGCTCAGTTTACAAAGGTCATCGTGTAACATGCTAGTGTCTGAAACAACATTTATGCACCATGCATCGTTATTTACCTGGAATATTGCTCGTACAAATTGTAACCGCTGTATTGTTGTGGGTGAATATCAATGCCGAGCCGCGTGATCTTGCCGTTCAGTTTGGTGTTCCCGCTTTGCTCGTTTGTGTCGTTACCGGTCTGTGGTTTGCCAGTATTGCCCGTGCAGATGCGGAGCGGGCGAGCGCTAAGATTCGGCTACAGCATGCAAAAGAGCGAGAGCAATTACATATCAAAGCCGAGAAAAGCAAAGCCAAAATATTAGAAAAATCTCACAAGGAAATTCGTAAAAACGAAAAGCGCGTTAGTCGAATTGCAAGCTTGAAAATAAGTTTGGCATTCATCGGTGCGGCTATGGCTGGCATTATTATGGTTATCACTGAGCTGTTCACACTAGGGCTCATGACCATCATGACTACTGTTGGTGGCTTGGGCGGCTATCTGGTTCGAGCACGTCAGTCTTATGACGTCAATAATGGCTCAGCCCAAGAATCTCCGTTAGAAATTGACAGTGATGAGACTTTTGCCGAGTTGCCACCACCGCCATTGTCCGCTCCGGACAACAATAAGTAAGCTTCTCCAAGAAATAATCGGATGCATTCCCGGAGTTGTCATGAGCGACTCCGACATCGAATGCGCTCAATCTAGCTTCAAAATTGTGAGCTATCTCTCAGCTTGAGAACATTTTGACACTTCAGTTTCTTAACCCGCAACCTCCTGACGCTTCAACTTTCATTCCATTGTAAAGAAGCGTCACAGCCCACCAGTGTGTTTGTTGATTGGCCTGTTGCTTGTAACGCGTTACACCGGACGGGTGGGTTTGCCGAGTTTTATTGCGCGCAAATTGTCTAGTTAATTCTGCGGATTGTTAGAGCGTGCCTTGAGAAAGACAGCAAAAATCCGATTTATTTTGCCGATGCTACTGGCAGTGGCGGGTAGTGCTCTGTTTGCTGAAAAGGCAAGAGCGCTGGTGCTGACACCGTATTTCGAGTCGATTCTTGTGCCAAATGTGTCCACTGCCTGGACTACGGTAGCATTGGATAACACCTACTCGAACGCCATACCGGTTTGCACCTATGTGCTTGACACCTTTGCAGGAACCAACCCGAACTACACAAACCCTCCAGCAGTAACGCGAATCCGCAATATTGGCGCTTCCTCTTTTGATCTTCGAATACAGGGTTGGGAAAACTCAGCCGCCTCTACCGGCGATGTGCATTGCATGGTGATGGATGAGGGTGCGCACACGTTACCCGATGGCAGATTAGTCGAAGCACACAGTGTTGTATCTGATCAGACCAATGGTCAGTACTCCACAGACGGTGCTTGGTCAATGGCATTAATGGAAGACGTTAGTGCCAGCATCGTTCACTCTTATACCAATCCTGTCGTTGTAGGCCAGGTGATGAGTTACAACGACACACGTGCCAGCGTGATCTATGTAACTGATTGTGATGCTCGACAGAATCACCCATTCATGACAGGCATGGCCGATGGCATTTGCGTTGGTAAACACATTGGCATGATACCAGGCACGCGCAATCCGGAAACCATCGGCTACATCGTGGGTGAAACCGGCAGCGGCACTATTAACAACGTCTTTTACGAACTGGCGCTCGGCGCTGACGCCATAGCCGGTAACAATGGAGCGAATAACGGCGGTAGCTACGGTTTGTCCAGACACCACACCATGGGTGTTTTGACGCAGGCTGCTGAAGATGGTGGCAACGGTTCATGGGCTGTGTTGTACGGCAGTACGCCACTCACGGCCAGTGCGATGGGGCTGGTGGTCGATGAAGAAATTTTTGCCGGAGACACAACCCGAAATCACACAACGGAACCTGTTTATTACTGGGCATTTGCCGGTGCTGAAATTACGCTGGTCAAAAAGCTCATTAATGATGATGGTGGTGCTGCCACGATAAACGACTTTATTTTAAGCGCAACAGGCCCTGATTCAATTTCCGGGGTTAGTGGTACCACAGCCGTTACCAAGGCTGTGGTTGAACCAGGTACATACGTTATATCCGAAACAACCGTACCTGGCTACATCGCAGGAACCTGGAGTTGTGTGGGCGCAACCAATACCTCTGGTAATAAAATTGAATTGGTAGGTGGCGACCATGCGACTTGCACCATCGTAAACGATGACGAAAAATTCTCGACGCTGACACTGGTCAAGTCGCTGACCAATGATTCAGGTGGCAGCGCAGCAGAAAGTGATTTTACATTGTCATTCTCAGGCAGTGGTGGATCTGGTAGTGGAACCACAGGTGATACTGCAATTACTTCTGCGCCTGTCCCTCCCGGTAGTTACACCTTGTCGGAAAACAACGTCACTGGTTATCTTCTGGAAAGCATCAAATGTGACGGCACAGATTCAGATGGAACAGACGGGCTGGATATACAGCCGGGTGAAAAGATCATCTGTTACTTCGTCAATAATGATCAGGGAGTTGATCTGAACATCACCAAGTCGGTAAGCAATCTTGCGCCGAACATTGGTGACACGCTTACCTTCACGTTGCTGATTAGCAACACAGGGCCGGATACGGCCACAGATTTACAAGTTCTTGATCCGGTACCCGCTGGTTTTACCTATGTCGCAAGTTCGATGGCAGGTGGTGATATTCGCGATGACAGCACTCCCACCGGAACAGGTTTGGACTGGACAATAAATAGTTTACCTGCAGGCTCGTCTACGTCACTGACGTTTCAGGCGATCGTGCTGGCACCGTAGTTATAGGTTGATGTTATGAGAGTTATTAAAAAGCGAACGCTAAGAGCAATAATTAATCGAACTACGCGAAAAACACGCGTAGTGCTTTTGCTGGTTGGTGTATCTATCCCATTAACGGCTTGGTCACTTGGCTTGTCGGACTATTTGAATCAATCAACGGTGACGGCATCGTCATCGCAGTTTGAAACAAACACGTCTAACAATACTGACACGGTGCAAATAATTCCCAACGCCGAACTGATTGTTGTGAAACAGGTTATAAACGACGATGGTGGTGTTGGTAGCCTGAATGACTTTGTTGTGGCCAGTGACGCGGGAACTTTGAATTTTGATGCTGGCGTGCTGTCAGGCAGCACGACAACATTTACATCCGACACGTTATATGTACCACCAGGCACGTATTCGCTAACCGAAATAGACTTTGATGGTTACACCGAAGGTGCATGGTCTTGTACCGTTGGCACGGTAGGGAATACTGCGTTCGATTCAGGCTCTGTAACGTTAGCGTTTGGTGAGCAGACCGTTTGTACCATTGTCAATGATGATATTGCTCCAACCCTGACACTGGCCAAAACCGTTGTTAATGACGACGGCGGTATTCTTGCTGATACCGATTTCTCCATATCGATTGACTCTACAGTCGTATCCAGTGGCGCTGCCACAACGGTTGCTGCCAACACACCCATTCTTATTAGTGAATTGGACGTGGATGGCTATACAGAAGGCACCTGGTCTTGTTCTGATGCCAACGGCCTGACTACATCACTGCCGACTGCTGGTCTGGCTACTGGCGAGTCTATTACGCTTGCATCGGGTGCCGATGTTACCTGTTCTATCACCAATGACGATATTGCGCCCACATTAACCCTGACCAAAACTGTGGTGAACGATAATGGTGGTGATCTGGCCATTGTTGATTTTGATATTTCCATAGACGGTACGGTTGTTACCAGCGGCACTCCAAACACCGTTCTGGCTAATACAGCACTGACCATTTCAGAACTTGACGTTGATGGTTACACAGCGGGTACCTGGGCGTGTACCGATGCTACCGGCCTGACAACAGGATTACCAAGTGCCGGCGTTGCCACCGGTGAAGCGGTCACGCTTGCCTCTGGCAGCGATGTCACTTGTGCCATATCTAACGATGATATTGCACCGGTACTAACACTGACCAAGACGTTGGTTAATGATAATGGCGGTGTTAATACCATCAGCGATTTTGATATATCTATTGATGGCACTGTAGTTACCAATGCTGCGCCTAACACCGTTCTGGCGAACACACCGATCACTATTTCAGAACTTGATCTTGATGGTTACACCGAGGGCACCTGGGCATGTACTGATACAAACGGCTTAACCGCTACATTACCTACCGCCGGTGTTGCAACCGGGGCAGCATTGACACTGGAGCCGGGTAGTGACGTTACCTGTGCCATTACCAACGATGATGTTGCGCCTTCTTTGACACTGGTGAAGGTATTGTCTAATGATGATGGCGGGCTCAAGACAATAGAAGACTTTGACATATCCATTGACGGAGTAGAGGTCGTTAGCGGTAGCAACAACATCGTGGCTTCTAATACTAACATCACCATTTCAGAACTTGATCTGGATGGTTATACAGAGGGTACCTGGTCGTGTACAGACTCTACTGGCCTGACTAGCGGATTACCAACAGCCGGTGCTGCAACAGGAGCAACGATCAGTCTTGAAGAAGGTTCGATTGTAACCTGTGAAATCTCCAACGATGATATTGCTCCGTTGCTGACATTGACCAAAACCGTGATTAATGATGATGGTGGTCTGCTGGCGATTGATGATTTCGATATTTCAGTTGATGCAGCTGAAGTAACCAGCGGAACGCCGAGTACAGTGCTGGCTAATACGCCTATAACCATCTCTGAACTGGATGTTGATGGTTATACCGAAGGTACTTGGGCATGTACCGATGCAAACGGGCTAACAACCACATTGCCTGCTGCGGGAACCGCAACTAGCACGTCTCTAAACTTACTGCCAGGCTCTGATGTGACATGCGCCATTACGAATAACGATATTGCACCGACACTCACGTTAACCAAAACACTGGTTAACGATAACGGTGGTGATCTGACCATTGCTGACTTTGATGTGTCTATTGATGGCGTTGAGATTGTTAACGGTGGCTTGAATTCCGTGACATCGAATGTTGCCATATTGATCAGTGAATTGGACATGCCTGGATACACCGAAGGCACATGGTCTTGTACAGACGCTTCGGGCCTTACTGCAACACTACCAACCGCAGGCCTTGCCACCGGTGAATCGATTACCCTTGCGCCTGGAGCGGTGGTGGATTGTGCAATCAGTAATGATGATATTGCACCAACCCTTACGTTGACCAAGACCGTTGTTAACGATGATGGTGGTGACAAGGTGATTAGCGACTTCAACATATCGGTTGATGGTGTTGTTGTACCTTCCGGTGCCATTAATACCGTAACGGCGAATGTGGGAGTACTGATATCTGAGTTGAATATTCCTGGATACACATCCGGAACGTGGTCTTGTGCAGATGCAGCAGGGTTAACATCCGGACTGCCTACCGCTGGTGCCGCTACCGGAGAGTTGATCACGCTTAAGCAGGGAAGTGACGTTA
Source organism: uncultured Granulosicoccaceae bacterium (assembly GCA_937981955.1). GTDB lineage: Bacteria > Pseudomonadota > Gammaproteobacteria > Granulosicoccales > Granulosicoccaceae > Granulosicoccus. The sequence goes on from CALJNA010000067.1 coordinate 11,182, forward strand.
CATGTTCGATCACTAACGATGATATTGCACCGACTTTGACATTGGTGAAAACCGTTGTGAATGACAATGGTGGTGACAAGGTTATCGACGACTTTGATATTTCGATTGACGGGGTAGAAGTAACCAGTGGCACCGCCACTACAATGACTGCCAATACCCTGATTACTATCAGCGAACTTGACCTGGTGCCTTATTCGGAAGGTACCTGGGCTTGTAGTGATGCAAACGGTTTAACAACTGGATTGCCAAGCGCCGGGCTTGCGACTGGAACCGATATTAGTCTGCTGCCAGGTTCGGATGTGACTTGTTCAATCGTCAATAACGATTTGGGTATTGATCTAACCATTGCCAAGGCTGTTGATGACCCTACACCGAATATTGGTCAAACCATCACGTTTACATTGGAAGTGTCGAATGCGGGTCCAGATGTTGCCACGAATGTAACGGTAACAGACCCGGTACCAGCAGGCTTTACCTATGTTGGTTCGTCAATGAGCGGTGGAGATGCATCGAGTGATGCAGACCCAACGGGTGCAGGATTGTCCTGGACAATCAACTCGCTTCCGGTTGGTTCACCTGCTTCACTGACGTTTCAAGCAGTTGTAAACGCGCCATAAGCAAATGATGAATCGTCTTTCAGTCAAGCTGCTTAGTGCCACGGCAGCCCTGTTCTTCGGATCAGGGCTGACGTCGGTCTATGCGCTTACTGAAACCGATTTTACCAACACTGGTATCGTTCTCTCTGCGCCAACGCAATATGAGAACAATGATAATAATAACAATAGCGTCGTATTGGTGCAGCCAAAAGGATTGACGGTTGAGAAGGTGGCTGACGCATCGACCATGTCTACGCCTACGCAGTTGGGCGATGTGATCAGTTATACCATCACGCTGGATAATATTGGATTATTAGGCCTAACTGGTATTACGCTGGCAGACTCTATTATACCGGCTGCGAACCTGACCTTAAGCGCAGGAGACAGTAACAGCGATAGTGTTCTCGACGCCGATGAAGTTTGGGTCTATAACGGCAGTTATGCGGTAACTCAGTCTGATATCGACAGTTTCGGTGGCGGCGATGGTGATATCGATAATACAGTAACGGTATCAAGCAATGAGCTGGATCCAATCACTGACGATGCGGAAGTGCCCATCACACAAGCACCGGCATTCACCGTTGTCAAAACCGTAGATAAACCATCGATATCTGCACCTGGCACACTTACTTACTCAATAGCGGTAAAGAACACCGGTAATCAGACACTAACCGGCATTAGCCTGAACGATGCGCTACCCGACGCATCTGTTGGCTCACCTACCGGTCCAAATGCTGATACCGGCATTTCCGGTGCGCTGGATGTCGGCGAAACGTGGACATATATCGTTAGCTATAACGCAACTCAAATTGACATAGATTCCGGTGCTCCACTGGTTAACACAGTTAGCGTGACAACAACTGAAACCGGCGCGGATATTCAATCGGACAATGCGCAGACAACGATTGCCAAAGCACCGGCAATGGTTGTGAAGAAGGATGTCGACATACTGGATATCAATGCACCAGCAACACTTGGTTATATTATTGTTGTAGAAAATACCGGTAACGTAACGCTCAACAATGTGACACCTGTTGATACCTTGCCCGATGGTAGCAACGGCGTGCTTGCCGGACCTTTGAACGACTCGGGCATAGCAGGCGCATTGGATGTTGGAGAAAGCTGGACTTATAACGTTTCTTATAACGCTCCACAGGGTGATATTGATGCAGCGCTTGATCTGGTTAACACGATTATCGTTACCTCTGACGAAACGGGCACTGACCCGGTAACGGATACGGCTTCAACCACTATAAAAACAGCACCGTCCATGACGGTGTCTAAAGCAGTTGATATAGCTTCGATCAATTCACCTTCAACGCTTAACTATTCCATTTTTATCGAGAACACGGGCAATGTCAGCCTTAGTAATGTTGCACCTGTAGATACTTTGCCTGATGGCACCACCGCAACCTTGGTTGGGCCGCTAACAGATACCGGTTTGGCCGGTCAGCTTGATGTGGGTGAAATCTGGGAGTACACCACCAGCTATGCTGTATCACAGTCAGAAATTGATCTTGGTTTAGCGCGCACCAATACCGTTGACGTTACGAGTACTGAAACGGGTGGCGATGTGTTTAGCGATACAGCGCAAACGACTATTGCACGCTCTCCTGCCTTTACGTTGGCAAAGTCTGTTGATGCTGCAAGTATTACGGAACCGGGAGTACTCAACTATCAAATTGTTATCAACAACACGGGCAATACCTCTTTAACTGATATTCAACTTAGTGATACCTTGCCTAATGCTACGTCTGCGATACTGACTGGGCCCGTTGCCGATATCGGAGCAAGTGGGGTTATGGATGTCGGTGAGAGCTGGACGTACATTGGTCAGTACACAGCAACCCAAGCTGATATAGATTCTGGTACGGCCCTAACGAACAGCGTAACCGTATCAACTGCAGAAGCTGGCAGTCAGGATGACACCGCTGTAACCTCAGTTAGTCAAGCGCCTGGTATTGATATAGCCAAGGCGAACACCGAAACCGAATTTACCGCTTTGGGCGACACCGTAAACTACACCCTGACGGTGACCAACACCGGCAACGTCGTATTGTCGAATATCGTTGTTAGCGATCCGATCGCAGATGCGAGCTCGCTAACTTGCGCATTGCCAATGCCGTTTGTCTTACAACCTGGCGCACAAACGACGTGTACTGCGACACGCAGTGCAGCAGTTATAGACATAAGCGCTACTCAGATTGTTAATCAGGCCAGCGTTAGTTCAGACGATCCGGCAGGTAACAATGTTTCTTCTGTCAGTAACACGGTTATTGTGCAAATGCTGCGGATACCGCCGTTGGCAACTGATGATGACTTTCAATCACCGGTGGGCGCAGTGCCGATCACTTTGGAAGGTGCCACGGATGATATGGATACCAATGCTGATCTTGACCCGACAAGCGTGAACCTGACGGGTGCAGGTGCTACCGATCTGGATGGTGACGGGGACAATGATACGCTTGTTGTGGCAGGTGAAGGCACCTGGTTGGTTGATGATGCAACGGGCCAGGTCACGTTCACTCCATTGCCCGGGTTCACGGCAGATCCCACCCCAACAACTTATACCGTCAGTGATGCGACCGATTTGGTTTCAAACGAAGCACTGTTGAGTATCGATTACCCACAAAGCGCTCCGGTTGCTGAAGATGATTACAAACAAAACACTCAGGTGGAAAGTCCGACCAATCCTACAACGTTAAATGTACTGGCTGACAATGGTAGTGGTGTCGACAGCGATCCGGAAAACGATATTGATGTTCAAAGTGTTAATTTTGTCAGCGCAGCGGCTGTGGACAGCGATGATGACGGAGATAACGATACATTAGTCGTTGCTGGTGAAGGAACCTGGGTTATTGACAATGCATCAGCCAATGTCACCTTCACCCCGGAAGCTGGATTTCTGTCAGACCCGACCCCCGTCTTCTACACGATATCAGACATTAACGGGCTGGTGTCTAATGAAGCGCTTATCACGATTGATTATCCGCAAACAGCACCGGTTGCCAATGACGATGAAAAACTGAATCAGCCGTTAGGACAGCCGGCGACGGTTGCGACCGTCGTTAATGACGAAGACCCTGAGAATAATCTTGATCCAACGACTGTAATGTTGCTCGATCCGGATACTGCCAATCGAGTAACCACTCTGACTATTCCCGGTGAAGGTGTTTGGACGGTTGACCCGGCAACTGGTGATATTACGTTTACTCCAGAGCCAGGGTATGTAGAAGACCCTGCGCCTGTTCAATACACCGTTAGCGATACCACCGGTCTTGAATCGAATATTGCGTCGGTTATCGTTTCCTACGAAGAGCCGGCTGCGCTCGAAGGTATCGTCTGGCTTGATGCCGATCGCGACGGACAGGTGGGTGCTGACGAAGAACGCAAAGCCGGCTGGACGCTTAAGGTTTATGACGATAACGGCACCCTCGTGGCCACAACAATGACCGATGCAGACGGCTATTATCTCGTTGAAGGCTTGATACCCGGCGTGTTTACCGTCGAATTCTTTAACGAGAATGGTGTCTTTATGGATATCCAGACCACCGACGGTATTGTTTCCGCAGGTGAAATGGTGAACTTGCCCTTACCGGTAGATCCAGGCGGAGTCGTGTACGACAGCATAACGCGTGAAGCCGTCGCTGGCGTAACCTTGAACATGGTAAATGTCAAAGGTGACTTGTTACACCCAGATTGTCTGTATGCAAATCAGCAGTCGCAGGTAACAACTGACGATGGTCTGTATGCATTCAATCTGAATCCGGGTGCACACAATACCTGTCCATCAGAGGGCATTTATCGCATCCAGATTGCAAATGCTCCAACAGCGTATCACCCGAACTTTTCTGCGATTATCAGACAGGAAGGAGCGGCAAGCTGCGGCGATGTAACGCTTGGCTGTGCCGTATCGCGTACGTTTGAATCTGATGTAAACGAGACAAATTGTACGATCGACTCTCATCCTGGTACCAATGCTTGCGAGGTACAGTTTCAACCTGATGCGCCCGATGAGAAACAACAGACTCAGTACTTTGTCGAGTTCTACATTCAAAGCGGTGATCGTAACGTCATCTTTAACCACTTGCCAATAGATGCGCGTGCCAACGATGCTCAAATTCTATTGAGTAAAACCGCTGATAAGCGAGCGGTGTCGGTTGGTTCGTTTGTCGAATACACGCTTACGGCTGAGAACACCAAAGAAGTCCCGGCTGTTGATATAGCCATTGTTGATGATCCCCCATCTAACTTTAGCCTGGTTGCCAGCTCGATTCGAATGATTCAGGCAGGTGTTGACGGAGAATTTGACACTGCTGATGACGCTGTTCAAACATTGAACCCGAGCGATTTGAATCCGATTTTGCTAAACGGTATTGACTTTGAGCCGCTTGAAACGATTCGTTTTAAATACGTTATGCGCGTAGGAGTTGGTGTTGTAGCTGGTAGTTACGCCAATAAGGCCACAGCCAGCGGGCTGGGTGGTGTTGCGAGTAACACCGTATCTGCAACGGTCGAAATTATTCCCGATCCGGTGCTGGAACAAGCGACGCTGGTTGGTAAAGTCTTCAATGACCGTGATGCCGATGGTGCGCAAGACCCTGCAGGTGCAACTGGTGTTGCGCTGCGCAGCGATCACTACGGCTGGAACAGTTTGAACCTGCCACCGTTACCGGGCAGAGACAGTGTGAATGATGACCCGGCAGAACATGCAGCGATTGTAAATATGCCGATATCTGATAACAATCGATTTATGGTGGTTACGCGTGAAGGAACACGTATCAGTGTTGATCACGAAGGCACAATATCTGAAGCACACGTAGGTGCCAAGGCCCGCGGCATGAACGCTCAGGACATTCGCGTTTGCACTCAATATACCCGGGCAATTCCAACTAATCAGCAAGGTACAAGCACCGGCGATGGTGTTGAATCTGATGTATTGCAGATTGTGATTCAGAACTACGGTGTTAATGAGGAAGGAATACCGGGTGTTCGTCTTGCGACCGTAACCGGCCTCCTGATTGAGACAGACGCTTACGGACGGTACAGCATTCCAGATGTAGATGCGGGTACAACCGGCATAGGTCAAAACTTTGTGCTTAAAGTAGACCCTGCGACCTTACCTCAAGGTTCCCGTTTCACTACTGAAAACCCATATGTGTTGCGCATCGTTAATGCGTCTTTGAACAAAATTAATTTCGGTGTTCTGGTGCCGGATGATGATCCATATCTGGAAGTGGACAGTCAATTGTGTATTCAGGATGAGAACGAGCAGGTTTACCAGAGTGTGGAAGTCAGTCTGGGATCGGTATTTTTCGATACTGATAAACACAACGTTCGCGAAGATCAGCGCGGCATCGTACTCGATATAGTTAATAAACTGCGTGAGTACGGTGGTGGGCAGATACTAATTGAGGCACATACCGATTCGCGCGCCAGTAAAGAATACAACCTGAAGCTCGCTGAACGTCGCGCCGAGACCATTCGCAATATTCTCAGTGAAAGTCTGGGAAGTGAAATGATGGAGCTTATTAGCGTGGATGTAAATCCGGCAGCCTACACGGAGCAGGAACAATGATCATCCGACTATTCGTGTACCTGGCATTGGCGGCGTCCATTATATCCATGGGTAATTTGCCTGTGTTTGCCGCGGAAAAAAGCGAAGAAGAATGTAAGTCAGAAGATTGTGAAAAGCCTGCGCCTTATGTTCTGCGCATAATAAAGTCTGGCGAGGGTACCCCTCGATCGACTAATAAAACCGACAAAGGAAAACAGGATAACCGACGAGTCGATGTTACGTTAACACGTAAAGTTCCTGTTGATAAAGTCAAAACGGAAAACCGGCGCGCATTGTTCGGAACCGGTGGAGCCGTGTGGATATCGAAAGACCCCACATCGCTTGATCGTATTCTCACTATCAAAACGGCTGCGACCGTTGCTGTGCAAGAGGGTGAAATTAGTTCTCCGATTTCATTCGAAGCCGAGTCGAACTACACCCACTTTATAGATCAGCTTGACTTGCTTATCTGGCCAGCCGACGCTACTCAACTGACAAATCCGATGTTAGTTGCACCACTGAATGCATCGTTGGAACAACAAAGTTGGGAGTGGGATGCAGCAGTCGACAATCTGGAACTGAAGCCCGGACTTGAAATACAGTATGCGCTACGAGCGACCGACGGTAAGGGACGTATTGATCAGACCGTCAGGCAGTCCTTAAGTTTTATTCAGGCTGATAAGGATACTCAAGACATTGCGACGGTGCCGGACCTGTCAGTCTTGGAGAACACCGAAACTACAGATGGTCAGTATGTAGAACTGGAACGCGAGTCCATACCGATTAAAGGAAGTAAAGTTCGAGTACTTGGTCAGGACCTTAAGCCCAGCAGCCAGGTCACTATCAATGAACAACAGGTTGTTGTAGATAAGGATGGTCGCTTTGGGCTGGAGTATTTGTTGCCAGAAGGCGAACACAGTTTTAACGTCAGGGTGTTGGATGATGAAGATCAGATACTGGAAAAGCAGCTGAATATTGATTTGGATAGTGACTACTTTTTCATGGTTGCGTTGGCTGATGTAACGGCCGGCAAGAACAAGGTCAGTGGTTCACTTGAACCATTGGCGGTAGATGAGCATCATTATGGTGGTGACATATTTGTCGATGGGCGTCTGGCTTTCTATTTGAAGGGAAAGGTGCGTGGAAAATACCTTATAACCGCGCAAATGGATACCGGGACCGAGAATATTGAAAATCTGTTCGACGATTTCCATCGCAAAGATTCTCAAAGTGTTTTCCGACGACTGGATCCGGACCAGTACTACCCGGTCTATGGTGATGATTCACAGCTAACGGATGACACTGACAGTCAAGGCAAGCTTTATGTTCGTGTTGACTGGGACCGTTCAAGACTGCTGTGGGGCAACTTCAACACCAATTTTACCGGAACCGAGTTTGCGCCATTCAATCGTAGTCTTTATGGTGCTCAGCTCTTACACAATAGTACGATCGATACCAGCCTCGGTGATGCCACACACAGCCTTAATATTTTTGCATCAAAAGCGCAAAGTCTGTTTCGCCATAACGAATTTCTTGGAACAGGTGGTAGTCTCTACTATTTGCGCGACACCGATATAGTCGCTGGGTCGGAAAAAGTCTGGGTAGAAGTACGACAGTCCGGAACTGAACGTGTCGTACAAAAGGTACCGCTTGTTGCCGGGCGTGACTACGACATAGACGATTTTCAAGGCCGCTTAATCTTACGCCGGCCTTTACTAAGTGTGGCCGCGCAGGGTGGTCCTTCGATTATTCGTGATGAGCCGCTTGCAGGCAACCAGACCTTTCTTATCGTCGATTATGAATACAGCCCAGCGAATCTTGAATTTGATGACGCCAGTGCAGGTGTACGAGCAAAGAAATGGCTTGGAGATCACTTAGGCGTAGGTGCTACCTGGGCACATGAGCAGCGCGCTGGTGCTGACTACGATATCAAAGGCACCGATGTTACTTTAAAAAGGTCTGATCAAACATTTATCAAAGGCGAGTTTGCACAATCTGAATCATCTCAGACGTCGGGTAGTTTCATCTCCGACGACGGTGGATTGAGTTTTTCACCGTTCGTCAGTAATACCGCTCAAACAAAAGGCAGTGCCTTTGGCATTGAAGCCCGTGCGTCACTGACCGACTTTAAGCCGGCCAGCCGACAGCTTGAAGTAGGTCTTTGGACCAAAAGGCAAGAAGCCGGATTTTCTACCGCCAATACTGATGTTGGTGTTGAAACGACGGACATAGGTCTGGAAGCGGTTTCACGACCCAGTGACCGTTTTGCATTGTATGGGCGAGCCAATCGATTGCACAGAAAAAACGAATCTACCGAGATGAGTTTGTCAGGGCAAGTCGATTTTATTTACTCCGACAGGATTACTGTATCTGGTGAATTACGTAACACGCGAGAGGAGAATCACGCGGCCAATACTAATGGTGAATCTGCATTGGTTGCTGGAAAAGTGTCTGTTGATGCCACCAGTAATCTTAATGTCTACGGGTTGCAACAAATCACTGTTAAGCATAGCGGCACCGAGTCAAAGAATAATTCAGCGACAATTGGTGCACGATATTCTGCCAGCAATAGGTTGAGCCTGACAGGTGAAGTGAGCGCTGGAGACCGTGGCAACAGTGCGCTGCTAGGTACTGAAGTTAACTTGAGTGATACATACAGTGTATACACCAATTACACCTATTCATTTAATCGCGACAGGGTCGAGAAGAATTCCTTTGTACTGGGGCAACGAAAAACGCTAAGTAGTCAACTAAAAGTGTATTCAGAGCATCAGTTCACTGATGAAGACAATCGGAATGGCTATGCCCATACCGTTGGTCTGGATCAACAATTTACCCAGTACACTTCTGCCAGTCTGTCGGCTCAGAGGGCTGCTGTGGAAAATGACGACGGGACTAACACTGAACGCAACACAGTGTCAGCCGGCCTGGCATATCAAAAAGATCGTACCCGTTTTAATTCAAAACTTGAGTATCGATGGGACGAGGGTGTTGGTATTGATACGCGTCAGTGGGTTACGACAAACCGATTTGAGTATCGTAAGACGCCATCGTTTCGTTGGCAGGGAAAGCTGAATGCATCGATAACTGATGATCAACTCGGTACAGACGATGCGCGTTTTGTGGAAGCAGGAATTGGTTTTGCGCTACGACCTGTGAAAAATGACAGGCTTAATATGCTTGGACGTTTAACGTATTTGAACGATCTGCAACCATTGTCGCAAAGCAGTGATGCTGATCAGCGCTCTCTTATCGCCAGTATCGAAGGACTTTATGATGTTACTCGTCGCTGGAGTACCGGGGCCAAATTCGCGCATCGAAGCAGCGAAATTCGCTTACAGAGAAACACCGGCGCCTGGATTGATAACGATGCGAGTCTTATTTCGGCTCGACTGCGTTACAAAGCGCCATTTGGTGTCGATGCAACCGGTGCTTATCATTGGCTGGGTTCAAGCGCCAGCAACGGAGATCGTCATGGTGCGCTGTTTACCATCGGTAGACGTGTAGGGGACAATTTAACTTTCTCGGTAGGATACAACTTCACGAGCTTTGATGACAACCTGGCCAACGACAGCTACGACGTAAAGGGGTGGTTCATTAACTTGATTGGTACTTACTAGAAGACGCACATTATCTTGACACCACCGATGTTGACTCCCGCACAATCAATTCGGTTTCTATAATCCTATTCTTAAATCCAGCTGCCGAACCCCGTTCACTCATTTCAACGATAGCATCTGCAGCAATTTTTCCAATACGGTTCGCCGGTAAGCGAACCGTGGTGAGCGATGGAACAATTTCTGCCGAGCCTGTGAAATCACCGATACCAACCACTGACAAATCATAAGGCAATGTTATCTGCTCTTGTTGGGCGGCATAAATTACACCGTGTGCTATGACATCATTTCCACATACTATCGCTGAGGGCTTATCCTTTCTAAGCAGGTCAATAGTGGTCTGTTTTGACTGAGCAATATCATAAGGGCAAGTATGAATACGATGATCGGGAACAGACATGCCAGCATCTCTCATGGCTTGCAAGGCACCGGCTTTGCGGTCTCTTGCGCGATCATTGTTGTGTGTTTCCGGAAATATGAAAGCAATATCGTTGTGCCCAAGCTCGAGCAAATGTTGGGTTACCTTGTAAGCTGCCTGTGCGTTGTCAGAACCGACAAAGGGAATTACCGCATCTTTGTGATATCCCCACAGCGCTAAAACAGGAATTGATCGTATGTTGAGCATCTCTATGGCACTATCAAGATGATGGTGACCAACAATCGCAATACCATCAATGCGTCGTTCAAGCAATGATCGAATAAGCGACACTTCAAGCGTCGGGTCATAGCTATGGCTGGCCACCAGCATCGTTCGATCATGCTGTAGCAGTTGGTTTGAGAAGGCGGCAATCAGCTCACTGAAAATAGCGTTGTTTATTGTTGGTACAACCAACCCAATGGTGCCGGAAAAGCGGTTGTGCATAGCGCCGGCCATGCGATCACGAATGTAACCCAGTTCGGTCGCCGCCGCCTGAATCCTTAATTTGGTATCGGTCCGGACCATTGCTGGTGAGTTGAAAAAGCGAGACACCGTTGCCGGAGACACGCCGGCCCGTGCTGCAACATCGATAATGCCGGGCGCACCGCTTCTGGTTCTGGTTGGCCGTTTCATTATTCGAGAATACCAGTAATAAAAACGTTTGGATTGGTAGTTTCAGAATGCCGGACAAAATTCATTTCCGTAACGAATTAACCTACGGAATATCCGGTAAAAATTCAGTGCGGTCGTTTGGTAGATTCGTTCACCGAAACGTGCTGCAGCGCCGTTTCATGAGACAAATGTGCAAACACCGAGGAAATTCGGCCAGCCGGGTCGGAATTGGCCGATAATAAGGCATGAGGCTGAAATACCAACTTTTTCTAACCTTGCTTGCCGCCAGCGCCTTGCTGATCGCGTTGATGTATGCGATCAGTAGCTGGACGTTTAGCCGTGGTTTTCTCGAATACGTCAATAAGAATGAAGCAGACCGACTGCAAAGCGTCGCAGATCAGGTTGCCGTTCGCTATGCTGAAGAAGGCAATTGGCTGTGGGTAAACAAGCAATCGGTCAGGCGTCTTACGGGGGCTCCAAGAGACAGGCGGGGCAGCGAAAACGCGCAGAGTCCGAAATCCAGAAGAGGTCCGCCGCGCCGACACTTTATTATTGCCGATGCCTCTCGCAAACCCGTGTTCGGTGAGATCAAGGCCGACCGAACTATGCAGTGGCTGCCAATCAGCTCAGACGACGAGGTTGTCGGCTTTCTGGCAGCGCCAAAGCTTGAACGGGTCGATGGCTCGTTTGATCGTGTGTTTGAAAGTAAACAGCGAAAGACATTTGGATTAACTGCACTGGCGATGATTTTGTTATCCGGTTTATTGTCCGTTCCACTGGCAGGGCGGATAGTTAAACCACTTCTCAAAGTCAATAAAGCAGTCGGTGAGATCAGTAGTGGAAACTATGCGCACAGAGTTGCGGCTAATCGTCGTGATGAAATAGGGGATCTGGCGGCAAATATTAATTCTCTGGGCCATACCCTGGAACAGAATCGCGATGCGCGGCAACGCTGGATTGCCGAAATATCGCATGAGCTTAGAACACCATTGGCGGTGCTACGTGGTGAAATTGAGGCGGTGCAGGACGGTGTTCGAACCATGGACAAAACGGCGCTGGCATCGTTGCACACTGAGGTGTTGAGCTTGGGTCGTTTAATCGATGACCTGCATACACTATCCTTATCTGATGTGGGTGCGATCAATTATCAGTTCGAACCTGTCAATCTGGCTGAATCGCTGAACCTGTTCTTTGCGAGCCACAACGACACTCTGTCCGAACACGCAATATCGCTGAATCTCGATCTGGCATCCGGAGATGGTCAGTTTCTCGCTGACGCGCAGCGAATGGAGCAGCTGTTTTCGAACTTACTGCAAAATACCTGTCGGTACACAGACGAGGGTGGAAGCCTGTATGTCTGTTTGAGTCAGTCAAATGCAACTGAGTCAGACACCAGTCATAGTCGTCTGCATGTGATCGACTGGTATGACTCATCGCCTGGTGTGGAAGACGTTGCGCTTTCAAAGCTCTTTGATCCTTTGTACCGCACGGAAATGTCGCGCAATCGTGAGTTTGGTGGTGCCGGGCTCGGGCTAGCTATTGTCAAACGTATTGTTGAAGCTCATCAGGGCAATATTTCTGCCTCTCACTCAAGTGTTGGTGGGCTGCATATCCGAATTGAATTACCTGTTCTCGAGGGGAGCGTATGACTGTCGTCGCTATCGTAGAAGATGAGCCGAAGCTTGCGGCTTTACTAAAAGATTATTTAACCAGTGATGGTTTTGATACCAGGCTTTATGACAATGGCACAGAAGCGCTTAACGGTCTGTTGCAATCGCCGGTTGACTTTGTGCTACTTGACTTGATGCTGCCGGGTACAGATGGCACTGAGATTTGTCGAGAACTTCGTAAAACGTCAAATGTACCTATTATAATGCTGACAGCAAAGGCCGATGAGATTGATCGTTTGCTCGGTTTGGAAATAGGTGCCGATGACTATATATGTAAACCATTTAGTCCAAGAGAAGTCGTTGCCAGAGTTAAAGCGGTACTGCGCCGGGCAAGTGATACGCCAGTGAAAGCAGACACCGGAACTGATTTCGAACTGAATGAAAATGCGGCCACATTAAGAATTGGTGACAAGGAATGCAGTTTGACGTCAGTTGAACTTAATCTGCTGAAAATCTTATATGACAACCCTGGTCGCATCTTCAATCGCAATCAGATTATGACCCGAATCTACAATGATAATCGCATAGTGAGTGATCGTACGATAGACAGTCACGTAAAAAAACTAAGACAGAAAATCGAAGCACTGAAACCCGAACAGCAATACATTCATTCTGTGTATGGCATCGGGTACAAATTCGAAATGGCTTAAAAAGGCGCTATTTCTCTCCCATTGCACATTAGCTCCTCAGTTTATGCACATTTGCTGAACAATTGCTGCCGATAATGATTACACCTACAGCGAAACGGGCTGTAGAGAAAACTGTTTAATCAATTTAAATAAGGGTAATAATTATGAGCAAGCAATTTACAGTGAAATCTCTGGCTATCACCAGCGCAGTTGCAGCAGTATTGGTCAGCGGCGTGGCTTTTGCCAAGGGTAATCTGACACTTTCAGACACAAATGGTGATGGTGTCATTTCAGCTGAGGAAATCACAGCAGCGAGAGAAGCAAGCAGAGCAGACATGCTGGCGCAATTCGATACAGACGGCAATGGCGAGCTTTCGCGAACCGAACGACGTGCCATGCGAGATGCGCGTTATGATGCGATGCTACTTGAGTTCGATGCTGATGGCGATGGCGAACTGTCCCGCGATGAGAAACGTGCAGCCAAAGAAGCGCGACGTGCGTCAACCCAAACCATGCTCGATGTTAATGGTGATGGTGAAGTATCAGCTGAGGAATCGGCTGGCTGGGAGCAAGTTAAAGAAGAGCGCGGTGGCAAGGGTGGCAAACGTGGCAAAGGCCGACACGGTAAGAACGAAAGCTAACGTATCGGGTTGGTGTCACAATACGTGCCGCGGTATGGCATGCGAGGCAAGAGCGCGTGCATAGACACGGTAGCGGGTAGTCAGCATTTGCTCTACCCGCTATTGGTTCACAATTGTTAGCTCCGCTGAGCCTGGTCGATGGCAGCTTGGAAAGTTAATCGACTACGCATCACACATAGCGCTTGAACTGGCTACAATTAGTGATAGACCACTATAGCTGGAGCTACCGATGGCAAAGCGAAATCCAATTGGACGTCTTTTAAATCAAAACAAATCGCTTCTTCTTTTTGTATTTTTACTGGTTGTGTTTCGTGGTGCTATTGCAGACTGGCATCCGGTACCTACAGGCTCAATGAAACCAACCATTCTTGAAGGTGATGTTGTACTTCAGAATAAGCTCGCTTACGATTTAAAAGTTCCATTTACCGATATCAAGCTGGCAAGCATGGGTGAGCCGCAGCGTGGTGATATTGTTGTTATTAATTCGGCTGCCGCAGATAAGCGATTAATCAAACGCCTGATTGGTATGCCAGGTGATGAAATAGCGCTGATAAATAATCGGCTGTTCATCAATGGCTTCCCGGCCGAATATCAAATATCAACAAATCATGAATTTGCACCTGTGCGTGACAGTGATGCCGAGCAAGTTCTGTATGCTTTAGAAAGCTATGAAGGCATGCCTTCTCATGTAGTTAGCGTCAAACCTCAAAGCCGACATGAGTTTCGAGTATCCGTACCCGAGGGGCACTATTTTTTTATGGGAGACAGTCGAGACAATAGTGCTGATTCGAGATTTTATGGATCAATACCACGGGCTCAGCTGCGTGGCAAAGCCACCCACACGTTGTTATCCCTGAATATGCTGGACAAGTACAAGCCGAGATTCGAGCGGTTTTTCGCTCGTTTGCAATAATAATGGTGCTATTGAGTTAAGCGCGTTTTGCTCCTGATGAGCCTTTGTCTACTAAGACCCATTAGTAAACGCTATTAAAAATACATTCAAGCCTGATAGGTTACAATTCTGCCTGGGAAGTCTTAATCTAAGGGCGGTATTTTGAAACAAGCAGATCATGCTTCTGGTGATTCAACTGGTGCTCAGCCAGCCAATAGAGTAGCGATTGTTACTGGTGCTGCGCGCGGCATTGGACTCGCCACAGCACGTTTAATGTTGGCCGATGGCACTTCAGTGGTCATGGTTGATTCCGATGGCGATGAATTGAGCAAGGCGACCAGTGGCCTGAACAATGTGCTGCCGCTGAATCTTGATATATCCGACCCTGAGCAGGTTTCAAACATGGTCAGTGAGAGCCTGGCTCATTTCAAACAGATTGACTGCCTGGTGAATAACGCGGGCATCGCCGACTTTGGTCCTATTGAAAAAACGTCGTTCGCCACCTGGCGTCGCGTCATGGCAACCAACCTTGATGGTGTTTTTCTGTGCTCGCAGGCGGCTACAGGTGCGCTAAAAGAAACCCGCGGCTGTATCGTCAACATTGCCAGTATTTCCGGTCTACGTGCGTCAACGCTTCGAACTGCCTACGGCACTTCTAAGGCAGCCGTTATTCACTTAACCCAACAGCAGGCAGCAGAGCTGGGTGAATTTGGCATACGCTCTAATTGTGTTGCACCAGGTCCGGTGCGAACGAAGTTAGCCATGGCTGTCCATACGCAAGACATCATTGATGCCTATCACGATGCCATACCGTTAAATCGCTATGGTTCAGAGGAAGAGATTGCTCAAGCCATTGTATTCTTGTGTTCAGACAAAGCTAGCTATATTACGGGTCAGGTGCTTGCGGCCGATGGCGGATTTGAAAGTACCGGTGTCGGACTGCCGTCTTTGCGTCTTTAGGCCGGTGTTGTAACGGTTGTTGGTTAAATCACGGCAGATCAATCCGCTGCTGTTTCCGAACATGTTTTGACGCTGGTCAGGTACCATCGATTTAGCGTAGTCTGTTGCTGATTTCAATTCAGAAGCAAAAAACGACAATGACCGAGATTCCGGCACCACGAAGAACGTATAAAAGTACCCGCGCGTTCAGAACAGCTCCAACCGATCACATGCCAAGTAATGCCAGGGTGTATGGGTATCAGGGTGGTGTAGCGACGCACCATCATCAATCTGCCCTGGCTGCGCAAAACGTTTTGCAAGCTGGTGGCAATGCGGTCGATGCCGGTGTTGCTGCTGTGCTGGTCGAGGGAATAGTCAATCCACATATGCACGGGCCTGCCGGCGAGTGCCCGATTCTAATTGCTGGCCCCGAAGTTTCGACTATTGCTATAAACGGCAATACGCGGGCGCCGGCGCTGGCAACGGTGGATGCCTTGCGGGCTCGCGGGCACACTATCATGCCCGATGCGGGCATTCTGGCCGCTGGTGTACCTGCATCTTTAAGCGCGTTGTTAGCTGCGCTTGATCGCTTCGGGTCTGTGCCGTTCCATCGTTTAATAGAGCCTGCGCTTGAACTCGCGCGTAACGGGTTTGCTATGCACGATGGTTTGCTGTTGCAGGAGAAGGTAGGCATTGCCATGCTGGCAGAAAAGTTCCGCAACGAGTGGCCAGCCAGTGGTGCGATTTATCTGAACGAAGGTGAGCCCATTGCATCTGGCGGTAAAATTGTTAATCCTAAACTGGCTGCGGTATACGATCAGTTAGCGGCTCGCTCTATTGCCTGTGCAGATCATCGAGATGGTTATAAGGCAGTAAGGCAGGAGTTTTATCAGGGCAGTATTGCAGATGCCATCGAGCGTTATTCGCTTGCAAATGACGGGTTTCTGCGAGCCGCAGATTTAGCTAATTTCGATACACCGTATGAACAGGCGTTTAGCGTGACGCTGGGCAACACGAAAATTTATAAATGTGGTTATTGGTGCCAGGGTCCTGCACTGTTGCAACAGCTACAAATTATGAAGCAGTTTGATTTATCCAGCATGCTGCACAATTCAGCCGAGTATCTGCATTTACTGGTTGAAGCAGGCAAGCTTGCGTACGCTGATCGTGAACAATTCTATGCGGACCCCGACTGTGTTGAGGTGCCAGATTTGCTCGATGAACACTATGCAAAGATGCGTGCGGGTTTAATCGATATGCAAAACGCTAATAGTAATATGCGCCCGGGCGATCCGCAAAATGGCAGTGCAGCATTGCCTGTATCTGAACGGCTAGGTGGTGCCAGTTGGGGAGATGGAACAGTGCATGTCGATGTTGCAGACAGCAGTGGCATGATTGCCTCGTTTACTCCAAGCGGTGGTTGGCTTGGTTCGCACGAAGTACTACCTGAACTTGGTTTTCCATTAGGCAACCGGGGAATGACGTTTTATATGGAGCCGGGCAATCACCCGAACCTCGTTGCGCCTGGTAAACGCCCCAGGACAACCATTTCACCATCGCTTGTTACACGTGAAGACAAGCCGTGGATAGCCTTTGGGACGATGGGTGGGGATCAGCAAGATCAATGGATGCTGCAATTTTATTTAAACGTGGCACTGTTCGGTATGAGTCTTCAACAGGCAATTGATGCACCGAAGTGCTCAAGCGAGCACTTTAATGGATTTTTCTCTCCGCACGATCGATTTGCGCAACGTCTCAGAATCGAGGAGCTGGTTAATGCTGAAGTGCTGCAGGACTTACAACAACGTGGACACGAGCTTGATATTGCACCTATGTGGAGCGAAGGGTATTTGAATGCGGTATCGTTTAATACTGAAAGTGGTTGTATTGAAGCTGCGTGCGACCCACGGGGTGCGAAAGGCCATGTGTTTCCAGCGGCAGCGTTAGCATGGTAGTGTTTCTGCAGGCTTTAAACTGAACCACTATCACCGCAAACTGGCACACAAAAAACCTTGGGTTCAACCATAGTAAATTAGATTATTAATCTTTAAGCGAGTACAGATTTAATATGCGAATTGTTGTTTATGACTGCATAACAGGTGATGCTTTAACAGACAAACACGGAAGCACTGGAGTGCAGGTAATTCGGTGGATTCAGGGCTATCTGGCCGAAGCAACATTCTCGTCAGTCCACATTGCCGGTAATGAAACACCTTCGAGTCCTGATGACGTGGACGGTATCATAATTTCTGGCTCCGAGAAGGGTGTTTATGACGACACCCCCTGGATGCAACCATTACGAGATAATCTACAACTCATGCGTTCAGCCGGGGTGCCAATGTTCGGTATCTGCTTCGGACATCAAATTATGGCCGATGTGTTTGGTGGCGCTGCAGCGAAATCGGATAAAGGCTTTGTGACCGGTTCACGGCAATTTAACGATCGCGGTAAAACAACCAACGCCTATCTGGCTCATCAGGATCAGGTTCATGAAGTTCCTCCTGAGGCTAATATTATTGCCTCAGCCCCGCATTGTCCGGTTGCTGCCTTATCATACGACTTCCCAGCACTGTCGGTGCAGTTCCACCCTGAATACGATCGCCAGTTCGCAACAGATCTTGTTGAGTTATACGGCACAAAGCTAATGAATGCCGATCAAGTACAATCGGCTCGTGAAAGTTTATCGGATGAAATAGCCGACGATTTATGGTGTAACGAAGTGGCTGATTTTTTTCGTAAGCACGCCAAGTGTTGAGTTGTTCCAGATACACGGTCACTATCAACGCTAAACTCGCACCAGCTCTAGCTGGTGGAGAATACACACATGATGAACTCGGTACGGTAACGTTAAAGTTTCTTGAAGAGGGTATCTACGAAATAACTGAATTAAATTTGTTTAGTAACAGTGTTGGATGGATTTCTGTTATCAAGGATAGTAAATACGCAGACCTTGATAATACGATTGGTTGACGGCAAAAATCATAAAGGCTGAAGGCATACTAAATAGGAATGTGTCGGATTGACGCCCGTACAATGCGTCCGAATAGTTAGACATTAGTCACCAAACACAACAGGAGTTTCAACACTGTCTTCTTGCCATATCGGATATTTTTCCATCACGCTGGCAAACAAATCACTTTTTAAGCCCATTGCTAACCATTCTTGCAAATTAGGTAAGGCCAAACCCGTAAAAGTGTTTTGGTCTACCATAGAAAACTGTCGAATAAAAGGCAGTATAGCTGCATCTACAAAGCGGAACTGGCTGCCGCCAATATAAGGTGATTTGGCTAGAATGTTTTCAAGCCGCTCAAGAAAAGGCATAGCCTGCTCAAGGTAGTGGTGCTGCGGATGATCCGGGTGTCGATCACTGTATTTGTACTTGTCTAACTGGTCTTTGAATTCACTGTCGGTCTCTTGAATAAGCGCATCAATTTCTTTTTCGCTCATTGTTTCCGATATTTTCCACGCCTGGGCGTTTTGCATATTCCGCAACGGATTTTCATTCATTGCCCATTGCATGATGTCCAGGCTTTCATCTATAACGCGCAGATTATTTAGGTTGCCATCATTGTCAGTCAAATCTTCTGACGAGTCATTTTCATCAGCGAGTAATACGAGTACCGGCACGGTGCCTTTGTTCGACACTTTAAGCATTTGTGCCGGTTTGGCTTTAAGACTCACTTCGCGAAGGATACATTGTGCACCGCAATGCATTAGTGCCATGCGCGCGCGCATAGCGTATGGGCATCGTCTAAACGAATATAAAATAGGTTGTGGCATGTGAATATTCTAGCAGTTGATAGAATACACGGCGATCGTTGTTACCATGTGCACTGAATCGCATTTTTATCAGTGCTGTGGTCTGTGATTGCATCTGGCAGTGCATCAATACAGATTTCAACCTCGCATGCAAGAACCCTCTGCATCGTAGAGCGGCCCATCCAGTATTGTGGCGGGGTAACGTTCTCCCAAAATTTCCACCTCAACTGCAGTACCTGCATTGCCGTGTTCTGTTGAAACGTATCCCATGGCTAGAGACTTTTCAACGTGGTGTGCATAGCCACCCGATGAGATATAACCAATAGCTTCATCGTTTTTCAAAATGGCTTCATCCAGCGATACATCAATGGGTGTATCAATTCTTAGCGACACCAGTTTTCGAGCAGCACCTTCTTTTTGGAATTGTAGCGTTGCATCTTTGCCCACAAACTCTTTATTCCAGTTAATAAACGCATCCATACCCGATTCAATGGCATTAAAGTCTGGTCGGAATTCAAGACCCCAGGCACCCCAGGCTTTTTCCAATCTCAAACTCATTAATGCTCTGTTGCCATACCAGCGGTAATTCGTGGATTCACCGGCATCTTCTATGGCCTCGGCTAATCTGATCAAGTACTGTGGGCGACAGTAAATTTCATAGCCCAACTCGCCGGAAAAACTTAACCGGTTCAGAATAACTGGCACACCAGCAACAAATGTTTTGCGCGTGTCCCGAAATTTGAACGCATCAGCTGAAACGTCATCACGTGTTATCTGTGCCAGCAATTCACGCGACTTCGGGCCGGATAATGCAATGCCATGCCAGTCCGATGTTTGATTTTCGTGCTTTACCGTGTCTGGAAGTGTGCGTGCAAACCACCGGCTGTGGGCATCTTGCATGGCGCCGGAACCGAATAGCATGAATGTATTATCGTCGTAACAGGCAACGGTCAAGTCGCCATACAAACGTCCTTTTGCCGTTAGCATGGGTGTCAGGGCAATTCTTCCAGGCTTTGGAATATGTCCTGCCATGGTTTTATCTAACCACTCACGAGCACCGGGGCCGGTAATCGCATGTTTTGCAAAGTTGGCAATCTCTATACCGGCTACGCCTTCACGTACTGCCTTAACCTCACGGGCTACGTAATCATGTGAACGATTTCGTTCAAACGTCGGGTCCTCCCAGGCATCGTCAGGGCTGTCGGCGAACCACAGTGCATGCTCAAGACCAAATGCCTGTCCCATCCTTGCACCTTTTGCGACAAGGCGATCGTGCAGTGCTGTGGTTTGTTGGCGACGACCTTTGGGTAGTGTTTCGTTTGGAAAGGTCATAACGAAACGGCGTTCGTAATTTTCCGTGGACTTTATCGTGCCCCAGTCGGGTGATGCCCAGTCGCCAAAGCGCGCAACGTCCATGGCCCAGACATCAATCGAAGGTTCGCCATCGATCATCCATTCTGCCATGGTTAATCCAACACCGCCCCCCTGGCAGAAGCCAGCCATAACACCGACTGCACACCAATAGTTATGCATACCCGGAACCGGGCCAATCATGGGATTACCGTCTGGTCCGAACGTGAAAGGGCCGTTAATTGTTTGTCGTATACCTGCTTCGGCAAGCGCGGGTATGCGTTCAAAACCGAGCTCCAGGCGATCAGCAATGTGTTCAAGGTTCGGGTTTAACAGCTCGTGTCCAAAGTCCCAGGGTGTGCCTTCAACACGCCACGGCACACCGACCGGTTCATAGGTTCCCAATAACATGCCATCGCGTTCCTGTCGAAAGTACAAGTTAGCTTCGTAATCAATACCACAGGGTAGGCGTGATCCAAAGTTGGTTACTTCATCAATGGTATCGGTGAGCAGGTAATGGTGTTCCATTGGCTGTACCGGAAGCGCCATGCCAGCCAGCTGCCCGACTTCGCGTGCCCAAAGTCCACCGCAATTAACAACATGCTCTGCATTAATAACGCCTTTTGGAGTGGTGACATCCCAGGTGCCATCTGCGCGTTGTTTGGTAGAAGTTGCCGGTGTATGTGTAAAGTATTGTGCGCCAAAAGTTCGTGCCGCTTTTGCAAACGCGTAGGTTGTACCGGAAGGGTCAAGGTCTCCGTCCTGATCATCCCACAGTGACGCGTGGTAGAACTTGGGGTCGATCAGTGGATGACGTTCTGCGACTTCTTTGGGTGATATAAACTCCTGATCCAAACCCATATACCGCGCTTTGGAACGTTCTCTTTTCAAATAGTCATACCAGGATTTGGTTGATGCCAGATAAAACCCACCGGTTAAATGTAAGCCCACCGAGTGGCCGGAAATTTCTTCAATTTCCTTATACAGATTTATCGTATAACTTTGCAGCCGAGAAATATTCGGATCGGAACTGATGGTGTGGATTTGGCCAGCCGCATGCCAGCTCGACCCGGATGTAAGTTCATCACGCTCCAGCAGAACACTGTCTTTCCAGCCAAACTTGGCCAGATGAAACAATATGGAACAGCCAACCACACCACCACCTATTATGACCACTTTGGCATGACTGGGTAATGCGGCTTTGGTAGCACCTTCTTTAACAAATTCTGGCATTGTAATGACCTTAACGGTTATGTCGTTAGCAGTTGTATCGTTAATCTAGTACCAGGCATCTGGTATGGCTTCTTTACGCTTTGCCACATAGGCATCGAGTTCTTCTTTTACGCCGGCATCGATTGGTGGCGGCTGGTATTCATCAAGCATTTTATTCCACTTGTGATATGCCCGCGTTCGCATGTCTTGCCCACCTTTTTCTTCCCAGCTTTCAACATTTTCACTGTCGCTTAATTCTGCGTTGTAAAAAGCATTTTGGTAATGACGCATTGTGTGAGCAGAACCAAGGAAGTGACCACCTGGCTCAACTTCTTCATAAGCGTCGCGTGCAAACTGATCTTCATCCAGATCAAGACCCGCCATAATTTTCTGATAGCTGCCCAAGCGGTCCGCATCCATAATGAGCTTTTCGTAGCCCGTTGCCAAACCACCTTCAAGCCAGCCTGCTGCATGCAGTGTGAAGTTAGAGCCACCAAGTACGGTGGAATGCATGGAGTCGGCGCTTTCGTAGGCCGCTTGTGCATCTTCTATTTTTGATGCCGTGAGAGAACCGCCACAGCGTAGTGGCATGCCCAAACGTCGAGCCATTTGACCAATCACATAATTTGATAGCACAGGTTCTGGCATACCAAAGGTAGGAGCACCTGACTTTAAGCTCATGGAAGACAGAAAGTTACCCATAACAAAAGGGGCACCGGGTCGTACCAACTGGGTGAACGCACAACAAATCATGGTTTCAGCCATGGCCTGTGCAATTGCGGCGACTGTTGAGACCGGACCCATGGCACCAGTAAGAATAAAAGGGGTAACGACCATGGCCTGACCACGTGATGAATATACCTGAATAGCTTCGGTAACGACTCGATCTATTAACAATGGCGAATTGGTATTAACGTTTGCCATAATGACCACGTTATTGTCCATGGTGTCTTTTCCATGAAGAATTTCTGCCATATCAACACTGTCTTGCGCACGGCTTTTTTCGGTAATAGCGCCTAAGTGCGGTTTGTCACCGAGCGTCATGTGGGCATAAACCATATCGAAGTGTCGCTTCGATACCGGCACATCGGTAGGTTCGCAAATGACTAAACCACTGTGATGCAGGTTTGGATGCAGGTAGGTTAGCTTGACCAGTTTTTCAAAGTCGTCCATGGTGGCATAGCGTCGGCCACCTTGAAGGTCACGAACGAAGGGTGCGCCGTAGATCGGTGCAAAGACCTGATTGTTGCCACCGATAACGACGGAGCGTTCCGGATTACGTGCCAGTTGGGTGAATTCGGATGGTATTTTTGCGCACTGCTCGCGAACCCATTTGGCATCAGCGAATACTTTGTCGCCAACCATTTTGACACCGGCCTCATTCCAGATGCGAGTGGCGGCCGGGTCATCGCGAAACGCGAAGCCGATGTTTTCAAGCATCCAGTCGACTTGGCTATCGATTTTATTGAGCTGTTCTTCGTCTAAAGGGTCGAAGAAGGGCAGCTGTCGTTTGATATAGGGTGCTGTAACGGGTAGTGCTCTGGACTCTGCACGGGTACGCCGCCGTTTTGTTCGTCGAGCCATGGATTCACCTGCATAGGGAGGCTTTGCAAATACGCTGTATAAATACGCTGTATGAATACGCTGTATAAATGCGACAACGTCATAATAGTCGCTTAAGACGCGGTTGTAACCTTGGAATATTTCGATCTTTAGCATAGACTGAGACTATGCGAAATACCTTGAAACTTATCGCTTCTCCTCGAAACCTGTTCGTTTTTGAAGCGTCCGCCAGGCTAGGCTCCTTCACGCTGGCGGCTGATGAACTGGGTATGCAGCAACCTTCGGTCAGTGCGGCCATTAAGCAACTTGAAAATGCATTAGGTGTACGTCTGTTCGATCGAGGGCATCGTCGCATCACATTAACCAATGCAGGCTTGCGATTTTTTGCAGATGTCTCTCAATCTTTGCGAGGTATAGAGAGTGCAGCGGAGGCGGTGCACAACATGGGAAGCTCAGAATACGTCACGCTGAATTCTTCCTCAGCGTTTTCCTTTTACTGGATGATGCCGAAACTGCACATGCTGCGAAGCTTACATCCTGATATCGATTTGCGATTACAGAACAGCATTATTGAGCCTGATCTTGACGTTGAAAACATCAGTATCGCGGTGCGAATTGGCGACGGGCAGTGGCCCGATTGTTATGCTGAAAAAATTGCCGATGAGGTTATTTTCCCCGTTGCCAGCCCGGCGGTACTGGCATCGGCAACTAATCTGCGTTCCATTCCTAATTTACTTCACGAGCGCCTGATCCATCTGGAGGAACCAGTTCGACTGCGCGCAACATGGAAGCAATGGTTTGAACATCACGGCGTTCAAAATGTGGATATCTCGGAAGGCATGCGATTGAACGACTATGCGTTGGTTCTGCAGGCTACGCAAACCGGTGAGGGTTTCGCATTTGGTTGGCAACATATTGTGCGTGACCTGATTGAACGTCAGTTGTTGTCGGCAAAAGAAGAGTGGGCCTGGGAAACGGGTAGAGGTGTTTATCTGGTGTGGTCACGATCGCGCGAGTTGTCGCCCAATGCCTCAGCTGTTCGAGACTGGATTTTATCTTTTGTCTAATGTTAATTCGGGGCGGTAATCAAGATGTCTGAACCATGGCTAAACACACTGACCGGAACACGTATTCGTATTAAAACTCCAGGATCGGATACGGATAATCGGCTGACGATTATTGAATACGTTGAGCCGCCGAACAGTGTGCCGCCTGTATTCACAAGGCATGAATTTGTTGAAGTTTTTTGCGTGCAGAGCGGGGTGCTTACGTTCCAGTTTCTTGACGAGCAGAAGGTAACCCTTATTTCGGGTCAGAATATGGTTTGTCCCAGCTGGAAACCACACTCGTTCTGGAACGAGACAAACGAACCTGCCAGTGTCTTGCTGGTTTGCACGCCCGCTGGTCTCGATGAGTTTTTTATTGAATCCAATAGTCTGTTGGCAGGAGAGCAAAACAATGGTGCGTTATCACAAACAGATGATTTGGTAACAACCATGAAAGCGTTAAGAGCGAAGTACGGTCTTGAGCATGTCGGCGCGCCACCGTTAAACCAGTTTAAGCTGTAACGGTTGTTCTGTGTTAGTTCAAGCCAACCAGTCTGCGTCCTTCTTCTGTTTTAATGGAAAAATCGGTACCGGAATACTCAGCCGCAGCCTCGGTGCACAGCCAAGCAATGGCTTTTGCTGGCCATTCAGGTGGAATATGGTCAGAGTGCTCAAGCTGACTGACCGGGTTAATGCCAGAGGCCTTAATGGAGACTTGCATGTCGGTGGCAACGGTTCCCGGACTCATGCCAACAATGCGAACGCCAAGATCACCAAACTCTTTGTGCGCACATTTTGTCAGCGATAACACACCGGCTTTGGTCGCGCAGTAGTGACTCCAGCCTTCAAGTGCTCCTGTTGCGGCTCCCGAACTGATATTCACAACAACACCGCTGCCTTGTTCTTTCATTAACGGTAACGCGGCTCTTAAGCCGTGGTAAACACCCTTCAAGTTGACATCGACAACGTTAGCCCACTGAATAGGGTCTGAATCTTCAATGCGGGCGATCGGGTCGATAAGCCCGGCATTATTAACCAGAATATCAATTTTTCCGTATTGCGCCACGCACTCGGTGACCGCATTTGCAACCTCGTCATATTCGCTGACATCGCACTCTACGCAGCATGCAGTTCCACCGTTGTCCTGGATACGCGAGACAACATCGTCGAGCGAGTTTTTACTACGCGCAGCGAGCACAACATTGGCACCTTGTGCAGCAAGCTCCATTGCCGCGGCTTCGCCGATGCCTCTGCTTGCTCCGGTTATTAGGGCAGCTTTGTTTTCTAACATAGTCGGTAAATACGTTCCTACGCAGGAGAAATTCCGCGCAGCCTTTCCGAGCGTCTGCGCAACAGCTCAACAGTGGTGAGTAATATGATTGAGAAAATTACGAGTATGGTTGCCACCGCTAGAATAGTTGGTGATATTTGCTCACGAATACCGTTCCACATTTGTCTGGGTATGGTTTGCTGATCGTAAGCGGCAACGAATAACACCACAACCACTTCATCAAACGAAGTCACAAAGGCGAACAACGCCCCCGAAATAACGCCCGGTAAAATAAGCGGCAGGGTTATTTCCCTGAATACAGTTACCGGTGAAGCGCCGAGATTAAGCGCAGCGCGGGTTAGTGAATGATCAAAACCAACCAGCGTTGCTGTAACGGTAATGATGACGAATGGTATGCCAAGCGTGGCATGCGCCATGATAATGCCCGGGAACGTATGAGCTAGCCCTGTTTTGGAATAGAAAAAGAACAGTCCGGTTGCGGTAATGATCAGTGGCACGATCATTGGGGATATAAGCAGCCCCATTATCAGTCGTCGAAATGGCATTTCCGGTCTGGATAAACCCAATGCTGCAACGGTACCGAGCAATGTGGCCAGTATGGTTGCGAGTACACCGATAATGACCGAATTTTTAGCCGCGTGAATCCATTGCGCGTTTGCCCACGCGTCCTTCCACCATACTGAATCGCGAGGTATATCAGGGTTTGCCATACCGTGCGTCAGGATTCTATCGTAGTGTCTTAACGAATATCCTTCCGGATCAAAACTCAGCATTTCTTTGGTAAATGAAAAATAGTTTTCCGCATTGAACGAGAGCGGAATAATAACCAGAATGGGCGCAATCAGAAACAGAAATATCAACACGCAAATTAGCAAATACGTGTAATGCCAAATACGTTCGCCGGTGGTGGTATAAGCAGGTAATTTGGCCATCGGTTCAACCCAGCTTCATGTTGTCTATACCGATCAGTCGATCGTATAGCCAATACAGAAGGATAATAATAAAAAGCAAAACACTGCCAAGCGCTGCGGCTAGTGACCAATTCAATGAACTGAGCATGTGTCGCGCAATTTCATTTGAGATTAACTGTCCCGATGAACCGCCGACCAAAGCCGGAGTAATGTAGTAACCAACGGCAAGAATGAACACCAGCAATATACCCGCACCAATGCCCGGAATGGTTTGTGGAAAGTACACTTTCCAGAATGCAGTCCAGGAGCTTGCACCCAGTGATCGAGCTGCCCGAACATAGGTGGGTGGTATTGTTTTCATGACCGAGTACATAGGCAAAACCATAAATGGCAACAATATGTGCGTCATGGCGATGATGGTACCGGCCTGGTTGTACATGAGTTGAAATCGGCCGTCGTCGTTAATCACACCACTGGCCACCAGCAAATCGTTAAACACACCTTGACTTTGCAAAAGCGTTATCCAGGATGTTGTTCGGACCAACAATGATGTCCAGAATGGCAGCAGAACAAATATCATCAACAGGTTAGAGTAACGGAGCGGCAGTGTGGCAAGTAAATGTGCAACCGGAAACGCCAGAATAAGACAAATGCCGGCGATCAGTCCTGAAAGCAACAACGTGCGAATAAACAGGGGCACATACACTCTGGATTTTTCTGGAACCCGGACAATGCTGCCCGTTTCATCGTATTCCATATCCAGCGCCGCCAGGTAGAAGCTGGCGCCAACCGGGTTAGCTGCGCGTTTCATGATATTCCAAAGAAGTGGGTCTTCCCAGTCTTTGTCAAGCTTGATCAGTGCTTCTTTGTAAGGGGGTTCGAGTTTTTTGGCTTTTCTGGCAGCGCCTGTAAACTGGCTACGCGATCCGGAGAACTCGTAGTTCATCCGTGTTGCTACTTTACCAATTGTCTTGTTTTCACGTGCCAGTCTTAAATCAGTAACAAGCGCTTCGAATGCGGCTTCATCAGGTACCCCACTAATGTCATTTTCAGACAGGTAGGCACTGAGCGTTGGCATGTTGTCTGAAAATGCCGTGTTATGAAAGCTGTTAACCAGCATCTGTCCGATCGGCACTGCAAAGGTAACGATAACGAATAACAGAAGTGGCAGCACCAACCCAAAGGCGCGCCACTTAGCTCGTCTGGTTGCGCGAGCGAGTGCTGTACGCAGCGGTGTTCCATCTGCAGCAGTCAGAACTTGATTGTTCTGTTCGATGTCGATCGCGCTCATTAAAAAAGAATCGTTGCCAGAGGGGTCGGTGAATTTGTTGGTGTCCGTTAGACAGCCGCTAATTGCGGCTGTCTAATTTACTTATTAAAGCAATAACAAAAGTTGATTCAAAGAATACAGCTTAGTTGGAAAGCAACCATGCGCTGAATTGCTCATCCAGCTCGTCCTGACGATCTGCCCAGAACTCAAAGTTGTTAACCAGTGCGGTTTTCATGTTGTCAGGTGCTGTTGGCATGTGTGGAGCCATGTCAGTTTCACCGTCTTTGTACTTACCAACCAAAGCAGAAGACGAAGCTCGTGCTGGTCCGTAAGAAATCCATGATGCTTGCGCTGCCAAAGGCTCTGTGCTGGTAGCGAACTTGATGAATTCCATTGCAAGTTCCTTGTTTGGAGCACCTTTAGGAATTGCATATAGGTCGAAGTCAAGAATTTGTCCGTCCCAAACAATTTCAAAAGGCTTACCTTCACCAACAGCGGCACCGAATATACGGCCATTGTAAGCAGTTGTCATAGCGACTTCACCGTCAGCCAATAGCTGTGGTGCTTGTGCGCCAGCTTCCCACCAAACGATGTCGTCTTTAATAGAGCCCATCTTTGCCAGTGCCTGTGCAACACCTTCGTCAGTTTCCAACGTAGCGTAAACATCTTCCGGAGCAACACCATCCGCAATCAGCGCCATTTCCAGGTTGGCTTTAGCAGATTTTCTCATGCCTCGCTTACCAGGGAATTTCTCAGTGTCGTAGAAGTCAGCCAGTGAAGATGGAGCATCACCACTGATTTTGGACGCATCGTATGCGAATACGGTTGACCAAACGATATTGGCAACAGCACAGTCGGTGATTGCGCCTTCGATAAAGTCATCGACAGCAGGTGTGCCATCTGGTGCAGCAGGCAAAACGGAAGCATCGATTTCTTCGAGCAGGCCTTCATCGCAGTAGCGTACAGCGTCAGAGTATTCGATATCGGCAACATCGATAGAAACATTGCCTGCTTCTACTTGCGCTTTAATCGGAGTTGCAGGGTTGGCATCATCAACTGAGTTGATTTTATGGCCAGTCGCAGCCATCCACGGCTTGTAATAAGCTTCGGTCTGGCTCACGGTGTATGCACCACCCCAGGATACGATGGTTAGTTCTCCAGCATTGGCAGCTGTGGCGAACATCGCCGCAGAAACCGCTGTTGATGTCAATAGCAATTTAAACTTCATTAAGATCACTCCCAAAAGGTTCTCGTAAATCGTCTTCACAATCTGACGATATGTTTTTAGTGTCACGTGCTTTTGCAAACGGCTCGCTACCGGCACGTAATCGGTATTAAATCAAGCTGAAATCTCATCCAACGCACGGCAGTCTTCCGGGCTCCATCCGACTGTTGTTTGTTGGCCAGCTTCCAGGTTTTTTCTCCCTGTTCTGTTACGCACCTTCACGATAAATTCGCTGGTGCCGGCCACCGACATTCGAACGCGAATATGGTCGCCGAGATAAATCAGTTCTTCAATTTTTCCGGGTATTGTCACTGGCACTGAACCGGCAACCGGATCCAGTTCGATTCGTTCAGGCCGTATGGATAATGTTGTCCGAGTACCAACGTCTCCTTCAACCACTTTATCTGCGGTGACTCTCTCGCCGCTGTCGAGTTGCACTGTGCAAGTGCTTCCCTCGATACTGTCTATTTGGCCGTTAATGCGGTTGTTCTCTCCGATGAATTGCGCAACAAACGAATTTTGTGGCTTCTCGTAAAGTTCGTTCGGGGAAGAAAGCTGCTGAATAACGCCATCTTCGAATACGGCAATTCGATCAGACATAGTGAGTGCCTCTGACTGATCGTGCGTTACATAGACAACGGTGACGCCCAGATTTTCATGTATATGCTTAATCTCGTACTGCATCTGCTCACGCAATTGTTTATCGAGCGCACCGAGTGGCTCATCCATCAATACCAACTGCGGCTCGAAAACGAGTGCTCGCGCAACCGCTACTCGTTGCTGCTGACCACCTGAAAGCTGGGCGGGACGTCGGCTGCCAAATTCAGGCAGTTCGACCAACTCCAGAATACGTTTCACTTTCTCATCTGCTTCTGACGCGCTGACGTTTCGGACTTTCAACGGGAACGCCAAATTCTCGGCGACAGTCATGTGAGGAAAAAGCGCATAGTTTTGGAACACCATGCCAATACCGCGTTTGTTAGGCGGTACATTATTGATGGGTTTACCGTTCAGGTAAATTTCACCGTGAGTGGCTGGTTCGAATCCGGCCAGCATCATAAGACTGGTGGTTTTGCCAGAACCAGACGGCCCGAGCATAGTGAGAAATTCGCCTTGGGCGATATCAACGTCCAGATTTTTGACTACGAGAGTTTTGCCATCGTAACTTTTCTGTACGTTGTCAAAACGGACCATCGGGTTGTCTATTGACACGCCTTACCTTTACCTGTTTCGCCTGAGACCAAACTACTGCTTATGGTCACCGACTTAATTCCGGGAACCCGCTTTACGCTGAGCTAAATACATGTGCAAAGCGTTGTAAACGGATGTTAACAGCCACATGCTACAAGGCTGGAGCGACTCTCGTCAATTTTACTATGCGCAGTCTAGCAAATGACAAAAATGGCCGATTCAGACCAATTTACGTCGATATTGTACCTTGTTCACAGGTTGCACGTGCCGCTGTGTCACAAGTCGCAAGTTAACGCACCGAACAGGTACTCAGGCGCCACAATTCAACACTGGTTTCGCGCTAGAAGGAAATGTTCGGCAATGTAAATTTGTCAGTACGTACGAGCAGGTATCGGGGATTTGGTTCAATTTGCGGAT
The DNA here is from genome assembly GCA_937981955.1 of uncultured Granulosicoccaceae bacterium. Classification (GTDB taxonomy): domain Bacteria; phylum Pseudomonadota; class Gammaproteobacteria; order Granulosicoccales; family Granulosicoccaceae; genus Granulosicoccus. Next base: position 41,988 of record CALJNA010000067.1, read on the forward strand.
CATCGATGAACGTGTGCACTTTGCGAGGGCAGTGAGCCACTCTGGCTATCCGTGCGTTTGAATAATGCTAACTGTTAAACCGGATGCGGAGTTAATTTCTGGGGTAATGTGTGTGTATGACCGGTGGCGCGACGACAGTTCGCACCCGGTAAAAGACCAGTCGTGAACAATCTGATGCCAGAGATGGCTACGCAGCTTTAGGCTTGTTCTGTGTTTCGGTTAGCTCGGCCGAAGATGGAAAATGATCTGCATCCTCGTGCAACAAAGTAGTCAGCTCGTCTGCCGAAATGGGTTTTGAATATAAGTACCCTTGCGCTTGATCGCAATCGAGTGAACAGACAAAGTTATGTTGTTCTTCGGTTTCGATACCCTCGGCAATTAGTTCGAACTCCATACTCTTACCCAGTGCAACTACCGAGCGTACGATGGCGGCATCGGCTGAGTCGCCACCGCTGCTTTCGGTAATATCCATAATGAACGACCTGTCAATCTTTAAATGATGGACTGGCAATCGCTTAAGGTAATTCAGTGATGAATATCCAGTACCAAAATCATCAATCGAAACTTGAATACCTGCATCCCGTATTTTGCTCAATTTTTCTATGTTCGATTCAACATCGGTCATAGCTGCACTTTCGGTAATTTCCAGTTCCAGCAAAGACGGGTCTAGTTGATGTTGTTCTAATGCATTGAGAACCGTATCGACAAAATCACTTTGCTGTAACTGATTAACGGAAGCATTGACTGATACTTGCAGTGGTGTACCTGCCTTGGCCCATATTGATGCTTGTCTGCAACAGTAGTGCAATGCATAGGTGTCAAGCTGACTAATGACGCCGATTTTCTCAGCCAGTGCGATGAATACATCGGGGTAGGCGCGTACAACCGGACCTTCATCGGTTAATTCAAACCATCTCATTAATGCTTCGGCCGCTCGAATTTTGCCGGTCTTTAAATCTATTCGTGGCTGAAAGTACATACAAAGCTCATTGTTATTCAGCGCGTAACGTAGTTCCTGTGCCAGTAGCAGCTCCCGAGTGTCTGCTTTGTTCATTGACGGGCAATAGAATACAACGCTGTTTTTACCATTTTCTTTGGCGCGATACATCGCAATATCTGCCTGCGTTATCAGGGTTTCAACATCGTTGCTGTTTTGCGGGTACAAAGCACATCCGATGCTTCCTGATATTGAAACCTGATTTTGATTGAGCGTATAAGGTTTTGCCAGTGTTTCGAGTAAAGATTCACAGAATGCCTGAACGCTGCCCGATGCTGATTCCGTATGCAGAATGATCGTGAACTCATCGCCACCAAGGCGCGATATGAATCCATCGTATTCATTAGATGCTGCAACACAGCCGCTCAATCGATGCGCTACATCATTTAATAGCTTATCACCCATGGTATGACCGAGTGTATCGTTGACAAGCTTAAATCCATCAAGGTCGATAAAGAGCAAAGCAAACGATTTACCGCTTTGTTTTGCGGTGTGCTCAATGTAATGCTGGAATTGCAATCGGTTGGCCAGGCCGGTTAACGCATCGAAATTTGCCAGCTGTTCAAGCTCTGCATTGACCGATTGCAAGCTGTCTTTTTGCGTTTGCAAAGTCTTTATATGGTGCTGCGTTCGCATTGCGTCACCGATGGATTCTGCTGCTGCGTCAATATAGTTCAAAGGCATATCGGCGGGATCAATCAGTAAGTAACCAAATAAATTATTATTGGCGTATACAGGTGAGAATACCAACAAACCGGTTTCAAGCTCATGAGACAGTTCTGGTGGGAGAATACAAAATGATTCAAATGGACGGGATTCTGTGGTGGATACAGACCCGTTTTTAAATATATGTATTGCTGTTGCCCAACGATCGGGAATTGGTCCAAACTGCTGGTATTGAATCAGAAAACAGCGCTTTGGTGCTAACTCCTCTAGCCATTTTGTCATGACCTCAAGAATATCGTTCATATCGTTGCAGGAACTTAAGGCAAGTTGCATATCAGATCTGACGCTTTGCAATCTTGCTATTTCAAACTGCTGGTCCATTTCCTTGCCCCAGATTCGTTCCCTGACTTTGGACGTTGCTGAACTGACTATCGCCCTATGCGCGAAATTATGATCGTGCTTGTGCTCAGCTGAGTGCTTGTGCTCGAAGGTGTGCAATCGTTGATTAATGGCATCTACCTGATCGCACAGATTTATCCACCAGTGCGCGTGATTCAGAATGATGTTATCGCTGATATCTGTGGTGAGCGATAGTATGTCCACAGAACCGTGTTGCAGTGTTTTCCAAAGTGGTTCTGATATCTGTTTCATGGTTAGTTGCGGTGGTGTCAGCAGACCGTACATTGCCTCTTCGAGTAAGTTACGTATGGTTGATTCAAGCAGTGGTCCGGTAAATGTGGATTCAGTGTTGATCGGATTGCTTGATCGGCGAATAACCAGCTCAGAATGAATCGTAATAGATCTCAGTTCTGGATTTATCTGTTGCTTGCTTTGTTGTTGTTTGCTGGCTAAGTCTATTTGCTCTAAAAGTAATGACACACTATCAAGCGCCATTCTTTTTAGTGGTTGTCTTACTGTTGTGAGTGCGGGTGAGTGACTGGTTGCATCACTTGAATCATCAAAGCCGCTAATGGCTATGTCTCCGGGAATGCTTAGTCCCTGTTTTTTGGCGGCACGTCCGGCACTGGCGGCCATAACATCATTCGCTGCCACAATGCAGTCAATCCTGGTATCAAGTAGCAGGTCAGTGACGACTTGATACGCAGTGAAAGGATGATAATCTCCTTCAAGATAGTAAATATTTTCGGGTTTAACGCCGCGTTCCAATAAACATCTGCGAAAAATGGCTTCTCTACCCAATGAATACGGGTCGTTTTGATGACCTCGTAGAAAAGCAAATTTTTTACGTGTACCGCAACTGAGCAAATGATTCATCAGGTCGGTCATGCCTTTGGATTCGGCAAAATAGACGCTGGCAATATTATCCAGTTTTAGTCCGAGACTCACCTTGGGGAAGGTGTACTTTTGCAGGAACTGGTTAATTGTTGCTCCGTGTCCAAGTGTACCGGACAAGGCAATCATTCCGCGAATGTCAAAATCGCTTAACTGTTCGTATATTTCATTGCAAACAGCATAGGCTTGCAGTTTATTGTCTTTTGACTGTAGTTCTTTTGCGGCTATACAGACGACCCCGTATCCTAGCTGGTTCAACTCACCGGAAATGTATTCCACCAGCTCGGCCTGGTACTGGAAGTACCTGTCGGTTAATACAGCTATAGTGGGAGATCTGGCAGGCATACCTTAGCAACATGAATTCAGTTTGAACTGGGTCAGTTAAGGTATCGGCACATGCACAGTCTATTTTATGCAAAGGCTGGCTAACTCGTGCGGTTGAACGAGGCAGGTGTTACTTCTATAGCGTAATTCGATACCCTACACACTTATTCGCAGTGTAACCACGGTAAAAAGGCGATGCAGCTCTAATTTCGCGGTGTGGTGAGCAAACTGAAAAAAGGACTTAACATTGTGTTTCTGCCACAGCGTTGATTATTGCCGCTTAGGCAATACCGCAGTGCAACGGTGTTACATCAAGATTCTGTCGCGCGAATAGAGTCTTATTGCAAGCAGCAGTAGCAGCCCGGCAAACAACAAAGTGCCGAGAACAGACAGTGCAATATGCAAGGCTGGCGTTACATCACCAAGGACAATTTTTTCCAGCAATTGATACTGACTCATCATTGGGATAAACATACTTTGCAGTTCAGATCGTATGGTGACGAACTGCAATATGAAAAACGGTGCCATCGGTATAACCATTAGAACACCGAGGTAGGTTTGTGCCTCTTTGGAGCTTCGTGTAAAGGCAGAGACAGTAATAAGTACCGCAGAGATAAATGCGATAAGTGGCGATGCCACCAGGAAAGCTTTGAAAATGGTGGGACCATCAAAGTTAAGACCTCCACCCAATATATCAGTGGGAAAAAACTTGAACAGAAAGAAGACACTGACTGAGGTGAGAACACAGGATAAAGCAACAAAGCAAAGCGTTGCACCATACTTGCCCAGTACAAGCTCTGCGCGGTTTAGTGGCAAACTTAGCAAGGGTTCTAAAGACTGGCGTTCCCGTTCGCCGGCAGTGGTATCAATTGCAAGGTAAAACCCGCCCATTACCATAGAGATGATCAATAGAAACGGTAGAAGCGAAGCAATAAGCTGACCGCCAGCCCCGTCAAGCGACACATCTTCACGGCTAATATCCAACGTGTTAAAGACGTTAGGGTCAATTCCTCGGTGCTGTAATCTAAGCGCATCGATTGTACGCTCGTAGGCTTGTAGTAAAGTGATCACTCTGCGTGCCTGTTTCGAAGACTCCTTGTCGCCATCGTTTACAAACACGGTGAGCGGCGCAGGTTGACCTGCTCGCAATGCTTCGTTGAAGCTTGGCATGACTTTAAGTGCAACAGCAATATCGCCACGTCGTACGGCTTTTTCCGGATCATCTGGTGCATCAACAACATCGATGTTATTGCTGTGCAGGAAATCCATCAGATTCGGGGCACTGTCGCCATTGACTACAGTTAGCGTGGTGACCTCATCAAAATCAATTGAAAGTTGTTTCAGGCTACCAATAATAGATCCGCCCAGAATTAAGGGCATCAGTATAGGCCCGAAAAGCAGGGCATAGAAAACCGTTTGCTTATCACGCAGGTTGTCACGGATTTCCTTGAACATGACAACAAGAAATCTCACGGTGTCTCTCCAATGGCTCGTACAAACGCATCTTCAAGATCTTCTTCGCCGGTCCTTGCTTTAATACCGTCAAGACTATCTGCAATGGCTATACGTCCGTCCGATATGATGGCGATGTGATCGCACAGCGCTGATACCTCTTGCATTATGTGGCTGGAAAACAGCACACAGTGTCCGGATTTAGCCAAATCTCTGATGATTTCGCGTAGTCCTCTTGTACCCATGACATCCAGGCCATTGGTTGGTTCGTCCAGCATCAGTGTTTGCGGTCTATGCGCCAACGCGCGAGCCAAAGCAACCTTCGTTCTTTGTCCCTGTGAAAAACCTGCTGCGCGACGATCGGCATAGCTTTGCATACCCAGTTGTTCGACGAGTTCATCGACGCGTCTGGCTGTATCGTGGCGACTCAGGCCGCACAGTCTTGCGTAGTAGCTGATATTTTCTTTTGTCGTCAACCGAGGGTAAATTCCCGCATTGTGCGGCATGAAGCCGAGCTGTTTGCGTACCGCCAGAACGTCACTGCCAATATCGAAACCATCGATGCTTGCAGTTCCAGTGTCTGGTTTGACCAGTGTGGCCAGCATTCGCAGTGTTGTAGACTTGCCAGCGCCATTCGGTCCGAGCAAACCTGTCACCTCACCATCGCTGGCCGTGAAGCTAACGTTGCTCACCGCCATCACCGGTTCACTTTTTCGGCCCGCTCCCGGTTTAGAGAACGACTTTCTAAGATCCATCGCCTTTATCATGGCAAGGGGCCATTGGCGTCGACGAAAAACGCCGGTGCGCGCAGTCGATCAAGACAATCAATTGGTAATGACGCAACTGATGCTGTATTAATAAATTCTGCCATGAGTAATGGCATACATCCCAGGGCGGCCTGCATGTGACCCTGATGCTCATTCACTATGTGTAGTGAACTGCTTAGGTGAGCGGCGATACTGTCTCCGTAAGACGGAGGTGTGACTGGATCATCACTGCCGGACAGGATAAGTGCCGGGGTATCTGCCACAACCGGATTTTTGAAGTCGTCATCTAGAACACCTTCATCCCATGATTTGCAATTACTGTACATCGCATCGAGTAAATCGGAACCCAGATACGTATCGTCCAGCTCGGCGCGATCAATATCTTCTGGTATGAACGGTGTATCTTCAGTACATATAATGGCGTTATACATACCTCCGGCAATAGCCGTGTTTAGTCCTGAGGTTTGTAAGCTTGCCTGTCTTGCCAGCGAGGCAAAGTTGTTGTTGTCAATGGCGTCGTACAACATGGAAGGCAGTATCGCATTGCCGTGAGCGCTGTACGACATTAGCCGCATGGTTTTGGCAAGATGCTGATCAGTGAATTTGATTTCTCGCAACTCACCAGAGTTGATGTCTTCGTACCGAATGTCTTCCGGGTTTTTGTTTAAGCGCTGCATTAACGCTAACGTACCTGCGCGCAGTTGTGGAAATGAATCATTGCAATCCGGGTTGCTTTCACAACGATCGAACAAGCGCAACAGCGAACGTTGCGCTACCAAAGGAATTTCCGGTCCCAGAGCGACCTCGGGTGGTACGACTGCATCCAGAATAATCGTTCGAACTGAATCCGGGTAACGACGCAGATAGTGCAGGCCAAAACGCGTGCCATAAGAAACACCGTACAGATTCCATTGGCTTATATTCAAAGCCAGACGCAACGCTTCCAGATCTTTTACGGCGACACTGGTGGTGAAAAAGCGCGGATCTACATCGAGTGTTTCGCGGCACCGTTTGGAATCCGCCTCTGTTTTGACTTTGTCAAACACTAACGAATCTGCTTCATCCTCGTCGTCGCTTGAAGGGCAATCGAGCTTATTCGATTCACCGGTACCTCGCTGATCAAGCAGAATAATGTCGCGATCGCGGCGTATATGGCGAAACGCATACGATGCCGCTGGAAAAGATTCAGTGGCAGATTGTCCGGGGCCACCTGCTATTAATGTGAAAGCATCCGATTTCGGTTTGTTCGTCTGTGCTGCTAATCGTGCCACGCGCAGGTCAATCGTTTTGCCGTCCGGCGCATCGTAGTCCAGCGGTACGGTTAATGTGGCACAGGATGCATCGATCAGCCCGGCGTTGTTACCGATTGTGCAATCTGAGAATGCAGATAGATTCTCGCTGGCTAACGCGCCTATTGGTTTTATAAGGCAAACCAGTAAGAGCAAACAGCGAGTCGAAAAGTTGAGAAAACGAGGCGTCACGGTTTCACCTGGCATCGAGCGATAACAGGCGCGAGGTGCAGGTCGCAGGTGCATTGAGGACAGTTGAGTTGCTTTATGGACACAAGTGCGGATGCGATTAAGGAAGCGGGCTGCCGTCTATATTGGGACTATCACTACAATAGCAATCCCTGCGCCAGCCTGGCATTACGGAAGTCAGATATAAATGAAGAGGCCTTTTAGCGGTAATTTTCGTGCAAATACCGCCTTAACAGCACCGCTAAAGGTCTTCCAGAACCTCTTCTAATTGCGCTCGCGCGCCACCAACCCAGTTGTCACGCTCGATTCGGCCGGGGAAAATCTGCAGTGCATCGGCGATTTTCTCGATATCGTGCTGCTTGAGCTCTGCCAGCTGCGAGTAGGAGGTGATGCCCAGTTTATTCAGGGTCTTTTCGGTCACTGGACCAATGCCAAATATTTGTTTCAAGTCATCCTGCTGATCCACCGGATCGAACAGTGGTTCCAGGTGATCGTGATCCACATTGGTTTCGGGTAACCCGTTCGATAGCGTCTTTGGCTGATTAATGGTTTTAGCGTGCTTATCCGGTAAATCGGCCGCCAACTGATCTCGCAGTTGCTTCAGTTCTGCCTCGGTTTCGGCCGCAGTTGGTGTAGCGCTTTTACTTTGCTCTGCCACCTCTGGTTTGCCGTCTAGCTTTGAATGGTTGCTGCTGCCTGTGTTCTGTACAGCTGCAGAAATCCCGGCGAGTTCACTTTGTGCTGTAACCGATGCAACCTCGGGTTTTTGGTATTCGGATTTGGCCGAGCTGGCAGACTCCGATTCACCGTTTGGTTTCGCGACCGACGATGTGTTGTTGTCGTGCAGATCAAGAGGCAATTCTGATTGTGATTCACCAGACAATGTTAGGTCTTCCGCCGATGACGACGAATCGGTTGCCGAATCTTCACCCAATTGCTTGTTGCGGCGGCGTTCAATATCAAGCTCCGCCTGAAGCTTGGTCAGGGCTTTTTCCTGATCATTAAATTGTTTGGCACGGCCGTTTAGCTTTTCGTTCTCTTCAACCAATTCGACGATTTCGGCTTTGTGCTGCTGCATAAGTTGTCGAACCAGCAGCTGGCTTTTCTCGAGGTTCTGATTAAGCGCCGGAATTTTCTGATTATCTTGCTGGAGTTCGGCAATTTCAGCTTCGCTCTGGCTTTTAAGGTCGTCGAAATCATCAGTTAAGATGCTGACTTGCGTTTGTGCTTCGCTGACCTGCTGCTGCTGACGAGAAACGACGGTCTGAAGTTGACTGATCTGTTTACCAGCGCGAGCCCGATGAGCAAGCCAACCGATTGCACCGCCAACAATGGACGCGAGTGCGAGACTGATCGCTATCTGAGAAAAAAGGTATATCACGCCATTCTCCCGAGCTTGTGACTAGTTGACATAGTTGATTTCAATACGGCGGTTGGCAGCCCGACCAGCCTCTGTGCTGTTGTCGGCGATGGGTCTGGTCGCACCGTATCCCTGTGCAATGATCTGATTCGGATTGACTCGATTATCCGTCAGGAAGTCGGCGACCGAACTGGCACGCTGGCGACTGATGCGAAGATTGACTTCGGCACGTCCCGTATTGTCCGTATGACCGGAAACACGCACCCGGTACTGAGGGTAGGCCTGCAGAATCTGGGCTAGTTGTAAAAGGGCAGAGCGGCTGTTCGCCGTTAAAGATGCGCTACCGCGCTCAAATGCAACCTGTGAGAAATCGATACTAGACAGGGCAGCTTTGAAGCTGCTCAGTTCCAGCCTTGCTTGCTCGGCCGGATCAAACTCTGTCATGTCATCGACGACCACTCGCACACCGTCAATGCTGGCAAGCCGGGTTACAAGCGCATCTCTGGGCACGCCATGATTAAGCGTACCGCTTAGCGCCAGGTCTCGTCCGTCCATGTGCAGATCAATAGTGGTCGCACCAGCAGACTCCGCAACCACGTGGGCCTGACGGCTTAAACTACGCGGAATATTCTTAAGATCTGACCGAACTGAAACGGTGAGCAAGATGAGTGCGACGGCGCCAATGACCCACGGCCAGATACCCGGCGTATCGTTTTCCTGAAATTCGATCGGCAACGCAGCGTTTTGCATGTTGCGGATAATAACAGGTTGAACGGGTTAACAGAATTGGCTTATGTTGCCTGAGGCAAATATCGGTTCAGGATTGACCAAGTAAGCGTTGAGCGCCACCTTTCCAGGCTGCAGTATAGTTCTCTTGATCGGTGTTCTTGTCTACGCCAACAACAATACTCAAGGCTGCAAGATCCGAATCACTCATGTTGGCGAGCTGTTCGACACGGTGAATGCCGGCCTGGTTCAGTTTCTTCTCAACTGATGGGCCAATACCATCGATGGCTTGCAGGTTGGCTGAATTGAAGCGTCGCTCTTCATTGCTCGAGCGCAGCCGGGTGAAGCGCGCCGAGTCCCTGTTCGACACACGCATGATTGCGTCTTTTTGTGCTTCTGGTGGGTGCTGATCGACCACATGTACCGGCACGGCGGCAGCCTGGCCATAGGATTTTGGCGGCGGTGCATTGATGGTTTGCTTGGCTGGCAAATTCTTCTCAATCTGTTTGAGATGATTGGTCGCTCTAGCAGCAATTTTGGTTGCGCGTCGCGCTTTGTCGGATGCATGCGTGGCGAGCAATCGCAAGCGAGAGGTTTTTATGTAGTGCTGTTTTTCTATGTGATTGAGTCGTTTTTGCAGCAAGTTTGCGCGATGATTGGCGTCTTTGAGCTGCTTCAGGGTCAGCTTGAGCAAGCGGTCTTTGCGCTGTGACTGACCCAGAAACTTGCGCAACTTCGAGTGCTCGGATTTGACATCGAGCATATCAAGGCTTTGTTGGTTGAGTTCACGCTGCAAATCACGTTGCTGTTTTCTGGAATGGCGGGAGCCAATGAAGTATCCGATAAGCAACGCGGCAATGACATATAATGCTAGCCAGAGCAGATTGTGTGGTACCAGTGCATCCATTTAATAAACTGTTTTCGCGTGACTTCCTGTTGGTGAATGCTTTCGCAAGCCGCATGTCATGTTCAGTATCAATGCCATAATACAAAAACGCACTACCTGACGGAATCGGAGCGGCTACAATTGAGACGTAATTCACACGAATTAACGATAGTGACGACTTCCTGAGCAATAAACGTGTGCTGCAACAAAGTGCAGATCTTAACATGCGTGACTCCTACCCCGTTATTGATGGACATTTAGATTGGATAACAACGATTTATTGAGACGGCTGCGTTACGCCTTGCGCTGCGATGATTCCAATACAGCGCGGCTCATTCAGCTTGGTGACGGGCAAGCCACAACCAGGCAAGTAGCGCGTTGGCGCGCCAAAGAGGACGATGCGGATTACGAGCCATGCCTTCCTCAGCATATAGAATGGTTTCTGGCGGGCCTCATTATAGAAAATCGAGGACCGCGTGAAGAGAAAGCACCGAGCCCATGGCCAGATCGTTCAAAAAAAGACCAGAAAGGCGCTGAGCGGAAGATAGAACAAAAAAGTCATCCGATAGCCGATGCTGCGAAGCCTGAAGGCGAGCAGAAAAAAGTCCTGCAGATGGATAACAACGTGGTGCTCAAACAACTGCGCATTGCGTTATCTCTAAGATCGGATGATGTGCATGCCATTTTGCAGGCAGGTGGCAGTGCGTTGTCAGCATCAGAGGCAGGTGCTTTGTTTCGCAAACCGGATGCCCGCAACTACAGAAAATGTGGTGACCAGGTGCTGCGCCAGTTTATTGCTGGGCTTGTCAAACGCCGAGAACAGGAAACAGGTCAATCCTGATTGATTATGAATTCGAATGAATCCGCCATGATTATTGATGACAATGCTGTCGTGTCAATCAGTTACCGGCTTGAAAATGGCGACGGTGAACTACTCGATTCGTCTCAGGGTCAGTTGCCGCTAGTGTATATGCACAACACCAATGCCTTGCTACGTAGCCTTGAGCGGGAGCTTACCGGTCATCAAAAAGGTGATGCCTTCGATGTGGTTATTTATCCTGAGGATGGCTATGGCTATTCCAAGGAAGAGCTGATTCACGAATTACCTCGTTCACGTTTTGAAGGAATCGATGTGTCGGTTGGTTTGCGCGTTAAAGCATCCAATCAGCAGAGCGATGAAACCGAAATGATGACTGTAACGGACGTAACAGATGAAACCGTCATAGTGGACACCAATCATCCCCTCGCAGGCCAAATTCTGCATTTCAAAATTGTTGTCGTTGATGTAAGGATGCCGACCCAGGCTGAGCTTGACCAAGGGTATGCGGTACACACGAATGTCCGCGACGTGTGAATCGCGGTTTTAAGAACGGTGAAGTTGCTCAGGAAGCCTTTTTCAGGTCGTTCTGATGGTCGATTGGTTTGAGTTCGTTTACAAGCTGAGTCAGTGCCTGAGGCTTGCACAAACCGTAGCCTTGAGCGTAGTCAACGCCCATCTCTTTTAAATACTCAAGCGTTTGGTCGTCTTCAACAAATTCGGCAATGGTTTGCGCACCCACCGTATGGCCGATTTCATTGATGGCGCGTACCATCTCGCGATCGATACCGTCGGTGGCCAGATTTTTAACCAGAGAACCGTCGATCTTCAGGTAATCGATAGGGAGTTCTTTCAAATAAGCAAACGTTGAAAAACCAGATCCGAAATCGTCCAGCGCAAAGCGGCTGCCGAGTTCGCGAACACGATCAATAAACACGTTAGCCTTTTCCATGTTATCCACGGCCGCTGTTTCGGTAATTTCGAACGCAAGCCGCTCGGGATCAATATCGCGTGTTTGCAGCTGTTCCACAACAAAGCTTAAAAATTCTTCGTTAATAAACGACAAGCCGGACAGATTGATTAACAACCGCGGCGTTTCATAATCATGCTGATGAGCAACGACCCAATCGAGAACGTGGGTGAAAACCCAGCGGTCGATTTCGGTCATCACATTGTATTTTTCAGCTATCGGTATGAATTCGGCTGGAGAAAACATCTCGCCAGTTTCACTTTTAATACGCAGCAGAATTTCGCAGTGGGCCATGCTGACGCCATCTTGCTGAATTGCATAAACAGGCTGATAAAATAGCGCCAGTCGTTCCTCTGCCAGAGCCAGTCGAATGTTTTGCATACCGGCAATGTCGTTGCGGTACTTGACTACTTCAGCATCGTTTTCCTGCGTAACATGAACGCGGTTTCGACCGGATTGCTTTGCCACATAGCAGGCTGAATCGACATCACTCAAAATGGCCTCAATGTCAGTCACATCTCCTTCTATGGGAATAACGCCGATACTCAAGGTGACTTTAAACGCCTGCTCGGCATAGTGGAACGTGAAGTCATGCACGAGTATGCGAAGATCTTCTGCCAGATTAGTAATGGCTTCAAAATTATCTGCTCTTGCGATAATGGCGAATTCATCTCCACCCAAACGCGCGAACATATCTCCACGACGCAGTCGTGATTGAATCATTGACGTCAGTTGAATCAGTAGCTGATCCCCGGCATGGTGTCCGCAGGTATCGTTGATTATTTTAAACCGGTCCAAATCGACGAACATCAAGCCATAAGCATCTTTGCTGCGTGGCGCAACGGCAACGGTGTGTTTCAGGTGCTCTTCGAACGAACGTCTGTTGTTCAGACCGGTTAAATCATCATGACTGGCCAGATGAGCGATTTTGCTATTGGCTCTGGCAACCCGTTTTATAACGAAACCGGAGATAAGCATTGAGGTGCCAAACACGGCTAATGCTAAAGTTAACAACAGGCCTTGAATTTTCTTGTATCGCGATTGGTTGGCTGCCAGCGTTTCTTCCGCCAATGTTTTTTCAAGCTGAACCAGATCGTTCAGGTGATTCAGCAGCACAAATTCCTGCAACTGCACCTCTGCCAGCACCGATTTCAACATGTCAGGTGAGTTATTCATGTTGTAGATCTTGTTGTTGGCTTTGTCGTACACCTCGGCTACACGTCGATCTGCCTCTTCAACTTTGAGCAGAATTTCTGTTTCGCGCTCATTGGCACCCAGCGCCTCGAGTGCATATCTGCTGTTCACGTACGATTCGGTGCTACTGATCAGCTTATCGAATACCTTCTCGCGCTCATCAGGTTCGTTGATTTGCAACAGTGATTTTATCGCGCCTGATCGCAGACGGATAACGTCGCGCATTTGATAGGCAAGGCTGGTTTTCTGAGCGTTGTCTTCGATTAACTCAGACATTTCCTCGTTGGCGGAATTCATCGTTGCCATCGACAAGACCATCGCCAGGCCCATCAACAAAAATACGGCAAGAAAGCCGATGGCGATAACGGTTTTGGTGTTGTCTTTTTTCAGCGCTTCAGCCATGGTGAATGTCTCCACCATGAACACGCGCAATCCACTGTGTGACAAGCATGGCTGCACAGTGGAATTGGCTGCGGTGCATCGGTGTGTGGGTGGCTACCTGCCTTCCACTTGCACCGCGACTCAGCCGAGTGTTTTTAGTTACCGCCAATCGTTGTTCCATCGAAACGTTTTACTGTCCGTTTTCGCACCGATTTTTCAATCTGGTACGGCGTTCCGCGTGTCCGGATGTGGACACTTGTTTTTCTACATCCCAGTTATCGGCGAAATAACCTATCCATTGACCGTCTTTTCGATGAAATTCACGGAAATTGGTTCAATTTTGGATATATATCGATCGATTTTGAATAATAGCTATTAAATTCAATAGGTTAAATTCATATCCACGTGCGACAGATGAAAAATGTTTGTCTATTTTCTGTGAAATCGCGCACGTTTGGTCTGTGGAATTGCTAGCTAGTTGTGTCTAATTTTGTGGCATAACCGGGTTTGTTCGCGAGCTCGATTTTTTGGATTCAGTCGCTAAAAGGAAGCCTTTTCTGATGTTTTGGTCGCTAAGCAAAAATGCCGTGAATGAATAGTGTTGCTGGCTGCTGGCGCAACCTGAAAACCCAAAAGTAGCTGCCTTTTTTATTGTGGGCAATGCAGTAATCGCGTCGTACGTCATCGTCTCCCCACCAGCCGTTTTCAATTCGTTCAGGTCGCGTTGCCAGTGTCAGAATCTCGGTTGCGGGACGGGGTTCGGGTAATAGCCAAAGTGGTCGGGCTGGCCATTCGCTGGGTGGTTGCTTTGTTTCGAGCATGGCAGCAAGCCAGGCTTTTTCGGGTCGATGATCATCATCGGGTAAAGCAGTATAAAGAGCGTCTTTGCCAAGTCTGGCCATCAGATTGTCAAACACATGTTGAATGCTGGTAGGTTGCGCCTGGCTTTTTTGGAACAGGTCTTTGCCGTCGCGTTCGATATCGGCAAGTTCCGTGGCTTTGATTTTTACCCGGGTAACCGGTTCAGGCAGTGAGGTGTTTGCCAATCGCTCTTTTGCTACTTTAAGTAAATGTCTGTGATCGGCTGTTGCGCTGAGGAAACGCAGTGCAACAACAGTGGGTGCTGAGCGATGGTGATACAAAATAATATCCAGTGACTTCACACCGTGATCGCCTGACTTAAGATAACCACCGAGCGCGTTCAGCAGTCGGTTCAGTGGAAATGTCAGTGCATTGGTGTCGGGTGCTTCCAATGTCAGGTCGAATGCTTGCGAAAAGGTATCCGGTGCGATGAATGCCGGACAAGGATCTGGCAAAGTACCATTGAGTTTGTAAATAATATCGGTGCACTGATGGCCGAAGCGTCTGGTTAATGCAGCCGGCGGAATATCGATTAACTGTTTGAGTACACGAATACCTGATTGGCGTAAGCCACGCTGAGTGAATTCATCCAGAGTCAGGTACTCAACCGGAATATTATCCAGTAGCCGTTGCATGGTTTTGGTTGAGCGGGCAGGTTCTTCAATACCGGCATAAGCAAACAAGCTTGCCGCTGTGGATGTTGGGGCTAAACCAATAAGCATGTTTAAGCCTTGTGCTGCTGCATCGTCATGTAATTGTGCGAGCAGGGCATCCAGCCCACCAAACAACTTCAAGCTTGCTTTTATTTCCAACAAAATAGTCGCTGGCATACGCGGCGTTACCCATGATGAGTAACGCAAAGCCCATAGTGCTAACTGATGAAGGTGTGCTTGCTGCTCGTCTTCAAGGTATTCGTTGGTCTGCAGATTCGGTGCAATGGCGTAAGCGCTGTTTAAAGCCAGTCCGCAGTGAATACCGAGCTCGGTTGCAATGGAGTTACATGCCATGATTTGCTTGCGTGAACCGTGTTGATGAATTACAGCGGTGGGCAAATCACTCGTGTGTGTTGCACGCTGTCGGTCGATCGGTAACTGTGGAAAGTACAGGCAAGCCCAGAGCATGATTAGAGTCCGGGAGAAGTATTGGTTTCTGGTTCAGTTATAGACTCTGGTGTTGTTGGTGTAACAGATGCAATTGAGCTGACTGTCTGATTCATTTTTTGTGCTGGCGACATTGCCGGCCACTCAGCCCCTTGTGGCTGATCAAACTGGGTTGGGTGAATGCTGACACTGTGTTGTTTTCCACCACGCGCCTTGATGATGTCGAGCTTCATTTGCTGAGGTGCGTGATTTGATTCTTGATTTGGCACGTGATTCGTTGCAGCGCCAACGATAATGCGCAGTGCGGCAGGAGAGTGCTGGTCTTGTGCGCTGGCAGGACGATAAACGGTTGCCCAGGTTTTACCAAGCTCTGCAGCCAGTTGCAGGCGACGCTGTTTCTGCGCTGTTGTACGGTTTACCCACGCAACGACGGATGCAAAAATACCGGCACGCAATAATTGCTCGGTAGCCCACAAGGTATCGTTGTCGTTAGCGGTGTTGATGATTAGCAGCCGTTCCAGATTAATACCGGCATTGGCCAGTGCGGGGGCATAAGGCA
Source organism: uncultured Granulosicoccaceae bacterium (assembly GCA_937981955.1). Lineage (GTDB taxonomy): Bacteria > Pseudomonadota > Gammaproteobacteria > Granulosicoccales > Granulosicoccaceae > Granulosicoccus. Next base: position 57,819 of record CALJNA010000067.1, read on the forward strand.
AATAGGGCGGATTAACAAACGCTGCCCATTGATTCTCGCTGGTAACCTGGTTTAAGCCTGGCAGCAACAGGCTGAGCTCGCCAATGCCGTGTTGTTCCAGAAGCAGTTCAGTCAGGCAGCCGATGCCCCAGCCGTTCGATGGCAGCACAGCATCGAGTTGTGCATAGCCAGTTGGCACCGCTGCGTAGTCATTATGTTGATCGCGGCCCCGCCACAGAGCCGGTTGAGATTTGAGTAATTCTTCGAGCGTATCGTTTTTTGCACTGTTTATTTGTGCAACGTTTATTGATTCGCTGTTTATCGATTCGTTGTTTATCGATTCGTTGTTTATCGATGCAATGTTTGTTGATGTAGCGTTAACAGACGCGAGTTTCATGATAATTGCTCGACATTTTTATCGCCTTCATAACGTCAGTGTTCGAGACGCAATACACCAACGTAGACGCCTTCTATCGAGAAATCCTGCTCGCGAAGATCGACTCTGATAGGGTCGAATTCTTCATTTTCGGGTAGCAGGGTGACGATATTGCCGCGCTGGCGAAAGCGTTTAACGGTGACTTCATCATCGACACGTGCAACCACTATCTGGTTGCTGTTGACTTGATTAGTTGCGTGTACTGCCAGTAAATCGCCATCGAGAATACCGACATCCCGCATGCTCATGCCTTTAACACGCAGCAGATAGTCGGCATGCGGGTAGAAAAGATCTGGTGTGACTTGTACATAGTCTTCGATGTGATCGCTGGACATGATGGGTTCGCCCGCAGCGACACGCCCAACCAGCGGCAAGCCGTCCTCTTCGATATCTTCAACCACGCGAATGCCGCGTGAGGTGCCCGAAATAAGCTCAATAGCGCCCTTTTTCTCCAGCGCACGCAAGTGATCTTCGGCAGCGGTTGGCGAGCGGAAGCCAAAGTATTCGCAAATATCTGTGCGTGTGGGCGGAAACCCGGTAGACGCAATATGCGACTGAATCATTCGAAGAATTTCCTGCTGCCGCTTGGTTAATCCCTGCATTCTGGTTCCTTGAGAAAAGGGGAGTACTGATTATATTTACAGTTTATAGGATTTGCAAGCGGGTTGTCACTAAATATTGAGGGCTGCTTGGCCTCCATAGCTGCCGGTTGGCGATTACACATGTTCGGGATATTTTCTAGAACTCGACTGTCTCTAGTGTTCCTAAAACAATCAGTGAAAGGTAGACTCAAGTGATGAACCGACCAGTTGTAAAGCTGAAACTTGACATCACATCGTTTGAAGAGTCTCCCTATAGCGGCGTACTTAAGCATGCTGAAAATCTTGGCGTCTCTTTTCAATCGATAGCATTGCTTGGAGACACAGAAGAGCATCGACGCTTGCTCTACGAACTTAACAAAACATGTTCTGCCGATATTCCAGCTAGGGGAAAATTCTTCGAATATGGAGAGTTTTGCGAGAAGCGGTATGGGCGGAGTTACGACCCAAAGGGCGTCATTATTGCACTACTGAACGGAAATTGGATCGGGATGACAGCGAACTCCAACTGGAAACAACACAATTTCATTTTTAACGAAATGACAGGCGTGCTTACACCATATCGTCGAGCCGGCATTGCCATCGCGTTGAAACTGCATGGCATCCGCTACGCGAAATCACTTGGAGTAAAATTTGCCTACACGGTTCACGATACGGAGAATGTTGCACCAATCGCATTGAATCGGCGACTCGGTTATGTCGAAGCTGAATGGGAACGGTTAGTTTGACTAAGACGCACGGCCGCTCCGGGCCGATTCTTGCCGACCAACTGAAGAATAGCTAAAAAGTTGATGGCATCCATGTTTCGGTCGTTTGCATCGTTGGAATGAAACTACTAAGTTCATCGTATGATTGAACATCAGTAAGAATAATCAAGTATTACGAGTAGCCAATTCGCGGTATAGCGCCTCCACAGAAACACCTAATTGCGCTGCCAGCACTTTCCACTGACCTTTTGCAGGTAACTCACCACCATTCAATGTAATCCAGGCGTCAACCCGGTCGCATACCTTTTTGAGTCGCATGATCTCGCTATGCTGACGAGCTGTTTGTAAAAGTTGAGCAAGATGTGCAGACCACGAACTTGCCATTGCTGGATTTGAGTCAAGTAACGAAATAAAGTCACCCTTTGGTACTTTGCGTAACTCGCAGTTTGAAAGAGCGACAGCGTCGCAGTGATATACCTTTGAGTAAACGGATGCTTCTGCCAAGATGCAAGGACCAACGGCTCGGAATAAAACCAGACTCTTGCCGTCCTCCATATGTCGCGTGAGCGCGATTTGACCGGTTTGCAGCACAAACAAAGACTCTACAATATCGCCACGAAAAAAGAGTGTTGCATCTCGTTCGCAACTTACCGTTGTGCTCCTATTCTGTAGAGCCTTTAATATTTCATCCAACATGATAATTATCATGTCATAAAGCTGCGAAAATTGGCAAGCTAATGGTCCAATCACCAAGATCAATCAACATGAGCGTGAAACTTATCCTGATTACAGCTTTATTAGCCATTACCTGCTTGAACTTAGCCGTTGCTGACATCGCAAAACATTCTAAGTATTCAGGTCAGGAAACACGCGCCATTAAGAGTCTGTCGCAAGAGGATATTGTTGAGCTTGAACGTGGCGGTGGATGGGGTATGGCATTGGTAGCAGAACTTAATGGAATACCGGGTCCAGTACATTTATTAGAGCTAAAAAATGAAATTGGACTGACTAATGACCAATTGAATGAAATTCAGACACTGCATGATGAAATGAAGAAGCAGGCAATCGAAGCAGGGAATCAATTAATTGCGCTTGAACGAGAGCTTGAGGAGCGTTTCCAATCTAAGCTCCCAACCGATAGCGAACTAAAAACAATGCTGCACGAGATCGGGAAAACTCGTGCTCAGTTGCGTTTCATTCACCT